>NZ_JBSGYY010000095.1:0-1201 GCF_053610705.1 Streptomyces sp. NPDC054872 | reverse complement strand
GGATATCGGTACCCGCACCCATCCGCGACAACAACGCCGCGAACGCCGCCCGCACCACCATGAACACACTCGCACCGGACTCCCGCGCGAGGCGGACGAGCCCCTGGTGCAGTTCCGCGTCGACGTTCACCGGCACGGTGCCGCCTCGGTGCGAGGCAACCGCCGGGCGGGGGCGATCCGTGGGCAGCTCCAACTGGTCGGGCTGGTCGGATAGTTGCTGCGTCCAGTAGGCGAGTTGACGGCTGATCAGGCTCTCGGGGTCGGACTCGTCGCCGAGAGCGTCCTGCTGCCACAGCGCATAGTCCGCGTACTGCACCGGCAGCGGCTTCCAGCTGGGGGCGCGGCCCGTCGTACGCGCCTCGTATGCCAGCGCGACGTCGCGCGCCAGCGGTGCCATCGACCAGCCGTCGCCCGCGATGTGGTGCAGCACAACGACCAGGACGTGAGTGGCGTTGTTCAGACCGAACAGGGCGGCACGCAATGGGGCTTCGGAGGTGAGGTCGAACCCACGCCGCGCGGTCTTTGCGATCGCGTCCGTGACCTCGTACTCGCGGATTTCCCTTGCCGGCATCTCGACCATGGAGTCCGCCGCGTCGAGGACGCGCTGGACGGGCACGCCGTCCGCGCCCTCCGGGAAGACCGTGCGCAGCGACTCGTGCCGTATGACGATGTCGCACAGGGCTGCGCGCATGGCGTCGCGGTCCAGCGGACCGGTGAGTCGCAGAGCGATGGGCATGTTGTACGTGACGGACTCGGGGCCCTCGAAGCGGTTGAGGAACCAGAGCCGGCGCTGCGCGAACGACAGGGGGATCTCGGCGGGGCGATCCGCTGGCACCGGCGCCGTTCGGGCACCTTGGGCGTCCGCCATGCGCGCGACCAACTGCGCGACGGTCGGCGCCTCGAACATCGCGCGGGGTGGGACCTCCATGCCGAACACCGCACGGATGCGGCTGATCACACGTGTAGCGTGCAGCGAGTGGCCGCCCAGGTCGAAGAAGCTGTCATCGATGCCGACACGCTCCACGCCGAGCACCTCGGCGAAGATCGCGCAGAGGACGTCCTCGCGGGCGTCACGCGGGCCACGTACGCCTCGGGCCTCGACCCACTCGGGGGCGGGCAGGGCGCGTCGGTCGACCTTGCGGTGCGCGGTCAGCGGCAGCCCGACCAGCGTGACGACCGCGGCAGGCACCATGAACTCCGG
>NZ_JBSGYY010000094.1:0-1487 GCF_053610705.1 Streptomyces sp. NPDC054872 | reverse complement strand
ATCCGGATGCGAGGCAACCACCGCCTCCACCTCACCGAGCTCCACACGGAAACCACGGATCTTCACCTGGAAGTCCGCACGCCCCAGGAACTCCACGCTGCCGTCCGCCCGCCACCGCGCCAGGTCACCCGAGCGATACATCCGCTCGCCGGGAGTGGCGAAGGGGTCGGGCACGAAGCGTTCGGCCGTCAGGGCGGGGCGATTCAGATAGCCGCGGGCCAACTGCGCACCCGCCAGATACAGCTCGCCCGCCACCCCTACCGGGACCGGACGCAACCGCTCATCCAGGACATAGACCCGACTGTTGGCCACCGGCCGACCGATCGACGGCAACACCGGCCACTGCGCCGGATCACCCTCCAGAGACAACGCCGTCACCACATGCGTTTCCGTCGGCCCGTAATAGTTGTGCACCCGACGCCCCGGCACCGACGTAAAGAACTCCCGCACCGAACCGTGCAACGCCAACGCCTCACCAGCCTGCGCGACATCCCTCAACTCAGGCAGATCGACACCGAGTTCAGCCGCCGCCTCCGCGACCGCCTCCACCATCGGCATCGGCGCGAACAACTCACCCACCTCATGCTCGGCGAACCACCGCACCAACTCCGCCGCACTACGCCGCGTCTCATCACGCGGCACCACCAACGCCTTGCCCGACCACAACGCCGAGAACATCTCATGCGCCGCAGCATCAAAACCCAAAGCCGCGAACTGACCGGTCCGCTTACCCACCCCACCGGTAAGAATCTCCGCGTTCCAGGCCAGCAGATTCACCATCGCACCCGCCGGGAACACCACACCCTTCGGCCGCCCCGTCGACCCGGACGTATACATCACATACAACGGATGCTCAGGCCGCAGCTCGACACCACCCCGCTCCACCACCGACAAATCCGCGTCCGCATACCCGGCCACCGCATCGCCCGTGACCTCGACGCCCCGGGCCAACAGCTCCTCGGGGAGTCGCGCCAGCGTCTGCTCCGATCCGAGCACACACACCGGGTCGGCGTCCTGGAACATGTACGCGATCCGCTCCGCCGGATACGCCGGATCAACCGGCACATACGCAGCACCCGACTTCACCACCGCCAGCAAAGCCACCGGCAACCACTCCGAACGCGGCAACATCAACGCCACCACACGCTCCGGACCAGCACCCCGCTCCACCAACAACCGCGCCAGACGATTCGCCCGCGCATTCAGCTCCGCATACGACAACTCCACACCCTCGAACACCACGGCCGTCGCCCCGGGAGTAGATGCCACCTGCCGCTCAAAACCCACCGGCAACGACACCCACGGAACCACAACACCCGTCGCATTCCGCACCTCCAACAACTCACACCGCTCAGCCTCCGACAACACCTCCAGCCCACTCACCCGGCCATCAGCATCCGCCACCACACCGGCCAACACCCGACCGAACCGCTCCACCAAACCCTCAACCGTCCCCCGATCGAACAGATCAACGGAGAACTCCAGGA
>NZ_JBSGYY010000093.1:0-1537 GCF_053610705.1 Streptomyces sp. NPDC054872 | reverse complement strand
TCGGGGGCGGGCAGGGCGCGTCGGTCGACCTTGCGGTGCGCGGTCAGCGGCAGCCCGACCAGCGTGACGACCGCGGCAGGCACCATGAACTCCGGCAGCCGTTCACCCACGTACTGGCGGACCTGGCCCGCGTCCACGGTCGCACCCGACGTCACCGGCACGACGTAGGCGACCAGACGCTTGTCGCCGGGACGGTCCTCACGGGCGATGACGACGACCTGCGCCACCTCGGGGTGAGAGGCGAGGGCGGCCTCCACCTCACCGAGCTCGATACGGAAACCACGGACCTTGACCTGCTCATCCGCCCGCCCGACGTATTCCAACTGACCATCCCGACGACGACGCACCACGTCACCGGTCCGGTACATGCGCTTCCCCGGCGCATCCGCGAACGGATCGGGCACGAAACGCTCCGCCGTCAGGCCCGGACGATTCAGGTAGCCGCGCGCCAGTTGCGCTCCCGCGAGATACAGCTCACCGGGGACGCCAGTGGGGACGGGGTTCAGGCGGTCGTCCAGCACATAGGCGCGGGTGTTCCACACCGGCCGCCCGATCGGCGGCACCCCGACCGACTCCGGCGTCAGCGGCACACTCGACGTCGAGGCCACCGTGGCCTCTGTCGGACCATAGATGTTCACCATCCGACGGCCCCGCGACCACGTACGCGCCACCTCCGCCGAACACGCCTCACCTGCAACCACCAACGTCAGGCCCTCGGGCAGCCCGCCCGACTCCCCCAACACCGGCAACGTCGCCGGCGGCAACGTCGCATGCGTCACCCCGAACTCCGCTATGAGCTGCGAGAGCTGCGCGCCCGGGGTCAGCTGCTCCGCCGACCCCAGCACAAGCGCCGCACCCGCCAGCCACGCCGGCCACATGTCCGCCACCGCCGCGTCAAAACTCGGCGACGCAAACTGCAACAGACGACTCCCACCGTCCACACCCAGCCGCGCGATGTGATCCCGCGCCAGATTCACCACACCCGCATGACCGACCACCACACCCTTCGGACGACCCGAAGAACCCGACGTATAGATCACATACGCCGGATGCGACGGCGACAGAGCACAGCTCCGCTCCTCGTCGCGGACATCCACATCCGACGCTGACGCCACCGCACCAGCGATGTCCTCAAGAAGCAGCACCGGGTGGCCCTCCGGCACGACGCTCCGTACGGACGCGTCGGTGATGACCACGGCGGGGTCGGTATCCCCCAGGACGTACGCGATCCGCTCCGCCGGATACTTCGGATCCACCGGAACATACGCAGCACCCGCCTTCAGCACCGCCAGCATCGCCACCAACAACTCCGGCGAACGCGGCAACACCAACGCCACCAGACCCTCAGGCCCCACACCCCGACCCACCAAGAACCGCGCCAGACGATTCGCCCGCGCATTCAGCTCGGCGAAAGAAAGGACGGTGTCCTCGAACAACACGGCCGTCGCCTCAGGCGTCCGCGCCACCTGCCCCTCAAACGCCACCGGCAACGACACCCACGGAACCTCGACCCGCTCCCCCTGCCAACCGGACAGCA
>NZ_JBSGYY010000092.1:0-1595 GCF_053610705.1 Streptomyces sp. NPDC054872 | reverse complement strand
CGTCGCCTCAGGCGTCCGCGCCACCTGCCCCTCAAACGCCACCGGCAACGACACCCACGGAACCTCGACCCGCTCCCCCTGCCAACCGGACAGCAGTTCCCCACGCTCGTGGGAAGACAGGACGTCCAGCTCGCCCACCTGGCGATCGGGATCCGCCGCCACCGCGGCCAGCACCCGGTTGAACCGATCCACCAGCCCCTCGACCGTCACCCGGTCAAAGAGATCCGTGGCGAACTCGAAGGCGCCGACGAGACCCGCCGCACCGCCGTCGTCCCCGTGCTGCTCGTGCACGCCCAGCTGGAGGTCGAACTTCGCGGCGCCGTCCCCGGTCGACTCGCTCGTGAAGGTCAGTCCGGGCAGCCTGAACTGGGCCTGCTCGTTGTTCTGGAAGGTCAGCATCACCTGGAAGAGGGGGTGGCGCGACAGCGACCGCTCGGGGTTGAGCGCCTCGACGACGTGCTCGAAGGGCACGTCCTGGTGCGCGTAGGCGGCCAGGTCAGTCTCA
The DNA here is from genome assembly GCF_053610705.1 of Streptomyces sp. NPDC054872. NCBI lineage: Bacteria > Bacillati > Actinomycetota > Actinomycetes > Kitasatosporales > Streptomycetaceae > Streptomyces > Streptomyces sp. NPDC054872. The sequence continues at coordinate 1,090 of NZ_JBSGYY010000092.1, read as the reverse complement.
CGGACCCGCTCCACCAGCTCGCGGAAGGTGGGGTCGCCGGACAAGTCGGTGCGCAGGACAAGAGTGTTGATGAAGAATCCGACCAGGTCGTCCAGTGCCTCGTCCGTACGACCTGCGATCGGCGAGCCGATCGCGATGTCTGTCCCGGCCCCGAGCCGCGAAAGAAGTGCCGCGAAGGCTGCCCGCACCACCATGAACACGCTCGCGCCCGACACCCGCGCCAGGTCGACCAGACCCGCGTGGACCTCCGCGCCCACCTCGAAAACCAGACGGTCTCCGCGGTGCGAGGCCACCGCCGGGCGGGGCCGATCGGTGGGCAGCTCCAACTGGTCAGGAAGAGCGTCGAGTCGGGCCTTCCAGTACGCGAGTTGCTGACCGAGTACGCTCTCCGAGTCGTTCTCGTCGCCCAGCAGCTCCCGCTGCCAGATCGCGTAGTCCGCGTACTGCACGGGCAGCGACCGCCAGGCCGGGGAACGATCTGCGATCCGCGCCTCGTACGCCGCCGCCACGTCCCGCCCCAGCGGCGCCATCGACCAGCCGTCACCAGCGACGTGATGCAGGACGACCACAAGGACGTGCTCGTCCTCGCTCAGCACGAATAGCTTTGCTCGGAAGGGTATTTCGGCGCTCAGCTCGAATCCCTGATTCGCCACAGCCGCGACGGCCGTCCGGACCTCCGCTTCGGCGATCTCGGCGATGGGCAGGGGCAGACTGACCTCGTCAGGAGTCAGGATCTTCTGGTAAGGCGTGCCTTCCACGTCTTCCAGAAGGAGCGTCCGCAGGCTCTCGTGCCGTGCGACGACGTCCTGGAGGGCGCGTCCGAGCACCTCTCTGTTCAGTTCGCCGGAGAGACGCAGCGCGATGGGCACGTTGTATGTGGCCGCAGCCGGTCCCTGGATGCGGTTCAGGAGCCACAGCCCTCGCTGGGCGGGCGACAGCGGGATCTCCGCGGGGCGCGGCCGAGGCGTCAGCGCGGTACGGGCGTCTGCGGCGTCCTCGATCCGGTCTGCGAGTTGGAGCACGGTCGGGCCCTCGAAGATCGCGCGGAGGGGGAGTTCGACGTTCAGGACGGTGCGGATACGGCTGATGA
>NZ_JBSGYY010000090.1:0-1702 GCF_053610705.1 Streptomyces sp. NPDC054872 | reverse complement strand
GAAGGTCTTGGACATGGGGTTGATCGCATAGTTGCGTTGTTCCTGACAGTGTCCCTGTTCCTCTATCCAGCTCTCGAGCTCCCCAGGTGCAATGCGTCCGGTCCGGTGGGAGACCGGCCGCTCCTGCGGACGGTTCGGGGTCAAGGCCATAATTGGCAGCCAACCCGGCTGACTGCACCGACCATCACGATCTGCCGGACCGCATAAGGACGGCCGGTCGCATCCGGCATGAATGATGTGGGAGTGAGGATTGGCCAGCGGTCGGACTCGCAAGTCCATGAGGGGTGGAGTGACAAGTGACTGATCAGCCGGTGTTCGTCCTAGGTGAGGGCCTCCAGGCTCTGGAACCAGTTGGGTTCGACACCGAGGCGGAGTTCCAAGAACTCCTCGCCCGGCATCCCCGCATTCTGGACTTCGGCTCACTGGCCGACGGCCAACCATTGCGACTGGTGCTGGTGGCACGGGAGATGGGCGTGCCGACGAGCGCGGAGTCCGGCGCGTCGTTCTCACTGGACCACCTCTTCGTCGATGCCGACGGTGTGCCGACGCTGGTCGAGGTCAAACGGGCCAGTGATACCCGGATACGCCGGGAGGTCGTGGGACAGATGCTCGACTATGCCGCGAACGGCGCCCGTTACTGGCCTGCCGCGCTGCTTCAGCGCTCGTTTGAGGCAACCTGCGCGCTGGACGGCAGGTCTTTGGACGAGGCGTACAGGGAACTGCTTAATGATCAGTCTCCGGACGACTTCTGGGTGACAGTCGAGGAGCGGCTGACAGCGGGGCAAATGCGCCTGCTCTTCGTCGCCGACCGGATCCCGTTGGAGCTGCGGGCGATCGTCGAATTCCTTAACCGGCAGATGCGGCAGACCGATGTGTACGCGGTCGAGCTGACGCAGTACCGGGGCGGCGGCGAACTACGCGTCCTCGTACCGCGCATCCATGGTGAGGTCGCCACGGCGGCGAAATCTCCCTCCGGCCGCCGAAGCAGCCAGCGGACCACCCGGGCGGACATGGACGCTGCGATACGCAACCTGCCCGGCCTGGATCTGAAGACCGCGGCAGCCACGCTGCTGGATCACGCGGCAGCCAAAGGACGCTCAGAGGGAGGCATGGCCAGGTACCCGAGCATGTCCGTGTACTACCCCGTCGGGGACCGGCGGGTCCCGGTCTGGACGCTGTCGCTGTACGACATGAACAAGGTCGAACTTGCCTTCAACTTCGGGTCGATCACCCACCACCTCGGCTACGACGTGGCGTCCACGTTCGCCGATTCCCTACCGGACGCCGGAGATCTGAAGACGAAGCTGGCCGCGCAGCGCGCGAAGGGCTACAAGGGGTGGCCATCCGTCTCCCTCGCTGACCTGGCCGCCGCATCGCCAGCGGTGGACGATGTCCTGGCCGCGGTAGAACAGCTCATGAACGGCCGGGACGCTTCCTGATCACTGGACCAACCAGCAACACCCCGCATCGCAGTGGGCGTCGCCTGACAGGAGGGCGTGGCTTTGCGGGTGTCAGGCGGCAGCTCGATCTTCTCGGCGATGCTTGCGGACGTTCTGCGCACGCGACTCAGGGGGGCGAGGCCGTTCCAGGCTGTGCCAGGGCAGCTGGTGGCCAGCGCAAGGGCGCGGACGATTGTTCGAGCGCCGCCTATGCACTGGTTCGCGGAATTGCTCAAGCAGCGAGTCCCAGATCAAGCATTCCA
>NZ_JBSGYY010000089.1:0-1883 GCF_053610705.1 Streptomyces sp. NPDC054872 | reverse complement strand
GAGCGCCTGCCGGAGTTCATGGTCCCGGCAGCGGTCGTGTTCTTGGAGGCGCTGCCTCTGACGGCGAACGGCAAGTTGGACCGGCGTGCGTTGCCCGCCCCCGACTACGCGGCGGCCGTGGCCTTCCGTGCGCCGCGCACGGAACGTGAACGTGCCCTGTGCGAGATCTTCGCCGAGGTGCTGGGCGTGGAGAAGGTCGGCATCGACGACAGCTTCTTCGATCTCGGCGGCCATTCCCTGCTCGCCACCCGCCTCATCAGCCGCATCCGCACCCGCCTCGGCGTGGAGCTGCCCCTGCGAGCCCTCTTCGAAGCACCGAACGTGGCCACGTTGACCGAACAGCTGGGAACCGCGCAGAAGTCGCAGCGGCCCGCACTGCGGCGCATGCCGCGCCCCAAGGAGAACTGATGATTCCTCTGTCCTTTTCCCAGCGTCGGCTCTGGTTCCTCAACCGCCTCGACGGCACCGCGGCCGCCACGTACAACCTGCCCATCACCCTGCGGCTGACGGGCACGCTGGACCGTGTCGCGCTCGCCGCCGCGCTGCGGGACGTCATGGAGCGTCACGAGTCGCTGCGCACGGTCTTCCCCGAGGGCCCCGACGGCACCCCTTACCAGCACATCCTCGACACGGATCAGGCCTGGGCGGGCATGGACTGCGTGTCGACGGGAGACCGCAAGGGCCACGGCGACGGCAAGGGTGAGCTCGATGCGGCCGCGTCGGCGTTCCGGGGCGAGGGCTTCGACGTCACGGTCGACGCTCCCATGAGGGCACGCCTTTTCGTGCTGAGCGAGGTCGAGCACGTCCTGGTGGTGGTGCTGCACCACATCGCCGGCGACGGCTGGTCGATGGCGCCGCTGGCGCGGGACGTCGCCGAGGCGTACGAGGCGCGGGTCGGCGGTGGCGCCCCGAAGTGGGAGCCGCTGCCGGTGCAGTACGCCGACTACGCGATGTGGCAGCGGGAACTCCTCGGCGACGAGAACGACCCGAACAGCCTGGTTAGCCATCAAGTCGCTTACTGGCGCGCTGCCTTGACCGGTATGCCGGAGCAGCTGGAGCTGCCCGTGGACCGCGCCCGCCCCGCCGTCGCGACCTACCGGGGCGACAACGTTGAGTTCACGCTCGACGCCGCCGTGCACCGCGGTCTCGCCGCTCTGGCGGGGGAGTCGGGCGCGAGTGTGTTCATGGTGGTGCAGGCCGCGTTCGCGACGCTGCTTTCGCGTATGGGTGCGGGTACGGACATCCCGATCGGCACACCGGTGGCCGGGCGCACGGACGAAGCCCTGGACGACCTGGTCGGCTTCTTCATCAACACGCTGGTGCTCCGGACGGATCTCTCGGGCAACCCGACGTTCCGTCAGTTGGTCGACCGCGTCCGGGAGGTGGACCTCGGGGCCTTCAGCAACCAGGACGTGCCCTTCGAGCACCTCGTCGAGGTGATCAACCCGGCCCGTTCCATGTCGCGCCACCCGCTCTTCCAGGTGGCGCTCGCGTTCCAGAACCAGAGCAGGCCCGATCTCCAGCTGCCCGGCGTCGCCCTGAGCGTCGAGCCGAACGACAGCGACGCCGCGAAGTTTGACCTGTCGCTCGGTCTTTCCGAGCTGTTTGACGGTGACGGTGTGCCGGCGGGGCTTGAGGGCGGTTTCGAGTTCGCCACGGATTTGTTTGACCGGGTGACGGTCGAGGAGATCGTCGAGCGCTTCCGGCGGCTGCTGTCCGCCGTGGTCGCCGACCCCGACCAGCCTGTCGGGGAACTGGAGATCCTTGCCGGTGCGGAACGCGCGAACTTGCTGTCCGGTTGGCAGGGGGAGCGGGTCGAGGTTCCGTGGGTGTCGTTGCCGGTGGCGTTTGAGGGGCAGGTGGCGCGGACGCCTGAGGCGACG
>NZ_JBSGYY010000088.1:0-2076 GCF_053610705.1 Streptomyces sp. NPDC054872 | reverse complement strand
TCGTAACAAGGTAGCCGTATCGGAAGGTGCGGCTGGATCACCTCCTTTCTAAGGATATTATACGGAATATAAGACCTTGGGTCTTATAAACAGAACGTTCCCTGTCTTGTTTAGTTTTGAAGGATCATTCCTTCGAAACGTGTTCTTTGAAAACTAGATAACAGTAGACATCACATTCAATTAGTAATGCAAGATATCACGTAGTGATTCTTTTTAACGGTTAAGTTAGAAAGGGCGCACGGTGGATGCCTTGGCACTAGGAGCCGATGAAGGACGGGACGAACACCGATATGCTTCGGGGAGCTGTAAGCAAGCTTTGATCCGGAGATTTCCGAATGGGGAAACCCACCACTCGTAATGGAGTGGTATCCATATCTGAATTCATAGGATATGAGAAGGCAGACCCGGGGAACTGAAACATCTAAGTACCCGGAGGAAGAGAAAGCAAATGCGATTCCCTGAGTAGCGGCGAGCGAAACGGGATCAGCCCAAACCAAGAGGCTTGCCTCTTGGGGTTGTAGGACACTCTGTACGGAGTTACAAAGGAACGAGGTAGATGAAGAGGTCTGGAAAGGCCCGCCATAGGAGGTAACAGCCCTGTAGTCAAAACTTCGTTCTCTCCTGAGTGGATCCTGAGTACGGCGGAACACGTGAAATTCCGTCGGAATCCGGGAGGACCATCTCCCAAGGCTAAATACTCCCTAGTGACCGATAGTGAACCAGTACCGTGAGGGAAAGGTGAAAAGCACCCCGGAAGGGGAGTGAAAGAGATCCTGAAACCGTGTGCCTACAAGTAGTCAGAGCCCGTTAACGGGTGATGGCGTGCCTTTTGTAGAATGAACCGGCGAGTTACGATCCCGTGCAAGGTTAAGCAGAAGATGCGGAGCCGCAGCGAAAGCGAGTCTGAATAGGGCGCATGAGTACGTGGTCGTAGACCCGAAACCAGGTGATCTACCCATGTCCAGGGTGAAGTTCAGGTAACACTGAATGGAGGCCCGAACCCACGCACGTTGAAAAGTGCGGGGATGAGGTGTGGGTAGGGGTGAAATGCCAATCGAACCTGGAGATAGCTGGTTCTCTCCGAAATAGCTTTAGGGCTAGCCTCAAGGTAAGAGTCTTGGAGGTAGAGCACTGATTGGACTAGGGGCCCCTACCGGGTTACCGAATTCAGTCAAACTCCGAATGCCAATGACTTATCCTTGGGAGTCAGACTGCGAGTGATAAGATCCGTAGTCGAAAGGGAAACAGCCCAGACCGCCAGCTAAGGTCCCAAAGTATACGTTAAGTGGAAAAGGATGTGGAGTTGCTTAGACAACCAGGATGTTGGCTTAGAAGCAGCCACCATTTAAAGAGTGCGTAATAGCTCACTGGTCGAGTGACTCTGCGCCGAAAATGTACCGGGGCTAAACGTATCACCGAAGCTGCGGACTGTTCTTACGAACAGTGGTAGGAGAGCGTTCTAAGGGCTGTGAAGCCAGACCGGAAGGACTGGTGGAGCGCTTAGAAGTGAGAATGCCGGTATGAGTAGCGAAAGAGGGGTGAGAATCCCCTCCACCGAATGCCTAAGGTTTCCTGAGGAAGGCTCGTCCGCTCAGGGTTAGTCGGGACCTAAGCCGAGGCCGAAAGGCGTAGGCGATGGACAACAGGTTGATATTCCTGTACCACCTCCTCACCATTTGAGCAATGGGGGGACGCAGGAGGATAGGGTAAGCGCGGTATTGGATATCCGCGTCCAAGCAGTTAGGCTGGGAAATAGGCAAATCCGTTTCCCATAAGGCTGAGCTGTGATGGCGAGCGAAATATAGTAGCGAAGTTCCTGATTCCACACTGCCAAGAAAAGCCTCTAGCGAGGTGAGAGGTGCCCGTACCGCAAACCGACACAGGTAGGCGAGGAGAGAATCCTAAGGTGTGCGAGAGAACTCTCGTTAAGGAACTCGGCAAAATGACCCCGTAACTTCGGGAGAAGGGGTGCTCTGTTAGGGTGCAAGCCCGAGAGAGCCGCAGTGAATAGGCCCAGGCGACTGTTTAGCAAAAACACAGGTCTCTGCGAAGCCGTAAGGCGAAGTATAGGGGCTG
>NZ_JBSGYY010000087.1:0-3641 GCF_053610705.1 Streptomyces sp. NPDC054872 | reverse complement strand
GGCCCGCATCTTCGATGCGGGCCTTCGCCGTATGTGCATGTGACCTCGGTCACACACCAGGTTCCTGCTGCGAATAGGGACCTGAGCGAAATCGTCCGGGCTAGGCGGACTGGTCTCGACATCTACTATCCACATCAACTGGCTGGCTGGCCAACCGCCACGGACGCTCTGGGACGGGTCAGGACAGCCTAGGACAGTCAGATTGGGCGTCACTGTCCAAGCGGGCGCTGACAGGCAGCTTTCCTGCCGTCGATCAGGACTACGTCAACAGCATTCAAGGACGTTCTTGGACACTCCTGGACGGTCTCGGAGCGGCTGCAGCGGTAGGCGGGTCCTCCATGTCCTGCATCGGGGCGTGGAGCTATTGACCGACCGAACAGTTAGTGGTTGCTGGCTCCAACTCTCCTCGTGAAAACGGAAGTTGCTCCTCTCATCACCGTGCCGCCATGCTCAAAACAGGGCCGCGCGGTGCTGCCCCAGGGGTCTGCGAAACCCCTTCTTAGCGTCCGGGCTAGGACGAACCTCACGGAGGTCTCTTCATGTTGTGGCTCTACACGCAGGGCGGTTGGGCTCTCCGGCCTGCCACTCAGACGGCGAACGGATGCGTTGTGCGTCCCCCCGCCCAACGCCCCTTCGGTTTCGGTCGGATTCTGGGCACCGTCGCCGCACTCGCGGTCACGATCATCGCGCTTGGCGAACTCTGGATCCACGGCCACGCCGTGGAAGTAGCCGGGGCCCTCTGGGCCGCGCTTCTCATCGGAGTCGCCGACAAGACGTCCACCGCGCTCGCGCGACCGATCGTCCGTTTCTTCGGGCGGCTGCAGCACCGAGAGCGGCGGTGACCGCGGTGGCAACGATCCAGAGAATCAACGACAGGCTGGCGGCATCCGCACTGTCGCAAGCTCTCAACGAACTGCGAGCTAAGCAGGGTGCGACATCGCTGCGGACACTGGCGAACCGTGCCCAGATGAGCCCCCAATCGATCCACGCGTGGCTATCGGGCAGTGCGCTCCCTCGGCGCGATGCCCTCCTGAAGTTCCTGGCGGCTCTGGATAGTGCACCTGACGACACTGCCCGGATCGTGGGGCTTTTGGATCAAGCACTCGGGGAGCGGGGGCAAGGCCGAAGCGAGACCGTGTTCCGCAGCGACATTCCCTTGCCTCAGTTTGGACAGCCGGACCCGCTGACGGTGGCCACGCCGGCTCAGTTCGTCGAGGCCTTGCGTGCCGTCCGGATCTGGGCGGGTTCACCGTCGCTGCGGACACTGGCGGACCGCGGCCGGAGTCGCCTGAGTAAGAGCAGTATCGGGGCCATGCTCAACTCGGAAGAGCTGCCCAAGTACGACCGGTTCGTGGCGTACTTGCACGCCTGCGGGATCCGGGAAACCAACCTGGACGTGTGGGTATTCACCTGGCGGCGGCTGAAGGCGCTGCAGGGGCCCGAGGCCCAGTGGATGCCAGGGCTTACGTCCACTGCGACGTCGTTCAGGTAGTCCCGACAGTGCGACACGCCAAGGGCGGCCCCTCGTTCGAGGGGCCGCTCGGCGTCACAGCTGTGGGCATATCTGTGACACCAACAGGCGCCCGAGGCCCGATCTGACGGGGTGTGGTGCTCACAGTGACCGCCGTCAAGGCGGCTCAAACAGGACCGAGCTGGTAGCCCTCGGGCAAGTAGTAGGCCTGCCTGAGAAATGCGGCCACATCCTCAAGCGCCCTTACGTAACCGGCGCTGTGACGCTCCTCGTCGCTGGAGCCCTTACCCCTCTCCTGCTCCCGCCCTGCCCACTGATCAAGGTGCATAGCAATGTGTAGGTGGTTGCGGTAGAGCGCAGCATCCTCGCCCTCAAGGGCAGCCTGCGATCGCCCCTCGTCCCAGTCTGCGAGTGCGGTCTTGTCGAAGTCGAGCAGTTCTTGATCAGAGTGGCGCATTGATCCCCTCTAGCCGAATGGTCGATAACTGACGTATATGGGGAGCTTATCCGGGAACCAGACGGGGTGAGCGGCCGAGCAGCAGGAGGCCTCTCTCCCTCAGCGAGAGAGGGAGGGAGGCTCAGAACGATCCGAGTGGCCCGTCGAAGTCCGGCTCTCAGGCAGCTGCGGTCAGCTCTCCCGGTCCCTTACGTGCGTCAAGGACCAATCCGCGGCCAGCCTGCAGCGCGTCCACTGCCCGTGCACCCACCGGAAACTGGCGTCGGATGAGGCACCAGATGCTGCATATGTAGGCCATGAGCAGGGCGGTGGTCTCGTTCTTGCGCGGGTCGCAACGTGCTTCCTCGGGGATGCCGAAGGCGTCGAGTAGGTCCCGGAGGTCGTTCCGGGCCTCGTCAAGCTCGGTCCGGCTCACTGAGACGGTGCCCTCCTGCAGGGCGTGGGCTTGTGCGTCGAACAGCTCGTGCAGCCGATGGCCGGTGAGCTTCTCGACTCCGAAGGCGAACAGCAAGACCTCAAGGGTCTGCCGCGCGCTCTGCGGGAGTTCGTCTTCGTAGACCCCTACCGCTACCAGCCATCGCTCGATCGCTTCGTCGTCGGCCCCGCGCAGCACGCCTCCCCACAGAGCGGTGAGGATGTCGCGCCAGATGTCGCGGGGCGCGTCGTGGCCGTGGGCTCGGAGCCGGGCTCGCATCTCGCGCTGCATCTGCTGCCAGTGGCGGCTGCTGTGGCGCGTCATCAGCCGGGCCATCACCTCGGCTGCCTCGAACGCGGGGTCGAGCTCGAAGCCCTCCGGCACTGAACAGGCCTGTGCCTCCTGCTGGAACCTGTCCACAATCTCCTGGATCAAGCGGGTGCCGGTCTCCCGCAGGGCCCGGGTCAGCACGGCGTCCTTGATCGGAGCGCCGTCGTACCAGGCGAGCACGGCCAGCTGTACCCACCCCCGGCCGCGGCGGGCGTGGCGGCCCATCGCGATGGCCAGCTCCCGGCTGCCCTCCGGCAGCAATGAGCTGCTGCCGGTCTTGCCCTGCCAGGCCCGGGTCGCTCGTGGGAGCAGGCCCCACTGCCGCCACCGCTCCAGTTGGGCGGTGCTCACCGTCACGCCGGCCGCGCTTACCTCGGCCATCAGTTCCCTGTCCGCCCGGCTGGGCGCGCTTCGTGGCATAAGTAACGAAGCTACTGCACTGCACTGACAACGCTGCGGGGTCAACAACGCGGGGGTGCAACGCAGTTGGGCTGCTGCACCCCCGCGTTGTTGACCCTCTTTCGGCGGCAGGGAGGTTCCTACCGTCGACAGAGGACGACGGCGCCCGCCGTCACCGCCCCGGAAAGGAATCCCCGTCCATGGCGCAGACCTACGTGCGTGGCCATCTCCGCAACGGCCGCTACGTCCGCCCGCACTACCGCACCGTTCACCGAGGCACGGGACCGCAACGCCGAGCCCAGTACCGGACGGTGTACCGGTCCGTCGGCACGGCTCGGCCGAATCGTTCGGGTGCTGCTGCCGTAGGTGGCGGCGGCCTGCTGCTCCTGCTGCTCATATTGCTGCTGGTCGCGGCGAACAGCGGCAGCAGTAGTGAACAGCCCGCACCGAAGCCGACGTCGAGCCCCTCAGCCTCGCGTTGAGTGGGCTGGCACTCCACAACGGACCGTTGTGCGGAGACCGGCTGGCCCTCGCCCTGTGCTTCGGCCCCGGCGCCTCGACCAGGCGCC
>NZ_JBSGYY010000086.1:0-5955 GCF_053610705.1 Streptomyces sp. NPDC054872 | reverse complement strand
TCACCGTCGACAGCGGCTCGAAGCTCGCGTTCAGCACCAGCGTGTCCCGCATTTCGCCCACCTCCCGTATGCACACCGACCCACCCCTGGCGGGCACGGGCCACCGCCGACGGGCACAATGCATCGGGTGAACGCTGAACCCGAGAGCGCGGCACCACTCGCCGGCCCCGCACTGCGGCGCCTCGCCGTGCCCCTCGGCGTGCTCGGCCCGGTGATCGGAGCCTTCGCCTACGTCGCGACGGTCGACCCGAACGAACCCGGCCACTACCCCGCCTGCCCGCTGCTGCAGCTCACCGGCGTCTTCTGCCCCGGCTGCGGCGGTCTGCGCAGCGCGCACGCCTTCATCCACGGTGACCTCGTCACGGCACTCGGCGCCAACGCGCTGGCCGTCGTCGGGTACGGCGTCTTCGCTGTCCTGTGGACTCTCTGGGCGGCCCGCGCGGTGCGCGGACGACGCCTGCGGATCGAGTTGGGGTCCGCACAGCTGTACGGGCTCGGGGTGCTGATCGCGCTTTTCACCCTCGTGCGCAATCTGCCGTTCGGGGCATGGCTGCATCCCTGAATGCCGAGAAACCCCAGGCGGCGGGGGTGGTGGGTGTCCAGGACGTGGGACTGGCGTCAACCGGATGCGTTGCCTTCGCCCTCCTGCGGATACCATCGCAGTGACCATCGGAATGCCGGATGAGGCAGCCGAACAGCTTGAGGTTCAAACAGCAGCTTCACCGTCAGGGAAGGGGGCCGCTCGCGTGAGTGTGCTCGACGAGATCATCGACGGAGTCCGTGCCGACCTCGCGGAACGGCAGGCGCGCGTCAGCCTCGACGAGCTCAAGGAGCGCGCGGCGAAGGCTCCTGCGGCCAAGGACGGGGTCGCCGCGCTGCGCGGCGACGGCGTCAAGGTCATCTGTGAGGTCAAGCGCTCCAGCCCGTCCAAGGGCGCGCTCGCCGCGATCGCCGACCCGGCCGGTCTCGCCGCCGACTACGAGGCGGGCGGTGCGGCCGTCATCTCCGTGCTCACCGAGGAGCGCCGCTTCGGCGGATCGCTCGCCGACCTGGAGGCCGTCCGGGCCAAGGTCGACATCCCGGTGCTCCGCAAGGACTTCATGGTCACCTCGTACCAGCTGTGGGAGGCCAGGGCCTACGGCGCCGACCTCGTCCTGCTGATCGTGGCCGCCCTGGAGCAGCCCGCCCTGGAGTCGCTCATCGAGCGCGCCCATTCGATCGGCCTCACGCCGATCGTCGAGGTGCACGACGAGGACGAGGCCGAGCGGGCCGTGGACGCGGGCGCGCGCATCATCGGCGTCAACAACCGCGACCTCAAGACGCTGAAGGTCGACCGCTCCACCTTCGAGCGCGTCGCGCCCGAGCTGCCGGACGACGTCGTCAAGATCGCCGAGTCCGGTGTGCGCGGGCCGCACGACCTCATCGCGTTCGCCAACGCCGGTGCCGACGCGGTCCTTGTCGGGGAGTCCCTGGTGACCGGCCGCGACCCGAAGGGCGCGGTCTCCGACCTGGTCGCCGCGGGCGCGCACCCCGCCCTGCGGCACGGGCGGAGCTGACCTCTCCCGATGACCGCCTTCGCCCGCCTCGCACCCGGCTGCCGCCCTCGCGGCTGCCGGGCGCCTGCGCGGCGGGTGCATGGCCGCAGGGTGCGGTACGTCATCGGAGATGAGCCGGGTCAGGTGAACGGGATGCGATGGCCGAGCGCCCCGCCAGGGGCGCGGGGAACTGCGCGATCAGCCACGGCGTCGCGTCGGCCGGACGAATCGTCCGCCCTTCACGGCGCGTAGCCGTCCTCACCCCGGTGGGGCTTGCTCGCGCAGTTCCCCGCGCCCCTGGCGGGGTCGATCGCACCGCAGATCACCCATTCACGCCATGTGAGGTAGAGGCATGCCCAGCGAATTCTTCATCCCGGACCCGGACGGTCAAGTCCCCACCGTCGAGGGCTATTTCGGCGCGTTCGGCGGCAAGTTCATCCCGGAGGCCCTCGTCGCCGCCGTGGACGAGGTCGCCGTCGAGTACGACAAGGCCAAGAACGACCCCGAGTTCGCCCGCGAGCTCGACGACCTCCTGGTCAACTACACCGGCCGCCCCAGCAGCCTCACCGAAGTGCCCCGGTTCGCCGAACACGCCGGTGGCGCACGGGTCTTCCTCAAGCGCGAGGACCTGAACCACACCGGCTCGCACAAGATCAACAACGTGCTCGGCCAGGCCCTGCTCACCAAGCGCATGGGCAAGACCCGCGTCATCGCGGAGACCGGCGCCGGACAGCACGGCGTCGCCACCGCCACCGCCTGCGCGCTCTTCGGCCTCGAATGCACCATCTACATGGGCGAGATCGACACCGAGCGCCAGGCCCTGAACGTGGCCCGCATGCGCATGCTCGGCGCCGAGGTCATCGCCGTGAAGTCCGGCAGCAGGACCCTGAAGGACGCCATCAACGAGGCGTTCCGTGACTGGGTCGCCAACGTCGACCGCACGCACTACCTCTTCGGGACCGTGGCGGGTCCGCACCCCTTCCCCGCCATGGTGCGCGACTTCCACCGCGTCATCGGCGTGGAGGCCCGCCGCCAGATCCTGGAGCGCGCCGGACGCCTGCCCGACGCCGCCGTGGCCTGCGTGGGCGGCGGCTCGAACGCCATCGGCCTCTTCCACGCCTTCATCCCGGACGCCGATGTCCGCCTCATCGGCTGCGAGCCCGCGGGTCACGGCATCGAGACCGGTGAGCACGCGGCCACGCTGAGCGCCGGCGAGCCCGGCATCCTGCACGGCTCGCGGTCGTACGTCCTCCAGGACGAGGAAGGGCAGATCACCGAGCCCTACTCGATCTCCGCCGGACTCGACTACCCGGGCATCGGCCCCGAGCACGCCTACCTCAAGGACAGCGGCCGCGGCGAGTACCGCGCGGTCACCGACGACGCGGCCATGCAGGCACTGCGCCTCCTGTCGCGCACCGAGGGCATCATCCCGGCCATCGAGAGCGCCCACGCGCTCGCCGGGGCACTGGAGGTCGGCAAGGAGCTCGGCAAGGACGGGCTGCTGATCATCAACCTGTCCGGGCGTGGCGACAAGGACATGGACACGGCCGCCCGCTACTTCGGCCTGTACGACACGGACGCCGCCGTCGAGGCGGACGCGGGCAACGGAGCCGCGGAGATCGAGGGGGACGCCAAGTGAGCGGCAACATCAGTCTGTTGGACGACACCCTCGCGGCCGCCAAGGCCGAAGGGCGCTCCGCCCTCATCGCCTACCTCCCGGCCGGGTTCCCGACCGTGGACGGCGGCATCGCGGCCATCAAGGCGGTCTTCGACGGCGGCGCCGACGTCGTGGAGGTCGGTCTCCCGCACAGCGACCCGGTCCTCGACGGCCCCGTCATCCAGACCGCCGACGACATCGCGCTCAAGGCGGGCCTGAAGATCGCCGACGTGATGCGCACGGTGCGCGAGGCCCACGAGGCGACCGGCAAGCCGGTGCTCGTGATGACGTACTGGAACCCCATCGACCGCTACGGCGTCGAGCGCTTCACCGCCGAGCTCGCCGAGGCAGGCGGCGCGGGCTGCATCCTGCCCGACCTGCCCGTCCAGGAGTCGGGCCTGTGGAGGGAGCACGCCGAGAAGCACGGCCTCGCCACGGTCTTCGTCGTCGCGCCGAGCAGCAAGGACGAGCGGCTCGCCACCATCACCGCGGCCGGCTCGGGCTTCGTCTACGCGGCGTCCCTGATGGGCGTCACGGGCACCCGCGAGTCCGTCGGCGAGCAGGCGCAGGAGCTGGTGCGGCGCACCAAGGCCACCACCGAACTGCCGGTCTGCGTCGGCCTCGGTGTCTCCAACGCCCGCCAGGCCGCCGAGGTCGCCGGTTTCGCCGACGGCGTGATCGTCGGGTCGGCCTTCGTGCAGCGGATGCTGGACGCCGAGGACGAAGCGGCGGGCCTCGCCGCCGTCCGTGCGCTCGCCGCCGATCTCGCGCAGGGAGTTCGCGGCAGCGCGTAACTCGTACGGGTGGACCTGGGACCGGGGAGGCACGCTCGTGCCTCCCCGGTTCGTTGGCCGGGTGTGAGCGAGAAGAACCGTGAGGGAAAGCGCGCGGCCCGCGACCGGCTGGCGGAAGAGCGAGAGCGGCAGAAGTCGCGGGACAAGCAGCGCAGGGTGTTGATCGTGAGTGCCGCCGTCGTGGGCGTCCTCGCGCTCGCCGCCGTGGCCGGTCTGGTCGCTGCCAACTCGGGTGACGACAAGGACACCTCGGGTCCGTTGTCGGTCCCCAAGGGGGCGGCCGGCGAGGATCAGCTCGCGATCCCCGTCGGCAAGGACAGCGCCAAGTCCACCCTCACCATCTGGGAGGACTTCCGCTGCCCCGCCTGCAAGCAGTTCGAGGACGTGTACCGCAAGACGATCCACGAACTCACCGACAAGGGCCAGCTCAAGGTCGAGTACCACCTGGCGACGATCATCGACGGGAACATGGGCGGCAGCGGCTCCCTGCGCGCGGCCAACGCGGCCGCATGCGCCCAGGACGCCGGGAAGTTCACGCCGTACCACGACGTGCTGTTCATGAACCAACCCCCGGAGACGGACGACGCGTTCAGCAAGAACAGCAAGCTGATCGAGCTCGCGGGCAAGGTGGACGGGCTCGTGAACGACACCTTCAAGAAGTGCGTGGACGACGGCAAGCACGACAGCTGGGCCCAGAAGTCGAACAAGGCCTTCCAGGAGGCCGGCCTGCAGGGCACGCCGAGCGTGCTGCTCGACGGCAAGAACATCTTCGCCGACCAGAAGAACCCGCTGACCCCGGCGAAGCTGAAGGCGAAGGTCGAGGAAGCCAACCGGGGCTAGCCGCATCCCGGGGCGGGGTTGTTCCGGGGCCCCGCCCCGAGCCTGTTATGGAGACGTAGCCGGGCTGGTTGCCTCAGGCACCACCGGGCACGGTAGCGTCGGACCTGCCATGGACCTTGCCTTCATTCCCAGCCCATCGCGCGGTGTGGTCGAACTCGGACCCATTCCGCTGCGCGGCTACGCGTTCTGCATCATCATCGGCGTCTTCGTCGCCGTCTGGCTCGGCAACAAGCGGTGGATCGCTCGCGGGGGCCGCCCAGGCACCGTGGCCGACATCTCCGTCTGGGCCGTGCCGTTCGGCCTCGTCGGCGGGCGTCTCTACCACGTGATCACGGACTACCAGCTGTACTTCAGCGAGGGCCGTGACTGGGTGGACGCCTTCAAGATCTGGGAAGGCGGCCTCGGGATCTGGGGCGCGATCGCGTTCGGCGCGGTCGGCGCCTGGATCGGCTGTCGCCGGCGCGGCATCCCGCTGCCCGCCTGGGCCGACGCCCTCGCCCCCGGCATCGCCTTCGCCCAGGCGATCGGCCGCTGGGGCAACTGGTTCAACCAGGAGCTGTACGGCAAGGCCACGGATCTGCCGTGGGCGCTGGAGATCACGTCGGCGGAGGACGGCCGGGTGCCCGGCACGTACCACCCGACGTTCCTCTACGAGTCCCTCTGGTGCATCGGCGTCGGCTTCCTGGTCATCTGGGCCGACCGCCGTTTCAAGCTGGGCCACGGCCGGGCGTTCGCGCTGTACGTCGCGTCGTACTGCGCCGGGCGCGGCTGGATCGAGTACATGCGGGTCGACGACGCGCACCACGTGCTCGGCCTGCGTCTGAACGTCTGGACCGCCATCGCGGTGTTCGTGCTCGCCGTCGTGTACTTCGTGCTCTCCGCCAAGAAGCACCCCGGGCGCGAGGAGATCGTCGAGCCCGTGCCCGCCGGGGAGGAAACCCGGGACGGCGAATCGCCCGAGGGCAAGGACACGAAGGCGTCGACGGACAAGGGCAAGGACGAGGACGCCGAAGCCGATGGGGCCGCCGGGGACAAGGGCAAGGACGGAGCCGGGGCCGAGTCCGCCAAGAAGGGCTGACGCGCTTCCTCCTCCGTACGTACGTCGACGGGGCCGCCGGATCACTGATCC
>NZ_JBSGYY010000085.1:0-6396 GCF_053610705.1 Streptomyces sp. NPDC054872 | reverse complement strand
ATCCGGATGCGAGGCAACCACCGCCTCCACCTCACCGAGCTCCACACGGAAACCACGGATCTTCACCTGGAAGTCCGCACGCCCCAGGAACTCCATGCTGCCGTCCGCCCGCCACCGCGCCAGGTCACCCGAGCGATACATCCGCTCCCCCGCACCCGCGAAGGGGTCGGGCACGAAACGTTCGGCTGTCAGGCCCGGACGATTCAGGTAGCCGCGGGCCAGTTGCGCGCCCGCGAGGTAGAGCTCGCCCGCGACCCCGGCCGGGGCCGGGTGCAGGGTCTCGTCCAGGACATAGACGCGGCTGTTGGTCACCGGCCGGCCGATCGACGGCACCACCGGCCACTCCGCCGGATCACCCTCCAGAGACAACGCCGTCACGACGTGGGTCTCGGTGGGTCCGTAGTGGTTGTGCAGCCGCCGCCCCGGCACCGAGGCGAAAAACTCCCGCACCGGGCCGTGCAGTGTCAGCGCCTCGCCGGCTTGGGCCACCTCCGTCAACTCGGGCAGGCGAAGGCCGAGTTCGACTGAGGCCTCCGCGACCGCCTCAATGACGAGGTTCGGCGCGAACAGCTCGTTCACGCCGCGCCGGTCGAGCCAGCGCACCAGTTCGGCGGGATCCTTGCGGACGTCTTCACGCGGCAGCGCGAGAATGCCGCCCGACCACAAGGCCGTGAAGATCTCCTGGGCGGCCACGTCGAAGCTGATCGAGGTGAAGTGGGCGGTGGTCACCCCGGTGGCCATTGCGGACGTCACCGTGTCCCGGCTCCCCCGCCCGTGCCAGGCAAGCAGGTTGGCCATCGCCCCGGCACGGAACATCACGGCCTTAGGACGCCCGGTCGATCCGGACGTGTACATAACGTAGACCGGGTGCTCAGGCAGCAGCGGCACGCCACCGCGCTCCTGGTCAGACAGGTCCACGTCCTCGTACGCGGCCACCGTCCCCGCCGTGACCTCGGCACCCCGGCCGGCCAGCCCCTCGGGCAGCCGCGCCAGAGTCTCCGCCGAGCCCAGCACACACACTGGGTCGGCGTCCTGGAGCATATAGTCGATGCGCTCGGCCGGGTAGGCCGGGTCGACCGGCACGTACGCCGCACCCGACTTCACCACGGCCAACAGAGCCACCGGCAACCACTCCGAACGCGGCAGCATCAAAGCCACCACACGCTCGGGGCCCGCTCCCCGCCCGACCAGCAAGCGCGCCAGACGGTTCGCCCGCGCGTTCAGCTCGGCGTACGACAGTTCCACACCCTCGTACACGACCGCCGTCGCCTCGGGCGTTCGGGCCACCCGATGCTCGAAGGCCTCCGGCAACGACACCCACGGGACCTCAGCCGCCGTGGCGTTCCGTACCTCCAGCAGGTCGAGGTGCTCGGCGTCCGACAGCACCGCCAGCTCGCCCACCGGACGGCCGGCGTCGGCGACCGCTCCGGCCAGCACCCGGCCGAACCGGTCCACCAGCCCCTCGGCCGTCGCGCGGTCGAAGAGGTCGGTGGAGAACTCCAGGACGCCGGTGAGGCCGTCGGGGCGACCGTCGGCGGTGCGCTCGGCGACGCTGAGGAACAGGTCGAACTTGGCAGAGCCCGCCGCCGCGAGGCTTTCCACGCCGAGACCCGGCATGGTGAGCTGGGCCTGTTCGTTGTTCTGGAAGGTCAGCATCACCTGGAACAGCGGGTGACGCGACAGAGACCTTTCCGGGTTGAGGATCTCCACCAAGTGCTCGAAGGGCACGTCCTGGTGCGCGTAGGCGGCCAGGTCAGTCTCGCGGACCCGCTCCACCAGCTCGCGGAAGGTGGGATCACCGGACAGGTCGGTGCGCAGCACGAGCGTGTTGACGAAGAAGCCGACCAGGTCGTCGAGCGCCTCGTCCGTACGCCCGGCAATCGGCGTACCTATCGGGATGTCGGTACCGGCACCCATCCGGGACAGCAGCGCCGCGAACGCCGCTCGCACCACCATGAACACACTGGCGCCGGACTCCCGGGCCAGCTCGGTCAGGCCCGCGTGGACCTCCGGGGCCACGTCCAGCCGTACCTGGTCGCCATGGAAGGACGCCACCGCCGGTCGGGGGCGGTCGGCCGGGAGGGTCAACTGCTCGGGCAGGTCGGCCAGATGGTTTTTCCAGTATGCGATCTGGCGGCCGAGCACGCTGTCGGCATCGGACTCGTCTCCGAGCAACTCCCGCTGCCACAACGCGTAGTCGGCGTACTGCACCGGCAGCGGCGCCCAATCGGGAGTACGTCCGGCGGCCCGCGCCCCGTACGCCTCCGCCAGGTCCCGCGCCAGCGGCGCCATCGACCAGCCGTCACCGGCGATGTGGTGCAGCACCACGACCACCACGTGGGATCCGTCGGGCAGGGCGAACAGAGCGGCGCGGAGCGGCGGCTCGGACCTCAGGTCGAAGCCGCGTCCCGAGGTCTCCGCGATCGCCGCGTCGACGTCCGCGTCGGAGATCTCCCGGACCGGCATTTCCACCGTGGTGTCCGCCCCGTCGAGGACGCGCTGGACGGGGACGCCGTCCGCACCCTCCGGGAAGACCGTGCGCAGCGATTCATGACGTACGACGACGTCCCGCAGGGCGGTCCGCAGCGCGTCCCGGTCCAGCGCGCCCGACAGCCGGAAGGCGAGGGGCACGTTGTACGTGGCGGCCTCCGCGCCCTCGAAGCGGTTGAGGAACCACAGGCGCGACTGGGCGAAGGACAACGGCACCGCCTCCGGACGCACCGTCGGGGCCAGGGCGCGCCGTGGCGTCCCGGCGCCCGCGATGCGCTCGGCGAGCCGCGCCACCGAGGGTGCGTCGAACAGGTCCCGCAGCGGCACCTCCACGCCGAGGACGGTCCGGATCCGGCTGACCACGCGGGTCGCGAGGAGCGAGTGCCCGCCCAGGTCGAAGAACCCGTCGTCGATGCCGACCCGCTCCAGGCCGAGCGTCTCGGCGAAGATCGCGCAGAGGGCCTCCTCGCGGCCGTCACGGGGGCGGCGCTCCGAGGCCGTGTACCGGGGAGCGGGCAGCGCACTCCGGTCGAGCTTGCCGTTGGGGGTCAGCGGCAGCTCGGGCAGGGCGACGACCGCGGCCGGGACCATGTAGTCGGGCAGGAGCGCTGCGACTGAGCGGCGCAGCTCGGCGGGGTCGACGGTTGGCGCCTCCGAGGCTGCGGCCTCGCCGGGGGCGGGTGCCTCACCGAGGGCGGCGGCTTCCCCGCGTGCGGGCATCTCTTCGCGTACGGGCACGACGTAGCCGACCAGGCGCCTGTCTCCCGGGCGGTCCTCGCGGATCACCACGGCCGCCTGGGCGACGTCGGGGTGGCGGGTGAGGGCGGCCTCGATCTCGCCCGGCTCGATGCGGAAGCCGCGGACCTTCACCTGGCCGTCGGCGCGCCCGGCGTACTCAAGACTGCCGGAACCGTTCCAGCGGGCGAGGTCCCCGGTGCGGTACATGCGCGAGCCGACAAGACCGTAGGGGTTGGCCACGAAACGCTCGGCCGTCAGGCCCGGACGGTTCAGGTAGCCGCGGGCCAGGCCACGTCCCGCGATGTACAGCTCTCCGGTGGTACCGGAGGGCACCGGCCGCAGCGCCGCGTCGAGGACGTACGCCTGGGTATTCGCGAGGGGGGTGCCGATGGACGGATTGACGGCGAGGGAAGCACCGCCGGGCGCGGCGGCGTTAGGTGCGGTCACCTCGGCCAGTGTGGAGACTATGGTCGCCTCGGTCGGGCCGTACTCGTTGACGACGCCGGCGGCATGGGCGCACAGGGTCTCGGCCAGGGCGGCGGTCAGCGCCTCGCCGCCGGCCACCGCGCGCAATCCGCGGACCATGTCGGGGTCGTGTGTCACCAGGGTCTGCCAGAGCGACGGCGTCGCGTTCATGACGGTGGCGCCGGTCTCGCAGATCAGCCGTCCCAGCGCCGCCGGCCGGGATACGTCGTCTCGGTCGGCAAGGACCAGGCGGGCACCGGAGATCAGCGGCAGCAGCACGTCCATAGTGGCGAGGTCGAACGCCGCCGTCGTGACGGCTAGGAGTCGGTCGCCCGGTGTCACGGGGAGCCGTTCGCGCAGCGCGACCAGCTGGTTGACCAGGCCGGCGTGCGGAACGACGACGCCCTTGGGGGTGCCTGTCGAGCCCGACGTGTATATCACGTATGCCGCGTCGTCGGCCGCCGCGGCGGAGACCGGGGGCGCGCCATCCGCGTGACCGGAGGAGCCGTCCGCGCCGCCGGAGAGAGACCGCGCCATCTCGTCCGGGCCGAGCACGAGTTGCGGGGCAGCGTCCTTGGTCATGAACTCAATGCGCGTGGCCGGGTGTTCGGGGTCGATGGGCACGTAGGCTCCCCCGGCGTTCAGCACGCCGAGGAGGGCGACCACCAGGTCGACCGACCTGGGTAGCATCAGCGCCACACGCCGGTCGGGGCCGACGCCACGGTCGACGAGCCAGTGGGCGACACGACGAGCGCGTGCGTCCAACTCGGCATAGGTCAGAGTCTCTTCGCCGTGCACGAGGGCCGTGGCTTCGGGTGTCGCAGCGGCCTGCCGCGCGAAGAGGCCGGGCACGGTGAGGTCCGGGGCCGGAGCCGCCGTGTCGTTAAGCCCGTACAGCAGGCGTTCTCGTTCGCCCGGCCGGAGGACGTCGGCAGCGCCGATCCGCAGCGCAGGGTCGCCGACCAGGTGCCGGAGCAGTCCGTGGAACCGCTCGACCATGGCCTCGACGGTTCCGTGGTCGAACAGGTCGGTGGCGTAGCGGAAGGCACCCATGAGTCCGGCCGGCGCACCGGCGTCCGTACGCCGCTCGCCGAGCGTGACGGCCAGGTCGAACTGGATGACATCCACGGGTGTCGCGGCGGCGGACACGGAGAGGCCCGGCAGGCTCAACTCGGCCCGCTCGTTGTTCTGGAAGGCGAACATCACCTGGAACAAGGGGTGGTGAGACGTCGACCGGACGGGGTTTAGGGCCTCGACCAGCTGCTCGAACGGCACGTCCTGGTGGGTGTGCGCCCCCAGATCGGTCTCGCGCACGCGGTCGATCAGCTCGTGGAAGGTGGGGTCGCCGGACAGATCGGTGCGCAGCACCAGGGTGTTGATGAAGAAGCCGACCAGGTCGTCCAGTGCCTCGTCCGTACGACCTGCGATCGGCGAGCCAATCGCGATGTCCGTCCCGGCCCCGAGCCGAGACAGGAGCACGGCGAGGGCCGCCCGCACGACCATGAACTCGCTGGCGCCGCGGGAGCGAGCGAGACCCGTGATCCTGCGATGGAGGTCCGCGTCCAGGGTGAAGGGGACGAGGCCGCCTCGGTTGGTGGGGACGGCGGGGCGAGGACGGTCGGTAGGCAACTCCACCTGCTCGGGCAGATTGGCCAGTTGGTTCCTCCAGTAGCTGAGCTGACGGCCGATCGGGCTCTCCGGGTCGGTCTCCTCACCGAGGGCGTCACGCTGCCATAGCGCGTAGTCGGCGTACTGGACCGGCAGTGGCGCCCACTCCGGCGCGCTCCCGGCGGCGCGGGCGGCATAGGCGGTGGCCAGGTCGCGCGCGAGGGGGCCCATCGACCAGCCGTCACCGGCGATGTGGTGGAGGACGACCACCAGGACGTGCGTGGTCTCGTCGACGTGTGTGGTCTCGTCGATCGCGAACAGCTGAGCACGGAGAGGGATTTCACGGGTCAGGTCGAAGCCCTGGCGTGCCGCCTGGGCGATTGCTTCGGCGACCTCGTGCTCGTGAATCCGCCGGGTCGGGAGCCCGGCCTCGGTGTCGCCGGGAGCGGTTCCGGTGACGGTCCCGGCGGCAGTCATCCCGACGGCGAGGCGTACGTCCTGGTAGGGGGTGCCGTCGGCGGCTTCCGGGAAGACGGTGCGCAGGGCCTCGTGGCGGGCCGTCAGGTCATTGACCGCCGCGCGCAGGGCGTCGCGGTCGAGCGTCCCGGTGAGACGCAGCGCGATGGGGATGTTGTATGTGGAGGATTCCGCGCCTTCGAGACGGTTGAGAAACCACAGGCGTCTCTGGGCATACGACAGGGGTACGCGCTCGGGACGCACAGCGGGGCGCAGCGCGACCCGCGCAGAGTCCGCCTGCTCGATCCGGTCTGCGAGTTGGAGCACGGTCGGGCCCTCGAAGATCGCGCGGAGGGGGAGTTCGACGTTCAGGACGGTGCGGATACGGCTGATGACACGGGTGGCCAGCAGGGAGTGCCCGCCCAGGTCGAAGAAACTGTCGTCGATGCCCACGCGGTCCGCGCCGAGCACCTCAGCGAAGATCTGACACAGCGCACGCTCACGCTCCGAACGCGGCGCACGGAAGGCCACGACCGCCACGTAGTCGGGGGCGGGCAGGGCGCGTCGGTCGACCTTGCGGTGCGCGGTCAGCGGCAGCCCGACCAGCGTGACGACCGCGGCAGGCACCATGAACTCCGG
>NZ_JBSGYY010000084.1:0-6643 GCF_053610705.1 Streptomyces sp. NPDC054872 | reverse complement strand
GGACAAGGGGGAAACCCTTGTCCCGCGGCCCGTTCGGGCGCGCCCCCTAAGGGGCGCGGGGTACTGCGCGACCAGCCACGACGCCACTCGCGGAGGCAAACGGCGAAACCGTCAGCTCTTACGGGCCTTGGCCACCTTTTTCGGAGCAGCCTTCTTCGCGGCGGCCTTCTTCGCCACGGTCTTCTTGGCGACGGTCTTGGTGGCCACGGCCTTCTTGGCGGTGGACTTCGCGGCGGAGACCTTCTTGGCCGCGGCCGTCTTGGCGGGGGCCTTGGCCGCCGCCGGCTTCTTCACCGCCGCGGCGGCGACCCGCTTGCGCCCCCGCGAAGGAACCGCGTCGCTGATCCGGTCCGCGGCGAGAATGTCCCGCAGGAACTTGCCCGTGTGGCTCGTCGGGACTCCGGCGACCTCCTCGGGTGTGCCCTCGGCGACGACCAGACCGCCGCCGTTGCCACCCTCGGGGCCCATGTCGACCACCCAGTCCGCGGTCTTGATGACGTCGAGGTTGTGCTCGATGACGATGACCGTATTGCCCTTGTCGACCAGGCCGGACAGGACCGTGATCAGCTTGCTGATGTCCTCGAAGTGCAGACCGGTGGTCGGCTCGTCCAGGACGTAGACGGTCCGGCCCGTGGAGCGCTTCTGGAGCTCGGAGGCCAGCTTCACGCGCTGGGCCTCGCCTCCGGAGAGCGTCGGCGCGGACTGGCCGAGCCTCACGTACCCGAGACCCACGTCGTTGAGCGTGCGCAGGTGGCGGGAGATGGCCGGCACGGCCTCGAAGAAGTCGAGCGCTTCCTCGATCGGCATGTCCAGGACCTGGGCGATGGACTTGCCCTTGTAGTGGACGTCCAGCGTCTCGCGGTTGTAGCGCGCCCCGTGGCAGACCTCGCACGGGACGTACACATCCGGCAGGAAGTTCATCTCGATCTTGATCGTGCCGTCGCCGGAGCAGTTCTCGCAGCGACCGCCCTTGACGTTGAAGGAGAAGCGTCCGGGCAGGTAGCCCCGGACCTTCGCCTCCATCGTCTCCGCGAACAGCCTGCGCACGTGGTCGAAGACTCCGGTGTACGTCGCCGGGTTCGACCGCGGGGTGCGGCCGATGGGCGACTGGTCGACGTGCACGACCTTGTCGACGAGGTCGTCGCCGTCCACGCGCGTGTGCCGTCCGGGGACGGACCGGGCGCCGTTCAGCTCGCGCGCCAGGTGCGTGTAGAGGATGTCGTTGACCAGCGTCGACTTGCCGGAGCCCGAGACACCCGTGACGGCGGTGAGGACGCCGAGCGGGAAGGAGACGTCGATGTCCTGGAGGTTGTTCTCCCGGGCGCCGTGCACCGTCAGCTGACGGGTGGGGTCCGCGGGGCGGCGCAGGTCCGGCACCGGGATGGACCGCTTGCCCGACAGATACTGCCCGGTGATCGACTTGTCGTTGGTCAGCAGCTCCTTCATGGAGCCGCTGTGGACGACCTTTCCGCCGTGCTCGCCCGCGCCGGGGCCGATGTCGACGACCCAGTCGGCGACCTTGATGGTGTCCTCGTCGTGCTCCACGACGATGAGCGTGTTGCCCATGTCGCGCAGGCGCACGAGGGTCTCGATCAGGCGGTGGTTGTCGCGCTGGTGCAGGCCGATGGACGGCTCGTCCAGTACGTAGAGGACACCGACGAGGCCCGAGCCGATCTGTGTGGCCAGGCGGATGCGCTGGGCCTCGCCTCCGGAGAGGGTGCCCGCCGCGCGGTTCAGCGAGAGGTAGTCCAGGCCGACGTCGACCAGGAACCGCAGCCGTTCGTTGACCTCCTTCAGGACGCGTTCGGCGATCTTCTTGTCACGGGCGCCCAGCTTCAGCTCGGCGAGGAAGTCCGCGCAGTCGCTGATGGACATCGCCGAGACCTCGGCGATGGACTTCCCCATGACCGAGACGGCCAGGACGATCGGCTTGAGACGCGTGCCCTCACAGGTGGGGCAGGGCACCTCGCGCATGTAGCCCTCGAAGCGCTCGCGGCTCGCGTCGCTCTCGGCCTCGCTGTGGCGGCGCTTGACGAAGGGGACGGCGCCTTCGAAGGCCGTGGTGTAGACCCGCTCGCGGCCGTACCGGTTGCGGTAGCGGACCTCGATCTGCGTCTTGTGCCCGTTCAGGAGGGCCTTCTTGGCGCGCTGCGGGAGTCCGGCCCAGGGCATGTCGGTGGAGAAGCCGAGGGCGTCGGCGAGGGCTCCGACGAGCCGGCCGAAGTACTCCTTGGTGTGGCCGTGCGACCAGGGGTGGATGGCACCCTCGTCGAGCGACTTGTCCTCGTCCGGGACGATCAGCTCGGGGTCGACCTCCATGCGCGTGCCGATGCCGGTGCAGTCCGGGCAGGCGCCGAAGGGCGAGTTGAAGGAGAAGGAGCGGGGCTCCAGCTCCTCGAAGGACAGGTCGTCGTACGGGCAGTAGAGGTGCTCCGAGTACATGCGCTCGCGCTCGGGGTCGTCCTCGGGGAGGTCGACGAAGTCGAGCACGACCATGCCGCCCGCGAGGCCGAGCGCGGTCTCCACGGAGTCGGTCAGGCGGCGCTTGGCGGAGTCCTTCACCGTGAGGCGGTCGATGACCACCTCGATGGTGTGCTTCTCCTGCTTCTTCAGCGTGGGCGGCTCGGAGAGCTGGATCGTCTCGCCGTCGACCCGCGCGCGGCTGTAGCCCTTGGTCTGGAGGTCGGCGAAGAGGTCGACGAACTCGCCCTTGCGCTCGCGCACCAGCGGCGAGAGGACCTGGAAACGGCTGCCTTCCGGCAGTTCGAGGACCTTGTCGACGATGGCCTGCGGCGACTGCCGGGAGATGGGGCGGCCGCACTCGGGGCAGTGCGGCTTGCCGATGCGCGCGAAGAGCAGGCGGAGGTAGTCGTAGACCTCGGTGATGGTGCCGACCGTGGAGCGCGGGTTGCGCGAGGTCGACTTCTGGTCGATGGAGACCGCGGGCGAGAGGCCCTCGATGAAGTCGACGTCCGGCTTGTCCATCTGACCGAGGAACTGCCGGGCGTACGAGGACAGCGACTCCACGTACCGCCGCTGGCCCTCGGCGAAGATCGTGTCGAACGCGAGCGAGGACTTGCCCGACCCGGAGAGCCCGGTGAAGACGATGAGGGAGTCACGCGGGAGGTCGAGCGAGACGTTCTTGAGATTGTGCTCGCGCGCGCCACGGACGATGAGACGGTCGGCCACGCCGGTCCGCACCTTTCTTGAGAGAAGTGACAGGGGCGGGACCCCCGTCATTCACAGACTAGGGCGAGCCACTGACAACGCCGGGGCGGTTGCCCTGGTTGATAACAAACCCGGACCACCAAGAATGCCCGATGCCGCACTCGACCATATAGCACGTGCATTCGATTTGCGGTGCCGCTCCGACGCCTTCACCCAAACGTGTGGCGCGACTATCGTCGGGCGCATGATTGATCATGTGCGCGACCTGGCGTCTGTACGTGACGCGACCGACCGGCTGCTCACCGCAGCCGCGAAACTGAACAACGATTCGACCGCCGAACCGTCACGACTGCCGGGCTGGACCCGCGGTCACGTCCTCGCCCACCTGGCCCGGAACGCGGACGCGCTCGTCAATGTGCTGGCCGGGCGGCCCATGTACGTCAGTGGTGACGCACGCGACAACGACATCGAGCGTGACGCGCCGAGGCCGCTGACCGAGCAGCTCGTGGACGTACGCGAGTCCGCGGCGCGTTTCGAGGCGGCGGGCACGATTCCCGCCGACTGGTCCCGCACCGTGGAGCTGCGCAACGGTGTGACCGACTCCGCGTCCCGGTTGCCGTTCAGGCGATGGATCGAGGTCGAGCTGCACCACGTGGACCTGGGAATCGGCTACGAGCTGGAGGACCTCTCGGAGGAGTTCACGCAGCGCGAGATCAACTTCCTCACCGACCGATTCCGGAACGCCCCGGGCCTGCCCGCGCTGCTCATCAGGCAGGACGACGGCCGGGGGCTCTACACGGGAGCAGTCGAGGGCGTCACGCTGGAGCAGGCCAAGAGCGGCCACCAAACCCCCGTGGACATCACCGTCAGTGGCCGCCAGGCCGACCTCCTAGGGTGGCTCTCGGGCCGTCGTGACGGCTCCGCGCTGACGGCCGAAGGCGGCCTCCTGCCGTCCCTGCCCCCGCTATAGGCTGAGAGACATGACGTACAGCGGAGCAGTGAAGGTCGGCGGCGGTGCGGACGTCCACGAGCTGCAGGATCTGATGATCTCGAAGGTCGCGGTCGGCCCGATGGACAACAACGCCTATCTGCTGCGCTGCCGGGCCACGGACGAACAGCTCCTGATCGACGCGGCCAGCGACGCGGCCACGCTGCTCACGCTGATCGGTGACGACGGCATCACGTCCGTCGTCACCACCCATCAGCACGGCGACCACTGGCAGGCCCTCGCCGCGGTCGTCGAGGCCACCGGCGCCCGGACCTACGCGGGCCGCGAGGACGTCGCCGGCATCCCCGTGCCCACGGACATCCCGCTCGTGGACGGCGACACCGTGAGCGTCGGGCACGTCTCCCTCACCGCGCGTCACCTGGTGGGCCACACGCCGGGCTCGGTCGCCCTCGTGTACGACGACCGTCACGGCCACCCGCACGTCTTCACCGGCGACTGCCTCTTCCCGGGCGGCATCGGCAACACGCACCAGGACCCGGAGGCCTTCGCGAGCCTGCTGCACGACGTCGAGACGAAGATCTTCGGCACGCTGCCCGACGAGACCTGGGTCTATCCCGGACACGGCGGCGACACCACGCTGGGCGCCGAGCGCCCGCACCTCGCGGAGTGGCGCCAGAGGGGCTGGTGAGCTGCGGGAGCCGGGGGCTCAGGCCGCGTCGATCAGCGCCGCCACCCGCTCCACCGCGAACACATACCCCTGTACGCCGCACCCCGCGATGACCCCGTCGGCACGCTGGGAGACGTACGAGTGGTGCCGGAACGCCTCGCGCTGATGGATGTTGGAGATGTGGACCTCCACCACCGGCATTCCGTCACAGGTGTTGAGCGCGTCCAGGATCGCCACTGACGTGTGCGAGTAGGCGGCCGGGTTGATGACGATGCCCGCGTGGTGCTCGCGCGCCTCGTGGATCCAGTCCACCAACTGCCCCTCGTGGTTGCTCTGCCGCAGGTCCACGGTGCCGCCGTGCGCGGCCGCCGCCTTGGCGCACAGCGCCTCGACGTCGGCGAGCGTGTCCGATCCGTAGATCTCGGGCTGGCGCTGACCGAGCAGGTTCAGGTTGGGGCCGTTCAGGATCATGATCGGGGCGTTGGCAAGAGTGCGCGTCATGCCGTCAGCGTACTGAGAGATCATTCCGCGCCTTCGTACGCCCCCGGCCGCCGCCCTCGTCGACCGCGGCCCCTGTCACGGCGTGACCGCGAGCTCCAGGTAGGCGGCGAAGAGCACCAGATGGACGCCGCCCTGCAGCAGGGTGGCGCGCCCCGGCACGACCGTGAGCGTGCCGACGATCAAGGTGAGCGCCAGGAGCACCATGTGGGTCGGGCCGAGTCCGAGCACCAGCGGCCCCGAGAGCCAGACAGAGGCGACCGCGACGGCCGGGATGGTCAGACCGATGCTGGCCATCGCGGACCCGAGGGCGAGGTTGAGGCTGGTCTGCACCCGGTCGCGGCGGGTGGCGCGGACGGCCGCGATGGTCTCCGGGAGCAGTACGAGCAGCGCGATGATCACGCCGACCACGGAGTGCGGCATGCCCGCGCTCTCGACGCCGGACTCGATGGTCGGCGAGACCCCCTTGGCCAGGCCCACCACACCGATCAGGGCCAGGGCGAGCAGGCCCACGCTGATCAGCGCGGTGCGGGTGGAGGGCCCCGAGGCATCCTCGGAGTCGATCACCTCGCCCTTGCGGGTGATCGGCAGGAAGTACTCGCGGTGGCGCACGGTCTGCGTGGCCACGAACAGGCCGTACAGGACGAGCGAGGCGAGGGCGGCGAAGGTGAGCTGCGCCGTGGAGAACTCCGGGCCCTGCTTGCTCGTGGTGAAGGTCGGCAGGACCAGGCTGAGCGTGGCGAGCGTGGCCACGGTCGCGAGCGCTGCGCCGGTGCCCTCGGACTGGAAGATGGCGACGCGGTGGCGCAGGGCTCCCACCAACAGGCACAGGCCGATGATGCCGTTGCAGGTGATCATCACGGCGGCGAACACGGTGTCGCGGGCCAGCGTCGCGCTCTTGTCGCCGCCATCGGCCATGAGGGTGACGATCAGCGCGACCTCGATGATCGTCACGGCGACGGCGAGGACGAGCGAGCCGAAGGGTTCGCCGACGCGGTGCGCGATCACCTCGGCATGGTGCACGGCGGCCAGCACGGCACCGGCGAGCACGAGCGTCACCACGGCCACGACGACGCCCGGCAGATCGCGTCCCCAGGTGAGGGCGAGCAGGACGACGGCGAGGACCGGTACGGCCGCGGTCCACTGGGTGGCGATTGCCCGGAGCCGAGTGATCATGTCTCCGATGCTGCACCGGGCGCCGGGGCCCCGCTACCTCAGCTCTGCCCTCTCCCACGGCAAAGGGAGTGGCCGGGGGGGGGGGGGCGCGGGGGGCGCCCCGGGGCCGGGGGCGGGGCGGGGGCGCGCCCGGGGGGGGGGAGAGGGGCGCCGCCGGCGCGCGCGGGGGGGGGTGATGGAGGGCT
>NZ_JBSGYY010000083.1:0-7133 GCF_053610705.1 Streptomyces sp. NPDC054872 | reverse complement strand
AACGGCGGGCCCGTCCCCCAGCGTCCCGCGCGCACGGCGGGAGCCAGGGTCGCGGGCCGCGCGCGGGCCGGCCGGGGGGCGCGGGGGGGCGCGCCCCCCCGCCCGGGGCCCCCCGACCCTGGCGTGTCTGGGCAAGGTGCGGGACCGAACCGGCCGGCGCAGCCAGTGGCGGGACACGCCGTGTTGGCGGGAGACGGCTTGGTCCAACAGTGCCGCAGCACGGCCATGACTGAGATGCGTCGTCGTGGGCGTGAGGACCTGGGGGCCCGGCCCCTCGGGATCGACTGATCACCGGCTGAAGAGGAAGCCAGGAGTTGGCCGCCGCCCCCGGCCGCCTGCCGCTTCGGCTGTTCCTCTGCCGAAACCGGCGACGTCAACATGTCCTCCCACCGGCTCGGCTCGGCGGGCCGCATTGGACAGCTGGGTGGAGATCCAACAGGCCAAGGGATGCTCGCGAACGTCAGAGCGTCGCCAGACAGCGGCCCTTCACCCCTCTGTACGACTACGCTGGAACCCACAATCGTTGCGTGACGCACGTGGTTCGCGCCCTCATTGACGACTCCGCATCTTCCCGTCGGCCTGGGATCCGGCAGGCAGTCCCACGACTCATCAGCCCAGCCGTCCCGTTCCTTATACGCCGACACCACGCACAGGGAAGTGACACACGATGATGTATGACCAGGCTCGTGCTCAGCAGCCGCCCGACAAGCGCCGGGATTCCACCGAACGACGGGCCGCGGGGCCGGAACCGGTGCTCCCGGCGGACGAACGGGACCGGCTCGCGTTGCGACTCCAAGAGGCACTCAACGGCTTCGCCGGTAGCCCACTCGAGGCGCTGGAAGAGGCTGAGAGCATCTTTGACGAAGCCGCCGCCCAGTTCATGAACGTCCTCGCCGAACGACGGAGCGCCCTCCACGAGAGTTGGCAGGGCCACGACGCCGAAACGCAGGCGAATGAACTCCGGCATGCGATGCGGCAGTACCGGGAGATGACACAGCGGTTGCTGCGTACCTGAGCAGGGCGCGTGGGCAGGTCGACCGAACCGCAACTCGTATGGCTGCCATGACCCGTTGGTCCACCGGGCGTTCGACGCAGGGCTGGTCCAGTCGACGCCAGGCGGAGCTTGGAGGGTGCGGAAGAGGAGTGGGAGGCCTGACCGAGAGACGGGTCAAAGGGGCAACGGGATGGGCAGCTGCCGTGGGAACGAGGTCAGTGACGCTTCCCGTGAGCCCTCGCCGTTTTTAGGGGGATGTCCGCGCTGCTCTGCCAGCGGCAGAACAGCGGCCGGACCGGGCTCGACGATCACTACAGTCCCATCTCATGACGAGGATTACGACGCGTACGGTCGAGTACCCGGCCGACGGTCTGACGATGATCGGGCACCTCGCGCTCCCGGCCGGTGTCGACCGCCGGCCCGCAGTGCTGCTCGGACCAGAGGGCACGGGGCTCAGCGACGTCGAACGCCGCCGGGCCGATGCTCTCGCGGAACTGGGATACATAGCGCTGGCCTTCGACCTTCACGGCGGGCGCTATGTGAGCGACCCCGAGGAGATGCTGGCCCGTTGCATGCCCCTGCTCGCTGATCCCGACCGGATGCGGGGCATCGGCCATGCGGCGCTCGATGTGTTGCGCACCGAACCGCGGACCGACCCCGACCGGATCGCCGCCGTCGGCTACGGCACCGGGGGCGCCGTCGCGCTGGAACTCGGGCGCGACGGCGTCAACCTGCGCGCGATCGGCACAGTCAACGCGCTGACCACTGGCCGGCCGGGCGAGGCGGCGCGCATTCGCTGCCCTGTGTGGGCCGGGGTCGGGTCGGAAGACCCGATCATGCCGCCCGCGCAACGGAACGCGTTCACCGCTGAGATGCAGGCCGCGGGCGTCGACTGGCGCCTCACGGTCTACGGCGGCGCCTTGCACGCCTTCCACCACCCGCCGGTCGACCACCCCACGGTCCCCGGCGTCGGCTACCACCCACAGCACGCGCAGCGAGCCTGGCGCGACGTCGTCGACCTGCTCGCCGAGTGCCTGCCCGTGACGGAGGATCTGGGGGCATGACCCTGGCGGACATGCCGGCTCCAGGCTTGGTCGGCGTCATGCACTGACCCGGCCGAGCGCGAGGCGGTCCCGAACGATGCGATGGACGGCATCGTCGCATCCATCGCGATGCCGCTCCCGTCGTACAAGGATGGGGGTTCTGACTAGGCGTTTCGCATGGAGAGACGAACGGCTGCCCGCCCCTGAAGCCCTTCAGTGCCCATCGCACTGGTCGACGTCCGCAGGCAGCGGCTGGGTGTCCGCCGCCAGGCAGGAGGAGTAGACCCGCGGGGGCGTCGACGGTGGCTCTGGTTCCGATGAGACGCAGCCAGCGACGATCGTCCCCGCAGCAGCGAGGGATAGCCCTGCCATCGCGGCGAGCCAAGTTCCGCGGCTCACCGATCCCCACCGAAGTGGTCGCGCAGTTCGTCGCTGCAGTCGTCCTCGCCAGCGACGCGGACTCGAGAGAAGCCCAGCACTGTGTCTTCCTTGCCTTCCTTTTTGGCCTGGGCCAGTTGCTTCTCGATGTCCGCGATGTACTTGCCGCACTCGGCGCTGACAGGCTTCTCGGGCGCAGGGTCCTGCGCGGAGGAGGCGTTCAGCCCGGCTGTGGCGGCGAGGCCGGCCGCGCACAGTACTGTCCACGCGGCAATCCACTTGCGGCGGCTCATCCGTATCGGCTTGGGCATCCCGGCATCCTATGAGCGCCGCGGCAGGCTGTCGCCGAATCACGGTTTCCCCTCGACGTGCTGTATCGCATCGCGAGTGGTGCGAGAGCCTGACTCTCGGCCCGGCAGCTTGGTCAGGCACACAAGCTCGGGGTCCGGGACGTGCTTCAGGCACGCAAGCTGGATCCGCCGCCAACGGGCGGGGTCATGGGC
Source organism: Streptomyces sp. NPDC054872 (assembly GCF_053610705.1). Lineage (NCBI taxonomy): Bacteria > Bacillati > Actinomycetota > Actinomycetes > Kitasatosporales > Streptomycetaceae > Streptomyces > Streptomyces sp. NPDC054872. Next base: position 4,215 of record NZ_JBSGYY010000083.1, on the reverse strand, counting down.
CTAACTGTTGGCCGCTCACATGCTCCAGGCATCCGGTCCGCCGCCACGCCATTCGATCAGCGGCGAACGAACCACGTCCATTTCGTCGAATCCGTGCAGCCCCGCTTCCTGCATGAACGCTGCCACGTCACGGGTGGAGAAGGCCATGCCCGAGATCTGCCCGTCGACTCGGACCCGCCGACCGCCTTGCTCGTCGGGAGGGTACACGATCACGGGCGGAGCGCTCATAAGGACCAGCGTGCGTGGGGGGCCAGACGCACGCACGTCGGGATACTCCTTCCGGCTTCGGTCACCTCCGGCCACCCAGCCCGGCACGCAGGCTTCGCCGTCAGCTGCTCGGCGTGCAACGGCAAGACCCAGGAGGCTCCGATCGCGCGTACGCGGACCCGGTGCCCAGGCGCTGGAGAGTGCGTCCAGTAGGTCGCCGACCTGGGGGCCGGGCAGGGCGCGGGCGACATCGCCCTGGGGCACCTCTCCGGCGGTGGTCGCTGCGAGGGCCTATCTCTCCTTCGCTTCTGCGTCGGCCGGTGAAGGGCCGGTCAGCGGTCGACGGCCCTGGCCAGTTGCTGCTTGTTCATCGACGAACGGCCGTCGATGTTGCGCTTCTTGGCCTCTGCGTACAGCTGATCCTTGGTCGGCCCCTGGGAGCCGCCGTGATGAAAACCAGCGGTCCACTCGGGCAATGGCCGTACCACCAATGACTGAAATGCCGACCTTCAGCACGTGGGTAAGCGTGGTTGTGCGGCACACTGCAGCCAGGCAAAGCGGGTTACCGACTTCCGGGAGTGAAAGCGGGACCATCATGACCAACGACGACTCCGCCGAACCTTTCGTTTCGCCGGTGAATTCCCACAATGAGTGGGATCCGCTGGAGGAGGTCATCGTCGGCCGCATCGAAGGCGCGACGATCCCCTCCAGTCATCCCGTTGTGACTTGCAACATCCCTCCCTGGGCAGCCCGCTTGCAGGGGCTCGCCTCCGGGTTCGAGTACCCGAGCAGGTTGATCGAGCCGGCACAGGAAGAACTCGACCAGTTCGTTGGTCTCCTGCGCTCCCTCGGGATCACGGTCAGACGCCCGGACGCGGTCAAGCACAAGGAGGCCTTCAAAACCCCCGACTGGTCGTCGAACGGCTTTTGCAACGCCTGTCCGCGCGACAGTCTCCTCGTCATCGGCGACGAGATCATCGAGACACCCATGGCGTGGCCCTGCCGCTACTTTGAGACCCACTCCTACCGCGCCATCCTCAAGGACTACTTCCGGCGTGGCGCACGCTGGACCGCGGCCCCGCGGCCGCAGCTCACCGACGAACTGTTCGAGGATGACTTCTCCGTCCCCGAGCCCGACGAGCCCATGCGCTACATCCTCACCGAGTTCGAGCCGGTATTCGATGCGGCGGACTTCGTGCGGGCGGGACGCGATCTGTTCGTCACGCGGAGCAATGTCACCAACCGGATGGGCATCGACTGGCTGCGCCGTCATCTCGGTCCCGGCTACCGCATTCACGAAATCGAGAGCCGCTGCCGCACGCCCATGCACATCGACACGACTTTCATCCCTCTCGCACCCGGCAAGGTCCTGGTCAACCCCGAATACATTGACGCCGACCGCCTGCCCGAGGTTCTGAGCTCATGGGAGGTTCTCCTCGCTCCCGAACCCAACCCGATCGACGAGCGTTTGCTCAAGCTCACGTCGATGTGCGGCGAGTGGCTCAGCATGAACGTGCTCATGATCGACGAAAAGCGTGTGATCGCGGAACGGCACCACACCGACATGTTGCGCGCACTCGAAGGATGGGGGTTCGAGCCAATTCCGTGCGACATGCTGCACTATGCCCCGTTCGGCGGCTCATTCCACTGTGCGACGCTCGACACCAGGCGCCGCGGCACGCTCGAATCGTACGTTCAGTGATTGCCCTGAAAGTCAGCACCCAGGACTGGCTCGCCGCCCGCCTGTAGTCCCCGCCGTGATGTAGGCAGACTCCAGCCGGATTGGTAGGAGCAGGGACTCTGCCCTCGACGAGGGAGCCGGCGGCGCCGAAGCACGGCGAGTCGAGGACGTGACTGAGTGCGGCCCTGCACGGCAGGGGATTGGGCGGCAGGGGCCGTGTGTGTCAGCGGCGCTGCAGCAGGCCCCGGACGTATGCGGCCTGGCCGGTGTGCTGCAGGTCGTCGGAGATGACGCTGATCAGCCGTACCCCCAGGGTGACGTGCGGCGTCCACTGTTCGTCGACGACGCGGTCGAGCGCCGCTTCGTCGAGGGTGCGTACGAAGGAGAGGGTCTGCTCGTGGACGGCGTCGTGATAGCCGCGCAACTGGGCGGCGGAGACGCCACCGATCGACGCCACCTGCTTGGGGGTGTGCCCGTACCCCGTATCCTCCTCGCCGAGCGGTAGTCGGAACTGGTCGTACCAGCCCTGAGCGGTCCACACTTGGTCCAGGCCCGCCGCGTCAGCGACGTGATCGTCCTGAACGCGGGTGAGGTGCCACACCAGCCAGACGATCGAATTGGCTTCGTCGTCCGGACGGAATGCGAGCTCTTCGGGCGAGAGCCCCTCGATGGCAGCATGCACTGCCTCCTGGACGCGATTGAAGGCCTCCGTCAACATCTCTGCAGTGTTCATCCATCCATAGTCACCGCTGGGCCGCGAACACGCCGGAAAAGAAGGTGACGACGGCCTGTCGTTGGCCCTCAATCAGTCGGAGGTCTCGCCCACCAGCGTGGCGAGGGCGTGGCGCAGGGGGTGAGGAAGCGGGGCGCGTCGTGCTTTTCTCCTCGTTCGGTGAGCCCGGCGACAACTCGCGCTGGAGCACAGATGCCTTCTCCACGGGCCAGGATCCTGGGCGACAGCTGGATCGTGGGCGGCGTGCACTTGCAGGTGGCTCGGGTGCAGTTTGCTGGCGCTCGCCGGGGCTGGGGCCACCTAAGCGATGGACAGGATTCGCTGCTGTCCGTTGTCCGTTGTCCGGTGTTGGACCGCCGGTGACTGGTCTACCCGCCGTACGTCCCCAACCGGCAGGGCTCAGCGCAGAGTCCGTCGACGCGGTGTGGTCCCGAAAGTGATGAGGGCGGCCAGGCCGGCGATGAGTGCCAGCAGTCCGAACAGCTGTGGGTAGCCGCCCAGTGGTGAGGCCAGTGCGGCGCCGGCGAAGGGGGCGAGGGCGGAGGCTGCCGTGGTGGGTGCGGCGAGGAGTCCGGACAGGCGGCCGTAGTGGGTGGTGCCCCAGCGGTCGGTGATAGCGGTGGCTTGGAGGAGGGTGAGGTTGCCGCGGACCATCCCGGCCGTGACGGAGAGGGCGATCAGTAGTCCGTAGGGGCCGGGCACCAGCGCGAGGGCGGCTGTGGTGAGGGAGCCGAGTGCGATGAGCGCAACCGTTCGCGTCGTTGTGCCGGTGTGGTGGGCGAGGGTCGCGTACAGGGTGCGGCCGAGCGTCTGGCCGGCGCCGCCGAGGCCGAGTGCCCAGGCGGCTTCGGTGGTGGAGTAGCCGCGTTCGAGAAGGAGGGGGACAAGAGCGACGACGACGGCGGAGACCGTGAATGCGGAGAGGGTCAGGGCCGCAGCCAGCGTCCAGAACGGGCGGCTGCGGGCCACCGCGTCCGCGCCGCCGGTGGTGTGGGCGGGGGCAGGTGGCGCCTTGGGCCAGGGTGCTTTGAGGGCGAAGGCGTGGGCGGGGATGGTCACGGCGGCGAGCACCAGGGCGAGGACGGCGTAGGTCGCCCGCCAGGACAGGTGTCCGGCGAGGGCTGCGGTCAGAGGTGCGAAGACCGTGGAGGCCAGGCCACCGGCGAGGGTGACGACGGTGAGGGCGCGGATGTGGTCGGGGGCCCACCAGCGGGTGAGCGCGGCGAAGGCGGGCTGGTAGAAGGTGGCTGCCATCGCGAGTCCGGCGAGCAGCCAACCGGCGATGAAAACGGGCAGGTTCGGCGCTGCGGCCACGATGAGGATGCTCAGTACGCCGAGGACCGAACCCGCGGTCATTACGGCGCGCGGCCCGCGGTGGTCGATGATGCGGCCGACGCGTATCCCGGTGATGGCGGAGACGAGCAGAGCGGCGGAGAAGGCGGCCGTGGTCGCTCCGGCGGGCCAGCCGGTGGCGTGGGTGATCTGCGGGTTCAGCACCGGGAACGCGTAGTAGACGATGCCCCAGCTGGTGACCTGTGTCAGGCAGAGGGCGATCAGCGCGGCGCGGGGCCGCGACCGGTCCCCTGTGCCGGTC
>NZ_JBSGYY010000082.1:0-7179 GCF_053610705.1 Streptomyces sp. NPDC054872 | reverse complement strand
GATAATCGCGGCCAGCACCTCGCGGTCACCTCGTCGACGATGGCCTCCACCCTGCGGGCGAACCGGCGCCGGCGGCACCACCCGCTGGAACAACGTCCACAGGTCTTCCGGCGCCATACGCTCGACAAGCGCAGCAGTTATCACCCCAGACTGCCGCAAGATCACGCCAACTGAAATGGCATCTTAGCAGGTGTCATCTCACCGGAACCTCCACCCCCTGGGAGAAATCCGCAGAACTCCACTCTAGAAGGCCGACGTGCGGCGTGGAGTGAACCCGACACAATTCGTCCACTGGTGTCTTTCGGCCGCTGGCCGGGGGCGCGGCGAGCGGCCGCCGTCGACCCCTGCAGAGCGCGTGCTCGGAACCCACCAGGGGTGACAGCGGCGTCGCCTGAGAGCTTCCCGCAACAGCCTGGCGTGCGGCCCGGGTGAGGCAGGCCGCTGCCGTTACGTCGGTGGGCAGCGGGTTGCGTACGGTGGTCATCGGAGTCTGGCTGTGGGCTGGTGATCGCCTTTGGCGGCCGGGCTCTCGCCTGAGCTGACGAGGTCCACCGGCACCAAAGCACTGTGGAGTCATTCCGACACAAGACCTTGTCGATGACGTGCTGGGCCTGGACGAGGATCTGTCGACTGTCAACTGCGGCAGCAGGCAGTGCTGCTGCGACCCCAGATGGAAGCCGCCGGCGGGTCCGGAGGAGCCTTGGCCGAGTTGCCCGCGAGGCGGGCGGACATCGAGGAAGACGTTTCAAGTGCTCACCGCAAAGCTGGACGACGACTCGGTGGGCGCCGCTACCGGACATGAACGGCCGCCTGGTCGTGGCTTGCAGCACACGACGCGTTCGGAGAGCGGCATTGACGTCCCGCATTGTGTGTTCACGCCCCGAAGTGCAGACGCTGGCCTCCGCCCTCGAGCGCCGCTCTGACACGTATGGATCGCGCTGTGAGGGGCATCGTGGCGCTCCCGGCCGGGTGGGAGCGCGCACCTGGCATGGGTTCAGCCCACAGTTTGTGTACCGCGCCGTCAAGTTCCCTAAGGCAACCAGAACAGGACATTGTTTTCGGACGTGATCTTGAAAGGGCGATGTCCGCAGGGGAGGCGTTGCTGTGATGAGGCCACACCGAGGGGGTCGAAGATTCACATCATCTGTGACCGCAACGGGCTGCCGATCTCGGTCGGTGTCTCCGGCGCCAATCTCCACGACAGCCAAGCCTTGGTGCCGTTGATGCAGGGCATCCCTCCGATCCGCTCCCGATACGGCCCTCGACGCCGCCGCCCGGCCAAACTGCACGCAGACAAGGGTTACGACTTCGACCATCTGCGCAACTGGCTGCGCCGCCGCCAGATCGTTCCCCGCATCGCCCGCCGTGGCGTCGAAGTTTCCAACCGCCTGGGCCGGCGCCGATGGGTGGTAGAGCGCACGATGTCGTGGTTGAACGGATGCAGGCGCCTACACCGCCGCTACGAGCGCAAGTCCGAGCACTTTCTCGCCTTCGCCGGGATCGCCAGCACCCTCATCTGCTATCGCCGGTGCGCCGCTCGATGTGCTCTCGAAGCAGCTTGATCGCGGGCTGGTGGTCATACTGCTTCGCGACGTCTAGCGGGCTGTCCCCGTAGGGATCACGCAGTTCCGGATCTGCGCCGAAGGCGAGCAGGATCGCGGTGGTGTGCACCGTCAGACGCTTCCCCGTCTGTAGGGCCCCGTCACCTTCCACGTCGAGCGCATGGGTGAGCAGCGTGGCCCGTCCAAAGACCTCGTTGGGATCGACGCCGTCCACAAGCAAATGCGCAAGAGCCTCAGCGTTTTCGTGCTCCACCGCGTGATGCGCAGGCGTCCAGGAGAAGTCGTCGTCCACGGCGTCATACAACCCCAGCGCCACACCCGTAGCCAGCGAATTCCTCACGATGCCAGGCACCAATCAAGACACCGTCTACGACGTCGACGACGCGCCACTCGGCCATCGGCCACCGACAGCAGATCGACAACAAGGGCGGCCTCCTCTCCGTCCTGCGTGCGGACTTCGGCGAACGCCGCCGCCAGCTGCTCCAGGCGCGTCGTCCTTGGCCAGGACGACCGCGCTCACCAGCCACCCCGCTCAGCCAGCGGCGCGACGCCCTCGAACCGAATCCTGGCCGACCGTTCGCGGGCGGCGTCGGCGGCCAGTACCTCGACCTGCCGATAGCCGGCCAGTCGCAGCACGCTGGCTGCCCGCTCCGGTCCTTCCCATCCGTACTCCAGTTGTCCCTCAGTTCCGGCCGTCATACAGATGCGGGTCGCCGCAGCTCGCTGCGGGATCGGCCCCGCAGCCGCACGGGCCTGGCCCAACCGGGCCGCAGCGTGCCCGACGTCGGCCAGCTTCGGATCGAACGATGCAGCCGGCACCATCCTGAAGCTGTTCCGACCGGCCAACGCCTGCACGGCCCGACGCCGCCACCAGGCATTCGAGGCCGCCCAGCAGAGCAGCGCGAGCGCGCCCGCGGAGATGATCCAGTCCGCATGCGAGGCCACCGCATCCGCGAGGACCCCGAACCCTGCCCCAGCGTCCACTCCTTGGGGCACCACTTCGCTGATCACTAATGCGCCTCCCTTCAGCACACGGCGACGAACGCCGCCTGTACTTCGGGAAGGGGACCCGCGAAGAGCCAGATGTGACACCCAAGGACAAGAATTCTCGTCGGGGCTGGGTCGAGGAGGTGTGACATCCTTCCTCTGGTCGCATCACGCAAAGGACGAGAGGGCCGTCCACGGTGCGCTTGGCCCCTCAAAACAGGCGCGTGCCAAGCCGCAGGCCGAGGCTGACCAGCTCGTGGCCGAAGTCAGCGGGTTCTGCGCTAGCAGATGGAGGCCGAACATCGCCTCGTCGCCAAGCTGCGGCACGAGGTGCGCGCTCTTACCAACAGGCGCGGGCCGCCAGCAGTGAGCCGCTCCAGTTCGCCATCCCGCGGATGTATGACGGCCCCGCCCGTCAGTTCCGTTACGGAGTCGAACAGCACTGGCTGTGGATCGCCTCCGGGCCGGTCTGCTGCCTTGCAGCCGCTCGCCGACTGCGTCGTGGGCCGGGACTGGATCCCCTCTCTTCAGACGATCGAGCTGGTCGGTCGGCCATCTGCTGCAAGTTGTCGTCGAAGCGCTCACCGCCACCGCCAACACCTCGCGCCGCGTACGGAAGATGCGTGCCTCCACGGCCCGCGGTACTCCGCCTCTGGTCCGTCATGACGGAGCCGTGGCGATGCGCTGCAACGTCAAGAACGGCAGCCCCGACCACCCCGCGGCTGATGGGTAAAAGCTGCCCGACGGAACGCTGAAACTGCGTAATTCTGCGGTCCACGACGAGGCGCAGCTGCGCTGGAGTTGCGGCGGGCGAACCTGGCCGGCAGACGCTCGACGTGCTGCTTACACGGACCAGAGCATTCGATATCGGCGGGTTCCCTGCCGCCCACTTGCGACTGAGGGCAACGGTGTATCAGCCAGGTGCCCGCTGAAAACCCGCCATTGCCAGCGAGCAGGTAATGGCCGACCTGTAGAGCTGTCCTCCAAGAAGCGTCTCAGCGCCAGCAGGCTCTCCGCTGCAGTGCCACACAAATTACTTTGGCTTGAACGCTGCGAAGGATTGCGTAGCGCGTCCGTGTAATAGGTGCGCAGTGCGCTGGGCCGACGGATCACAGCGTCATCAGTGCGCGATTCGCTACACGCGACAGCATAGCTGCATACCGGCCAAGTTAACCGGAGTTCTTTCTTCCACATTGCACCTCAAGTTACGTTCTTTTCGCCTCCGCTAATGCGTGGGAAATCGCAAACTTGGTTCTACATAAAACTAAGGAGATGCTCCTGGTGAAAAGTATGCTTGCCGGCGCTGGCGTCGCGCTGGCTGGTGCGATTCTGGTGGTAGCCGTGCAGCCGTCCGCTCAAGCGGCTCCGGCAGAAAACTCCGTGACTGTATCGCACGCCAGTGAAGAGGCGGGTAATGAGCCCCGCGTGCTGAACGTAGCCAGATTGGCAACCAGATACGGCGCTGATGCAGGGCGTGCCGTCGGAAATGCCGCCAGGGCGGCGAGCAACCGGTACGCGATACTGCGCGGGTTAATCAGCGGTGATCCGGTAACCGTCGAAGAGGCGGTATTCGACCGCTAACGAAAGCTGGACGCGTGACCCGCACTTACCCATACACACGAAAGGAAACTCACACAGTATGAAGCCGAAGAAGGCGCTCGCTGCTGCAGGTGTTGCCATAGCCGGTGCCGCCGTGGTTATTGCCGCGCAAGGCCCCGCGCAGGCGTCGTCCACGGAGCCGGTCAGCGCCCCGCCTGCATCCGCCCCCTCAGCCAATGAAAAGGAGCCCCGCGCTATCCTCAGCGGGGCCGCCAGACTTGCCCGGAGCGCTGGGCGAGCTGCCGCGCGAGCAGGTGCCCACACCGGGAACGTGTCGCGGGCTGCCGCCGAGCACTACGCGATTCTCGGTAGCTTGTCCGTGATGCCCCAGGACAGCGTGCCTCAGGCTGAGGTGGTCTTCGACCGGTGACAGTCCATCACCGGACGGTCCGGAGGGTGGCACTGATGGCCGGTGCTGCCCTCCTGGCAGTCCACTTCACCGCATCAGCTCTGTCCCAGGCCCCGCTCAGTCCTGCCAAGATGCGCTACTACGACACGGTCAGTGCCTACCTCGAACCGTACTTCACCCAGAACTGGATGCTGTTTGCCCCTGACCCGCTGACGGACGACCGCGGCATCCTGGCTCGTGCCGCATGCCCGGATGGCAAGGTGACGCCAGAGTACGACGTGACGTCGGCTTACATCGAGAAGGCCCAGTCCAGCCGATTCTTCCCCTCGCGCATGTCCCGTCTCGTGACCAGCAACATTCAGCAACTGAGCCCGCGTGACGAGGTATTGGACCGAATGCGCAGGAGCGAACGCAACGACAAGAAGCCCGTCACGCCGCTGCTCCCGCACGAGAAGAAATCACGAGGCGAGGCAGTCACCTTCCTGTCTCGTTACGCGCTGGACCAGATGCCTGCCGGAGTCTGCTCCGGAAAGCCGGAGAAAATCCAGATCGTCATGTATTTGCGGAAGCTTCCCCCTTGGTCGCAGCGCAACAACATAAAGGCCAAAGACAAGGTAGACGCGTATCGCTTCGAGTGGCGCAAGGTCGGAGATTTGCGATGAAGAACATAGTCGCTGGTATCGACCGATGGTCCGCCAACCCCGTCGCGGTTCTGGGAATATCCGGCACCAGGGCCCTGCTTGGACTTGTCGGATTCATGTTCTACGTGAGCCAGTACCGTGAACGGCACTACCTGTTCGGCCCTGAATCGGTGCTGCCCCACGGAGAGTTCCTGAAGCAACTGAACGAGTCGGGCACCTTCAGCCTGTACGCGATCAGCACGTCTGACGTGTGGTTCGAAGCCGTCTTCCACGCCGGCGCGCTGGCAGCGCTGGCTGTGATGCTCGGAGTCGGTGGGCGGGTCGGGCTGGCGGTGCACTGGGTTTTGCTGTGGTCGATTTACCAGCGACAGCCCGCCCTACTGGATGGCGGCGATAACCTGGCATACGTCATCATCCCCATGCTCATGGCGACATGTTGCTACGACCGACTCTCTTTCCCCACCGGATGGGGCGCTCGCCTCACCCGCCGCGTACCCCTGGCCACCCGCGCCGTGTCAGCCCCGCTGCACAACCTCGGTGTCCTCGCCGTCGGAGTGCAGATGTGCCTGGTCTACGTTGTCTCCGGCCTGTACAAGGTGCAAGGCCAGGCCTGGCAGGACGGCACCGCCCTGTTCTACGTGATGCGGGTGCCGGAATTCGAACTGCCCGGAGTCTCCAGCCTTGTCTACGACAACGACATTCTCGTGTACCTCGGCACGTACGCCACGGTGCTCCTACTGGTGTACTTCCCGGTCGGCGTGCTGGTTCCCCGACTGCGGCCCTGGGCTGCCGCAGCGTCGATAGGGTTCCACCTGTCCATCGGTCTCTTTATGGGCCTCACCAGCTTCGCCCTGACCATGGCTGCTTGCGATTTGGTGTTTCTGTCCGCTGCACTCGATCGCCTTTTGACCTGGCTCCGCAGCATCAGCGTGTCCTGGAATCGACGATGGTCCCGCGGTCGGCAGGAAGATGCCCAGGAAGAGCCCTCGACCACTGCAGTTCACGAAGGAGCGGTCCATTGAGCGTCCCCTGCTGCGTCATCAGCCACCGGGGCACTCGCCGGGAGGGTCGGCACCACCCCGGCCTGTTCGTCGAAATCGGTTCACTGACCAAGGTGGTCACTGGGACAGCACTCATGCGGCTTGCCGACGAGGGGGCACTCGAGCTGGACGATCCGCTGGAGCGCTGGCTTCCCGTCCAGACCGGAGCGGGAATCACCCTCCGGCACCTCCTGCGGCACACCTCCGGGCTTCCCCCGCTGCCCCCGCAGATGCCTGGGCACACTGCCACCGATCCCTACCGGCAGTTCACCCGTGGCGCACTCGACGACCTACTTGGCCAACTTCCGGACCTTGCTCAGCACCCACCCGGAGAGCGCGAGGAATACTCCAACCTCGGATATGCCGTTCTCGGCGCTGCTCTCACGGCTGCCACCGGGCGCCCGTACCCGGACATCATCGATCAGTATGTTCTGGCCCCGCTCCGCCTCCCGGCTGGCTCCATGACCCCTGACCCACCCTCCGCTGCCCGCCTGCTACCCCGGTCGCGGCTTCTCAGGCGCCCCAGAAGGGCGTGGGTGATGAACGGAGCGATTCTTCCCTCGGGAGGATTGTGGGCCACGCCCCGCACCATCGCGGATCTGGTGTGCGGACTCATCGTTAACCAGGAACTCGGCCCCCCGGCCCCAACGTGGTATCGGGCCGGCAGCCAGTTCCGCTACAACGGGGCCACTTCGACCGCAACGGTGAGCGTGATCGCACAACCTGAAGGCCCGTGGGCAATAGCGCACCGCCTTGGTGGTGATCCCGCCGAGACGGCGCGTATCGCAGCGAAGGAGTCCACTCAGGTCTGACCGTGGTTGCGGTGCCGTCTCCAACCGTCTGCCCATAGATCGCATTCGCCCCGCGCGGCTGCGCGAGTGAAGGCAGACAGCTGCTCCCGGCAGGCTAGGCCGTGTTTTAGAAGTGGCTGCTGTGCCTGGTCCTGTGCCGTGATGATCCTGGTGTGGGGCGAGGGGATCTGTCGGATGGTCAATGGGCCG
>NZ_JBSGYY010000081.1:0-7240 GCF_053610705.1 Streptomyces sp. NPDC054872 | reverse complement strand
GGCTGGACCCCACGAAGGGGTCCAGCCCGTCCGGCGTTCACGTCAGAAGAAGACAGACCGCCGCTGCACAAGCAGCTTGTACAACGTGTGCTGGATCTGCTCCCGGACCTGATCGGTCAGGTTGAACATCAGCATCGGATCCTCGGCGGCCTCCGGCGGATACCCGTCCGTCGGGATCGGCTCCCCGAACTGGATCGTCCACTTCGTCGGCAGCGGCAACGCCCCCAGCGGCCCGAGCCACGGAAATGTGGGCGTGATCGGGAAGTAGGGGAAACCGAGCACCCGCGCCAGCGTCTTCGCGTTGCCGATCATCGGGTAGATCTCCTCCGCCCCCACGATCGAGCAGGGGACGATCGGGGTCCCGGCCCGCAGCGCGGTGGACACGAACCCGCCCCGCCCGAACCGCTGCAGCTTGTAGCGCTCGCTGAACGGCTTCCCGATGCCCTTGAAGCCCTCCGGCATCACCCCGACCAGCTCGCCCCGCTCGAGCAGCCGCTCGGCGTCCTCGGCGCATGCCAGCGTGTGGCCCGCCTTGCGCGCCAGTTCGTTGACCACCGGCAGCATGAAGACCAGGTCCGCCGCGAGCAGCCGCAGATGCCGCCCCTCGGGGTGGTTGTCGTGCACCGCGACCTGCATCATCAGGCCGTCGAGCGGCAGCGTCCCGGAGTGGTTGGACACGATCAGCGCCCCGCCGTCCGACGGGATGTTCTCGATGCCCTTCACCTCGACGCGGAAGTACTTCTCGTACAGCGGTCGCACCAGGGACATCAGGACCTGGTCGGTGAGCTCCTCGTCGTAGCCGAAGTCGTCGACCTCGTACTCACCCGTGAGCCGCCTGCGCAGGAACGCGAGGCCACCCGCGATACGCCGCTCAAGGCCACCGCCACCGCCCCGCGGCTCCGGTCCGGCCCCGGGCGCGGTGCCGGACGCCTCCTGGCGCGAGGGCTCCGGCTCGGGCGGCTCCACCTGCGACTCTCCGTCCTGCCGGCCGGGCATGGCCGTGACCTCACGCACGGCTGCCGGATCGTTCTTGCGCCGGACCGTTCCTCTGCGCCGGGGCGGGCGCTGCGCACCCGCGCGCGACCGGTCGTCGTCGAACGGAATGACCTTGGCGTCCGCCATCGTTGACGCTCTCCTCAGTTGGCGCTCTGGTTGCCCGCGAAGGGCAGCGTGGCGATCCGGTCGATGGCCCCCGCGACAGCCTGCGGCGGCATCAGACCCGGACCCCGACTGCGTACGAAGTCCGCGAAGGTCTCCGCGGTCGTGTACTTGGGGCTGAAGCCCAGTGTCTCGCGCATCTGCCGGGTGGCGACGACCCGGCCGTGCGTGAGCAGCCTGATCTGCTCGGGCGAGAAGTCGGTGGCGCCCAGTGTGCGCAGTGCCTGACCGACCCAGGTGATCGCGGGCATGAACACCGGGAGCGTCGGACGCCCCAGGCGCCGCGAGCACTGCGAGAGCAGCAGCAGGCCGTCACCCGCGATGTTGAACGTGCCGCTGTTGAGCGTCCCGCGCTCCGGCTCGCGCGCGCCGAGGCGCAGGACCTCGATCGCGTCGTCCTCGTGCACGAACTGCAGCCGCGGGTCGTAGCCGAAGACGGTCGGCAGGACCGGCAGCGAGAAGTACTCGGCGAGCGGGGAGTCCGCGGCGGGACCCAGGATGTTCGCGAACCGCAGCACGCAGACCGCGACGTCCGGCCGGCGGCGCGCGAATCCGCGTACGTACCCCTCGACTTCGACAGTGTCCTTGGCGAAGCCGCCGCTCGGCAGCGACTTCGGCGGCGTCGTCTCGGTGAAGACCGCGGGGTCACGCGGCGCGGACCCGTACACGTTGGTGCTCGACTTCACCACGAGCCGCTTGACCGTCGGCGACTTCTGGCAGGCGCCGAGCAGCTGCATGGTGCCGATGACGTTCGTTTCCTTGAGCGAGCCGCGGTTGCCGCCGGCCAGCGCGGTGCCCGTGACGTCCATGTGCACGACGGTGTCGACGGAGAACTCGGCGAGCACCTTGGCGATCGCGGGCTGCCGTATGTCGGCCTGGACGAAGTCGGCGCCGCCCAGATGGTGCTCGGGAGGGACCGCGTCCACGGCGACCACCCGGTCGACCTCGGGGTCCCGGAGCACGCGTCGGACGAACCGCCCGCCCAGTTGACGGGCCACCCCGGTCACCAGCACGACCTTGCCCAAGATCAGCGCCTGCCTTCCCCAGCCCTCGAAGTCCTGCCGCGCCCCATCATGTCTCTCCCGGCACACGCTAGCGGGTCGATGTTGCGCTGTGATGACCGCCCGATGCAGGAAGTGACGACAGCCACAACACCAGCGCACGGACCTGGCCCTATGCCCAGACCAGGACGTACGCGGGGTCGGGACGCACATCCTGCCCAGGGCGTACGCACGAAACAAGCCCCCGGGCGGCCCGCCGCAGCCGGAAAACCGGCCGGAAGACGCTCCGGCGGGTGCCCCCGGAGGACGCCGGAGAAACACCGAAGCCCTCCCGTCGGATGACGGGAGGGCTTCGGTACGCGTTGTGCAGCTGTCGCTTACTTCTTGTTGCGACGCTGAACGCGGGTGCGCTTCAGCAGCTTGCGGTGCTTCTTCTTGGCCATCCGCTTACGCCGCTTCTTGATAACAGAGCCCACGACTACCCTCGCTCACTTCTCTTCACTCGGTGCGGGGCAGCTGACTGGGCCCACACGACCTACGTCGGCCCTAGCCTACCCGCCTCCGGGTGAGGGGCGTAATCGAGGGGGATCGACCGGCTCCGGTCAGCCCGCCTCGACCCCTACGTAGGACTCGCGGAGGTACTCGTGAACCGCCTGCTCCGGAACCCGGAAGGACCTTCCGACCCGGATGGCGGGCAGATGACCGCTGTGCACCAAGCGGTACACGGTCATCTTGGACACTCGCATCACCGAGGCGACTTCCGCCACGGTCAGAAACTGAACCTCGTTCAGCGGCCTCTGGTTATCAGCCATGACACCCCACCTGAACCTTCCGCACATGACGGGCACCGGCTTCCCCTTCCGGTGACGCTTCGTCGCTGCGCGCTCACTCCCCAGACTAGGGGCGGATGATGCGAGTGGGGAAGAGGAGTAGCGATCGGCCGCCTACTGTGACAGACACGCTCGATTGAGTACATAGCGTGTAAGCGGTCGGTAGTAATCAGACCGCACAGCGTCATCAAGCGGAACGACGACGGACACCCGCCCCTCCGCCTCTCCGACGAACAGCGCGGGATCATCCGTATCCGCCAGACCGATCGCCTCAAACCCCAGCTGACCTGCCCCGCAGACCCATCCGTGGTCACCGATCACGAGCTCTGGAAGCGATCCGTCGGCCTCCGCCGCGGCCGCGAGAGCGGCTCGAACCGGGAGCGGGGAATGGGTGTGTGCGCCGGTCTCACTCCCGGTGGGACGCGCGCCGGGTTCCCGCACCAGCGCGACTCCTTGTACGTAGTCAAGGTTGTACGTGCGTAGGCCGAACCGGGTCGTTATGTCGACACTGCTGCCCTTCGCGGGGGTGAGGACGGTGCACCCGGCCGCCGACAAAGCGTCCGCCAGGGCGGCGTAGAAACCGAGGAGCCGGTGCGGATGTCCTGTCCCGAAGAGCACGGGAAGCCGCCCTCGCACCGCCTCCGCGAGCCTCTCGGCGAAGGCGTCCAGCGCCACCAACGTCCGCTCCGGGTCGATGACATCGACCCCCGAGGTGTGCCGCGGGTCGGCGGACACCCCGCACCTGTCGGCCATGAGGCCCAGCAGGTCACCGGGCCCCCAACTCCACTCGGGGTCGAGGCCGAGCAGTATCCGCGGGTCCCGGGCAGCGAAAAGCCGATAACTCCGCAGGCTCTCCTCCCGCGTGGTGGCCACGGGCCCGGCCAATCGGGCGGCCAACAGATGCGCACGCAACGCTCCGGTGCTCAACACGCTGCGAGCGTGCCGCAGAGAACACCCCGGCACCCCCAAAACCCCGGAAACCCCCCACAGTTGGGCTAACGCGGGCACACTACAGACGCCCCGTACCGGGCCCTACGGCAACAACCCCCGCAGCGGAAACGCCGAGCGGCGAGCAGCAAGCACGGCCTGGTCGAGCCGATCCGCGGGGTCATACCCCTCGGACCAGTCCGCCCAGGAGACGGGCCACCGCCCATCACTCATCCGCGAAGGCGCCAACTGCCGGGTACGCGCGAAGACTTCCTGCCGCCAGGCCTCGGGAATCTCCGCCGAGGGCAGCACCTCCCGCCCCGCGGCGATGGCGGTCAGATGGGTCCAGGACCGGGGCACCACATCCACCACGGCGTACCCGCCCCCACCCAGCGCGACCCACCGCCCATCGGCGTACGCGTGTGCCAACTCATGGCAGGCCACCTGCACAGCCCGCTGCGCATCGAGCGAAACAGCGAGATGAGCCAGCGGATCCTCGAAGTGCGTGTCAGCCCCGTGCTGCGTCACCAGCACCTGCGGCCTGAACTCCGCCAACAGCTCGGGCACCACGGCGTGGAACGCCCGCACCCACCCCGCGTCCCCCGTGCCCGCCGGCAGCGCGACGTTGACGGCCGACCCCTCCGCCACGGAGGCCGCACCCGTCTCCTCGGGCCACCCCGTCTGCGGGAACAACGTCCGCGGATGCTCGTGCATCGAGATCGTGAGGACCCGCGGATCGTCCCAGAAGGACGCCTGCACCCCGTCCCCGTGGTGCACGTCCACATCCACGTACGCGACCCGCTCCGCACCCAGCTCCAGCAACCTGGCGATCGCCAACGACGCGTCGTTGTAGATACAGAACCCCGATGCGGACCCCGGCATCGCATGATGCAGCCCACCCGCGAAGTTCACCGCGTGCAGCGCTTCCCCGCGCCACACCGCCTCGGCCGCACCGACCGACTGCCCCGCGATCAGCGCCGACACCTCGTGCATCCCCGCGAAGGCGGGATCATCCGGGGTCCCGAGGCCATAGCTGCCGTCCGCAGACGCCGGATCGGCGGACGCGGCCTTGACCGCCTCTACATAGTCCTCGCGATGCACGAGCCGCAACGTCGAGTCACCGGCACGCTTGGCCGCGACCACCTCCAGCTCGCGGTCGAGCCCGAAGGCACCGACCAGGCTTCTGGTCAGCGCGAGCCGGACCGGGTCCATGGGGTGCTCGGGACCGAAGTCATAGCCCGTTACTGCCTCGTCCCACATCAGCTGTGCGTGGCCGCTCATGCCCGTCACCGTATCGGTCCGCTCCGGGGGCGAATGACCGGGCATAGAACAAGGTCACGAGCACCAACACCATGGGAACGAGCATCGCCACGCGGTAGTTCCAGGCATCCCCCAGCGCACCCACCAGCGGTGAACCGATCAGAAACCCCACGTAGTTGAAGATGTTGAGCCGCGCGACAGCGGCGTCCGACGCCCCGGGGAAGAGCCTCCCCGCCGCGGCGAAGGTCTGCGGCACGATCACGCACAGCCCGAGCCCGAGCACCGTGAAGCCGAGAATCCCGACCCACGCCCCGGGCGCCACCGCCACGACCGCGAACCCGAGAGCGCCCACCACCGACCCCGCCCGCACCACCGCCACGGCCCCGAACCGCCGCACGCCCAGATCCCCCAGGCCCCGCCCCAGCAGGGTCATGACCATGTAGACGTTGTAAGGGACCGTCGCGACCTCCTCCGAACTCCCCAGCACGTCCTGCAGATACTTCGCACTCCAGTTGGAGACCGTCGAATCCCCGATGTACGCGAAGGTCATCACCAGACAGAGCGGCAGGAGCAGCTTGAAGACGACCGGGCCGCCGCCCTTCCCCTCCCCCGCGCCATCCGCACCCCCTACGGCCTTGGCATCGACGTACCAACGGCTCCCCACGAGCGCCCCCGGCAGCAGCACCACGACCACCGGCAGATACGAGACGAAGAGCGACAGATCCCAGTGCGCCCCCGCCCACGCGATCGACGCCCCCACGATCCCGCCCAAGCTGTACGCCGCGTGAAACCCCAGCATGATGCTGCGCCCGTACGACCGCTGAAGACTCACCCCGAGCATGTTCATGGACGCGTCGAGCGCCCCCACCGAGAGCCCGAAGGCCCCCAGCGCGACCGCCACTTGCCACAGAGCGTCGCCCGCGCCGACCCCGAGTAGCGCCAGGAGCACCACGGGCTGCGCCCACCGCAGCACACGGCTCGGCGCCACCCTCTTGACCAGCCATTCCGTGCCGACGCTGCCGACACCCGCGAGGATCGGCACCGCGGCGAGGAACACCGGCAACAGGCCGTCGGATATCCCGTACCGATCCTGAATGGCGGGGATCCGCGTCACCAGCAACGCGAAGGTGACACCCTGCACCAGGAAGCTGAACGCCAAAGAGGCCCTGCCGCGCCGCAGCTCATCCGTCATGGCAGCAGAGCGTAGGACCCCTGACTACCGGTGGGTAGATAGATCACCCACCCAATTCCCCGGCGATGACACATGTCGGGCCACACCCACGGCCCGCGTCATACGAGTAGGTCAGCCAACTGCCCCATGTCCCCGAACAGTTCGGTGGCCCCCGAAAGCCGCTCGGCCGGCGTCATGGCGGTGAACCCGAACACGTCCATGCCGGCCGCCACAGCGGCCGTCACCCCCAACGGGCTGTCCTCCACCACCACGCACTTCTCGGGCGCCACCCCCATCCGCTCGGCGGCATACAGAAAGAGATCGGGCGCCGGCTTCCCCCGCCCCACGTCCTCGGAGCTGAAGATCCGCTCGTCATCGAACCACCGGTCGAGTCCGGTCCGCCGATGACCGACGCGAATCCGCTCATGGCTCCCGGACGAGGCAAGGCAGTACGGCACCCCGCCGGCCACCAGCTTCTCCAGTACGTCGACGGCCCCCGGCACAGGCTCCAGCTCCCGCTCGAAGGCGTCGAATACGCGAGCGTGGAAGGTCACGTCGAAATCTGCGGGCAGCCTCTCTCCACTGCGCTCAAGAACGAGGTCGTGTACCCGGTGGACCGCGGCACCCATGTAGTCACGGAGGGAGTCCTCGTACGTGGTGGGGTGGCCGAGCTCGGTCAGATAGGCGGCCAGAATGGTGTTGGAAAGCGGTTCGCTGTCCACGAGAACACCGTCGTTGTCGAAGACGACCAGGTCGTAACGCATGACCCGACCCTAACTCGCCCCTGAAACAACTCGACCCTGAACGCAGAAAACCCCCGCACCCAGAGGGTGCGGGGGTTTCCCGTTAATAATAGTTCGGCGGCGTCCTACTCTCCCACAGGGTCCCCCCTG
>NZ_JBSGYY010000080.1:0-7243 GCF_053610705.1 Streptomyces sp. NPDC054872 | reverse complement strand
TACCGAGGAAGCGGCGGCGGGTGGGACGGTTCATGGCGTTATCTACTGAAAGGGCGCGAGGGGCTGGGACGCTTCGAGGCAGGGCGGCGGCGCTCTTGCGTTCCGGAAGGCACCGACCCCGGTGTTCCGCCGCACTGTGAGGTATGGCACGATGCTGGCCACCTCCCCCACCGGCACAGCCCTCACAGGAGACACTCCTAGTGCAGCACCCCGCCGTCCCGGAACTGGCACACAACACCACCCGCCCCATCCACTGGCTGGCCACCGCGGCCGCGCTCGCCGCCGTCATCGCCGGCTCGTCGTTCCTGCAGCCCGACCCCGCGACCGCCGCCCAGCCGAGCCCCGAGCCGTCCGGCAAGACCGCGGCGGCGGCCCCCGCTCCGGCGACCGCCCCCGATCCGGCCACCGTCACGTTCCCCCTCGCCTGCGGCAACGTGAAACCCGTGGTCAAGGAGAAGGCCTCCGGAGACCTCGACGGGGACGGCAGACCCGAGACCGTCGCCGTGGTGCACTGCGCCGCCGGATCGGGCACACCGCCCGACGGTGTGTACGTCATCACCCGCCCCACGCAGGGCAAGCCCCGCGTCGTCGCCACCCTCGTCGACCCGAAGGACCGCCAGAACGTCAGCGAATTCGCCGTACGTGACGGTGTGATCACCGCCACACTCCTCGGCTACTCCGCACCGAACGTGCCCAGCTGCTGCCCCGACCTCGAGGACGCGGCCAAGTGGCAATGGAAAGACGGCACGTTCGCGCGGTCCACGCCGACCGAGGCGCACACCGTGTGACGGTGCCCGCACCGCACAAGGGCCTGTGCCCGCCCGACGGCGGGCACAGGCCCTTGTCCATGCGTCAGTTCGCGGCCTCAGGCCGCGTCGGGACCATAGACCTCGACCCTGTCCGAAACGCGGCGCACGTGAATGCAGTCGCCCGGGCACTCCTTCGCCGAGTCGACCACGTCACGCAGAAGCGGCAACGGAACGGGCGTTGTGGCGCCCGGAGCCTGCAACAGCTCGTCCTCGCCGCTCTTCACATAAGCCAGTCCGTCGATGTCCAGCTCGAAGACCTCAGGCGCGTACTGCGCACAGATGCCGTCGCCGGTGCAGAGGTCCTGGTCGATCCAGACCTCCAGCGGATCACGGCTCTCGGAGCCGGTACCGGCCTTCTCTCCCACGGTCATCTCTCCTGCCGGTCGTCACGCCGAGTGAGCCGACTTGGCAGCAAGTCGGGCCAGCCCTGACGGGTGTTGAACGCTTCGACGATACAACCGCCCGCTTTCCGATGTTGTTGGGTGGGTAATGACCTGACGTGAGGGAGAGCGCAAGGGTGAAGATCGGACACACCTCTACCGTCTTTGTGATCTAGGGGTTTCAATCGACACCCACCCAGGTAGGGTCTGGAAGCGTCCAGCTCCCCTTGGAGGAGGTGAGGACCGTGGCAGCCCACGACGACGACATCAACCGCGGCATCCGGCCGGGGCGAGGGTCTGAGGACCCCGCCGGTCAGGTTGCCTATCTCGAGCAGGAAATCGCCGTCCTGCGACGCAAGCTCGCCGACTCTCCGCGTCATACGAGGATTCTCGAAGAGCGGATCGTCGAGCTGCAGACCAATCTGGCCGGCGTGTCCGCACAGAACGAGCGGCTCGCCAACACGCTCCGTGAGGCCCGCGACCAGATCGTGGCCCTCAAGGAGGAAGTCGACCGGCTCGCGCAGCCGCCGGCCGGCTTCGGAGTCTTCCTCGTGGCGAACGAGGACGGCACGGCGGACATCTTCACCGGGGGCCGCAAGCTCCGGGTGAACGTCAGCCCCGGCGTGGAGCTCGAAGAGCTCAGGCGCGGCCAGGAAGTAATGCTCAACGAAGCGCTCAACGTGGTCGAGGCCATGGAGTACGAGAGCGTGGGAGACATCGTCACCCTCAAGGAGATCCTTGAGGACGGCGAGCGCGCCCTGGTGGTCGGGCACACCGACGAGGAGCGGGTGGTCCGGCTCGCCGAGCCACTCCTCGACGTCACCATCCGCCCCGGTGACGCGCTCCTGCTCGAACCGCGCTCGGGGTACGTCTACGAGGTGGTCCCCAAGAGCGAGGTCGAAGAGCTCGTCCTCGAAGAGGTACCGGACATCGGCTACGAGCAGATCGGCGGCCTGGGCAACCAGATCGAGCTGATCCGCGACGCGGTCGAACTGCCCTACCTCTACCCGGACCTCTTCAGGGAGCACGAACTGCGGCCGCCGAAGGGCGTCCTGCTGTACGGGCCCCCCGGCTGCGGCAAGACGCTGATCGCGAAGGCCGTCGCCAACTCCCTTGCCAAGAAGGTCGCCGAGGTGACCGGACAGGCGTCGGGGAAGAGCTACTTCCTCAACATCAAGGGCCCCGAGCTCCTCAACAAGTACGTCGGC
This sequence comes from Streptomyces sp. NPDC054872, assembly GCF_053610705.1. Taxonomy (NCBI): domain Bacteria; kingdom Bacillati; phylum Actinomycetota; class Actinomycetes; order Kitasatosporales; family Streptomycetaceae; genus Streptomyces; species Streptomyces sp. NPDC054872. The sequence continues at coordinate 4,846 of NZ_JBSGYY010000080.1, read as the reverse complement.
GAGACCGAGCGTCACATCCGCCTGGTCTTCCAGCGTGCAAGGGAGAAGGCGAGCGAGGGCACCCCCGTCATCGTCTTCTTCGACGAGATGGAATCCCTCTTCCGCACCCGCGGATCCGGTGTCAGCTCGGACGTGGAGAACACCATCGTCCCCCAGCTGCTCGCCGAGATCGACGGCGTGGAAGGCCTGGAGAACGTCATCGTCATCGGTGCCTCCAACCGTGAGGACATGATCGACCCGGCGATCCTGCGGCCAGGACGACTCGACGTAAAGATCAAGATCGAGCGCCCGGACGCCCAGGCGGCGAAGGACATCTTCGCCAAGTACCTCACCGAGCGGCTCCCGCTGCACGCGGACGACCTCGCCGAACACAGCGCCGACCGGCGCACCACCGTGGACGGCATGATCCAGTCCGTCGTGGAACAGATGTACGCGGAGTCCGAGGAGAACCGCTTCCTCGAGGTGACGTACGCCAACGGCGACAAGGAAGTCCTGTACTTCAAGGACTTCAACTCCGGCGCCATGATCGAGAACATCGTCGGACGCGCCAAGAAGATGGCCATCAAGGCCTTCCTCGACGCCGACCAGAAGGGCATCAGGGTCTCCCACCTCCTGCAGGCTTGCATCGACGAGTTCAAGGAGAACGAGGACCTGCCCAACACCACCAACCCGGACGACTGGGCCCGCATCTCCGGCAAGAAGGGCGAACGGATCGTCTACATCCGTACGCTCGTCACCGGAAAGCAGGGCGCGGACACCGGACGCTCCATCGACACGGTGGCCAACACCGGTCAGTACCTGTAGAAGACAGGGCGGCTGCGGGTGTCCTTCGTGGGTACCCGCAGCTGTCTGTTTTTCAATGAACGCAATGATCTCCCCACCAGCGCAAAGGCGCTCTAGGCTCTTCGGTACCGCCGAGCGCGCAGTGCGGGGACGGGCACCGCACACGCACCGGAGAACCAGCGGTACTTGAGCGCCGTTCCCGAAGGGGAGCGCCGCCGGGCAAGGAGGGCCGCATGACCGTACGGCGAGTAATGGGCATCGAGACGGAGTACGGCATCTCCGTCCCCGGCCACCCGAACGCCAATGCCATGCTCACCTCGTCCCAGATCGTCAACGCCTACGCCGCGGCGATGCACCGGGCGCGACGCGCCCGCTGGGACTTCGAGGAGGAGAACCCCCTGCGGGACGCGCGGGGCTTTGACCTCGCCCGTGAGACCGCCGACGCCAGTCAGCTCACCGATGAGGACATCGGCCTCGCCAACGTGATCCTCACCAATGGGGCGCGCCTCTACGTGGACCACGCGCACCCCGAGTACAGCTCACCCGAGGTCACCAACCCCTGGGACGCCGTCCTGTGGGACAAGGCCGGCGAGCGCATCATGGCGGAGGCTGCCGAACGGGCCGCGCAGCTGCCGGGGGCCCAGCCGATCCACCTCTACAAGAACAACACCGACAACAAGGGCGCCTCCTACGGCACGCACGAGAACTACCTGATGAAGCGGGAGACCCCCTTCTCGGACATCGTGCGCCACCTGACGCCGTTCTTCGTCTCCCGGCAGGTCGTCACCGGCGCGGGACGCGTCGGCATCGGCCAGGACGGCCACGAGCACGGTTTCCAGCTCAGCCAGCGCTCGGACTACTTCGAGGTCGAGGTGGGCCTGGAGACCACCCTCAAGCGGCCCATCATCAACACCCGGGACGAGCCGCACTCGGACGCGGAGAAGTACCGCCGCCTGCATGTCATCATCGGCGACGCGAACCTCTCCGAGATCTCGACGTATCTGAAACTGGGCACGACATCGCTGGTCCTCGCCATGATCGAGGACGGCTTCATCGCGGTGGATCTCGCCGTCGACCAGCCCGTGCGCACCCTGCACCAGGTCTCCCACGATCCGACGCTCCAGCGTCTGATCACGCTCCGTAGCGGCCGGACACTCACCGCTGTCCAGCTCCAGATGGAGTACTTCGAGCTGGCCCGCAAATACGTGGAGGAGCGGTACGGCTCCGACGCCGACGAACAGACCAAGGACGTGCTGACTCGCTGGGAGGACGTCCTGGGCCGCCTGGAGAGCGATCCGATGAGCCTCTCCGGGGAGCTGGACTGGGTCGCCAAGCGGGAACTCATGGAGGGCTACCGCCGCCGTGACAGCCTCGACTGGGACGCGGCACGACTGCACCTGGTCGACCTCCAGTACGCGGACGTACGGCCCGACAAGGGCCTCTACAACCGTCTGGTGGCACGCGGCAAGATGAAGCGCCTCCTGGAGGAGCCACAGGTCGAGCGCGCCCAGGCCAAGCCTCCGGAGGACACACGCGCGTACTTCCGCGGCCGCTGCCTGGAGCAGTACGCGGACGACGTGGCAGCGGCCTCGTGGGATTCGGTCATCTTCGACCTTCCCGGCCGCGACTCCCTCCAGCGTGTGCCCACACTGGAGCCGCTGCGGGGCACGCGGAACCACGTCAAGGAGCTCCTTGACCGCTGCCGCACGGCAGAGGATCTGGTCCGGGTGCTCTCCGGAGGCTGAAAGACCCGGCGTGTGGGAATCATCGAGGTGGTCCCCGGACGTTGCAGTAACTACGGGGCCGATGTCAGGCCTGGCTTATAGGGTCTGATCAAGTGCATCGAACCGAACGAGCGGGGTGAGGTAGATGGCGACCAAGGACACCGGCGGCGGACAGCAGAAGGCGACGCGTTCCACCGAGGAGGTCGAGGAGCAGACAGAGGAAGCGCAGGGCTCCGAGGACCTCAAGGAGCGCCAGGAAAAGCTGAGCGATGACGTGGACTCCGTCCTCGACGAAATCGACGATGTGCTCGAAGAGAACGCCGAGGACTTCGTTCGTTCGTTCGTACAAAAGGGCGGAGAGTAGGGCACGGCGGACGCGGTGTGTGCGGTGCCGGGAGTGCGTGGTGCGGTAAGGGGCCGCGCATGACCGGCGGCGTCGGAGCGAGTCGGCGTGATCCGCCTCAACGCCCTGGACCGCGCATGTGGATCACCGCGGCGAGGCGGGTAGGGTCCGTGACGAACAGCCCTTCAGACGTAATTCGCTTCAACTGCAAATCGGCCAGCGGCGAGTTGGGACACGCTCCCGGCGCTCAGCGCCCGGCCGTCACTTACCTGGAAGGAAACGCGTGGAAGCCAACACTCGTAGCACCGGGCGTCTGCCGGCTGCCTTCCTGACGCCTGGTTCCTCGTCCTTCATGGACTTCCTGTCCGAGCATCAGCCCGAGATCCTGCCGGGCAACCGGCAGTTGCCGCCCACGCAGGGTGTCATCGAGGCGCCGCACGGCACGACGATCGTGGCGACGACGTTCCCCGGTGGCGTGGTGCTCGCCGGTGACCGGCGAGCGACCATGGGCAATGTCATCGCGCAGCGCGACATCGAGAAGGTCTTCCCGGCTGACGAGTACTCAGCGGTCGGCATCGCCGGCACCGCCGGTCTCGCGGTGGAGATGGTCAAGCTCTTCCAGCTGGAGCTCGAACACTTCGAGAAGGTCGAGGGCGCCACGCTTTCCCTGGAGGGCAAGGCGAACCGTCTCTCCACGATGATCCGGTCGAACCTGGGCATGGCCATGCAGGGCCTGGCCGTCGTCCCGCTCTTCGCGGGGTACGACGTGGACCGCGAGAAGGGGCGCATCTTCTCGTACGACGTCACGGGCGGCCGTTCCGAGGAGCACGGCTTCGCGGCCACCGGCTCCGGTTCGGTCTTCGCGCGCGGTGCGATGAAGAAGCTCTACCGCAACGACCTGACGGAACAGGAAGCGACGACGCTCGTCGTCCAGGCGTTGTACGACGCGGCGGACGACGACTCGGCTACAGGTGGCCCGGATGTCGCCCGCCGGATCTATCCGATCGTCACCGTGATCTCCGAAGAGGGTTTCCGGAGGCTGGCGGACGACGAGTCCTCCGAGATCGCCCGCTCGATCCTGGAGCGGCGCCTGGAGCAGCCCGACGGCCCGCGGGCCTCGCTGCTCTGATCGATCCGTATTCGCCACTGACTGAGTCACTGACAGAAAGGGACGGATAGCCGGTGTCGACGCCGTTCTATGTCTCACCCCAGCAGGCCATGGCCGACCGGGCGGAATACGCCCGCAAGGGCATCGCCCGTGGTCGCAGCCTTGTTGTGCTGCAGTTCGCCGATGGCATCGTGTTCGTCGGCGAGAACCCGTCCCGTGCGCTGCACAAGTTCAGCGAGATCTATGACCGGATCGGCTTCGCGGCCGCCGGCAAGTACAACGAGTACGAGAACCTGCGGATCGGTGGCGTGCGGTACGCCGATCTCCGTGGATACACCTACGACCGTGACGATGTGACGGCCCGTGGGCTCGCGAACGTCTACGCCCAGACGCTGGGCACGATCTTCTCGAGCAACGCGGAGAAGCCGTACGAGGTCGAGCTGGTCGTCGCCGAGGTGGGCGCCACGCCGGACGGCGACCAGATCTACCGGCTGCCGCACGACGGTTCGATCGTGGACGAGCACGGCTCGGTCGCGGTCGGCGGCAACGCCGAACAGATCAGCACGTATCTCGACCAGCGTCATCGTGACGGGATGTCCCTCGCCGAGGCACTGAAGCTGGCCGTGCAGTCGCTGTCCCGCGACACCAACGGCAGCGAGCGGGAGATCCCCGCGGAGCGCCTCGAGGTGGCGGTCCTCGACCGTACGCGGCCGCAGCAGCGCAAGTTCAAGCGGATCGTCGGGCGCCAGCTCGCGCGGCTGCTCGAAGGGGGCGCGTCGGCCCCCACGGATGCCGCGTCCGACAACGAAGAGCTGGATGCCGATTCTTCCGACGACGCGTAGCAAGACCGTTCGTCGTGTGCCCCGTGTTCCGGCCGCCGGCCGGAAC
>NZ_JBSGYY010000079.1:0-7573 GCF_053610705.1 Streptomyces sp. NPDC054872 | reverse complement strand
GCCCCGCACCGTGCAGGTGCGGGGCCCCGACTGTGTTCACGGACCGGCTGCGGTCAGCGCACCTCGCGCAGCACCTCGAGAACCGCCGCCTCGTCGGGCGCGGCCTCGAGCCGCTCCCGGAAGCCGGTGTCCATCAGCTTGCGCGAGAGCAGCGCGAGGATCCGCAGGTGCTCGTCGCCCGCGGCGGCCTCCGGCACGGAGATCATGAAGATCAGCTTGGCCTTCGTACCGTCGAGCGCACCCCACTCGATGCCCTCGGCCGACCGCGCGAACCCGACGACCGGCGAGGTCACCGCGTCGGTCTTGGCGTGCGGGATGGCGATCTCCTCGCCGAGACCCGTGGTGCCCTGGGCCTCGCGGCGCAGGGCCGTCCGCACGAGCTCCTCGACGTCGTTCACCTTGCCGGTGGCGGCAAGGAGGTTCGCCATCTCGCGGATCGCGGAGTCCTTGTCGGCGGAGTCGAGACGGACCTTCACGGTCTGCTCGGTGAGATAGCCGGAAAGGACTTCGCCGTCCTCGTCGTCCTCCTCATCGGCGGGGGAGACGGCAGGCGAGGCAGGCGCGGCAGCGGCGGCCTTCTGAGGTGCCACGGATGCCCCGGAACCGACGGCTCCGGCACCCACACCCGCACCCGCGCCCGCGAGCACCGGCTCGGGACCGCCCGGCACGTCGACGATCGGTGCCCCACGCCGCTTGCGCTCGCTGATGTCGACCAGGGTGACCGTCGTCAGGGCGGTGACGACCGCACCCACGGCGACAGCGATGAAGAACATCGGTACGCCGCCGATGGCACCCAGGACCGCCACGATCGGCCCGCCGTGCGGCACGGCGTCCTCGACGCCCGCCTGACCGGCGATCGCACCGGCGACGGCGCCGCCGAGCATGTTCGCGGGAATGACCTGCGCGGGCCGCGCGGCCGCGAAGGGGATCGCTCCCTCCGAGATGCCGAAGAAGCCCATGAACAAGGCGGCCAGGCCGGTCTCCCGTTCCTGCTCGTTGTAGAGCCGCTTGCGGATCAGCGTCGCGAGCCCCTGGCCGAGCGGCATCACCGGGATCGCGGCGGCGCACATGCCCATGACGGTCTGGTTGCCGGTCGCGATGAGCCCCGCGCCGAACAGGAACGCCGTCTTGTTGACCGGACCGCCCATGTCGAACGCGATCATGAGTCCGAGGATCGCGCCGAGCAGGATCGCGCTGGTCCCCGTCATGCCGCTGAGCCAGTCGGTCAGATGCTCGAAGACCCACGCGATCGGTTCGCCGATGACGTAGATGAAGAAAAGACCGAGTGCCGTCGTCGCGACGATGGGGATCACGATGATCGGCATGATCGGCTGGGCGAACTTGGGGACCTTGACCTTCTTGATCCACAGCACCAGGTAGCCGGCGAGGAAGCCGGTCACGATGGCCCCGATGAAGCCCGCGCCCGCCTTGGAGTCGTACAGCTCACCGGTGTTGGCGATCCAGCCGCCGATCATGCCGGGCACGAGCGCGGGCCGGTCGCCGATCGCGTACGCGATATAGCCGGAGAGGATCGGCACCATCAGCGTGAAGCCGATGACGCCGATCTGGTTGACGTGCATCCAGAACGAGTCGTCGGGGATGACGAGCCCGCCCTTGGGGTCCGTGTGCCCGCCGAGCGACAGCGAGATCGCGATCAGCAGACCGCCGACCACGACGAACGGAATCATGTACGAGACGCCGTTCATCAGCGCCTTGTACGCGAGGCTCCGCTCCTTGCCGCCTCCGCCGGAGGACGGCTGGGCGGAACCGCCGCCGCCCCCTTCGCCCCCACCGTGCACGGGCGCGCTCTGCACCTGCTCGATCAGCTGTTCGGGGCGGCTGATGCCCTCGGACACGCCGACGGACAGCACACGCTTGCCCACGAAGCGGCCGCGGTCGACGTCCTTGTCCGCCGCGATGATGATGCCGTCAGCGTCCCTGACATCGTTGTCAGTCAGTACGTTCTCGGCACCGATGGAGCCCTGCGTCTCCACCTTCATGTCGATGCCGAGGCTCTCCGCCGCCTGCGAGAGCTTCTCCGCCGCCATGTACGTGTGGGCGATACCGGTCGGACAGGCGGTCACGGCGAGCAGCTTGAGCTTCCTGCGCTCGCCACTGCTCCCGCCTATGGGGGGATCGGCCGGATGGGTCACGTGGATCTCCTAACGCCTTCGTCGAACAAGATCGCGCAAATGTTCCCGATCTCAAGGCATCCTGCAACACGCGGACACAAGTTCAAAAGCGCAAAGGTCCCGAATGGGCAGGTCTGTCGCCCTGTCCGTGGCCCCGCCCGCGGCCGCCCTCCCCGGGCGTGCTCCCGGGGAGGCCCCCGGGGAGGCGGGCTGGGGCTCGCTGGGCCAATCGGTGTAGCTTTGTGACCGAGCCAGACGTCGCTGCTGATGGCGGTCGGGCGGTGCCTGCACGGGCGCCGTCCGAGGGAGAGAGGGCCTCCGACGGACTGCGCTGCTGCGCGCCGGTGCTTCTCCGTGCCGTCGTCGCAGGTCAGCCATGTCCACCCACCCTCGATCAACCCCACGAGGAGCAGCTCGCCAATGACGACTCTCATCAACGGCCAGGACTTCAAGGTCGCCGATCTCTCCCTGGCCGAGTTCGGCCGCAAGGAGATCGCCCTCGCCGAGCACGAGATGCCCGGCCTGATGTCGATCCGCAAGGAATTCGCCGCCACCCAGCCGCTGGCCGGCGCCCGCATCATGGGCTCGCTGCACATGACCGTGCAGACCGCCGTCCTCATCGAGACCCTCGTCGCCCTCGGCGCCGAGGTCCGCTGGGTCTCCTGCAACATCTTCTCGACCCAGGACCACGCGGCCGCGGCCATCGCCGTCGGCCCGAACGGCACCCCGGACGACCCCCAGGGCATCCCGGTCTTCGCCTGGAAGGGCGAGACCCTCGAGGAGTACTGGTGGTGCACGGAGCAGGCGCTGACCTGGCCGAACACCCCCACCGGCGGCCCGAACATGATCCTGGACGACGGTGGCGACGCCACCCTCCTCGTCCACAAGGGCGTCGAGTACGAGAAGGCCGGCAAGGTCCCGTCCGAGGACACCGCCGAGTCGGACGAGCACCGCGTCATCCTGCAGCTCCTCAACCGCACCATCACCGAGGGCTCGCAGAAGTGGACCCAGCTCGCCTCGGAGATCCGCGGCGTGACGGAGGAGACCACGACGGGCGTCCACCGCCTGTACGAGATGCACCGCGACGGCACCCTCCTCTTCCCGGCGATCAACGTGAACGACGCCGTGACGAAGTCGAAGTTCGACAACAAGTACGGCTGCCGCCACTCCCTGATCGACGGCATCAACCGCGCCACGGACGTCCTGATCGGCGGCAAGACCGCCCTCGTCTGCGGTTACGGCGATGTCGGCAAGGGCTGTGCCGAGTCGCTGCGCGGCCAGGGCGCGCGCGTGATCATCACCGAGGTCGACCCCATCTGCGCCCTGCAGGCGGCGATGGACGGCTTCCAGGTCACGACGCTGGACGAGGTCGTCGACAAGGTCGACATCTTCGTCACCACGACCGGCAACAAGGACATCATCATGGCCTCGGACATGGCCAAGATGAAGCACCAGGCGATCGTCGGCAACATCGGCCACTTCGACAACGAGATCGACATGGCCGGCCTCGCCAAGATCCCCGGCATCGTCAAGGACGAGGTCAAGCCGCAGGTCCACACGTGGACGTTCCCCGACGGCAAGGTCCTCATCGTCCTCTCCGAGGGCCGCCTGCTGAACCTGGGCAACGCGACCGGCCACCCGTCCTTCGTGATGTCCAACTCCTTCGCGGACCAGACGCTGGCCCAGATCGAGCTGTTCACCAAGCAGGAGGAGTACCCGACCGACGTCTACGTGCTCCCCAAGCACCTGGACGAGAAGGTCGCCCGCCTCCACCTGGACTCGCTCGGCGTCAAGCTCACCACCCTCCGTCCCGAGCAGGCCGCGTACATCGGCGTAGAGGTAGAGGGCCCGTACAAGCCGGACCACTACCGCTACTGAGCAACCCCGGCCGAGGCCACTCCACGCCCCGGCCCCAAGCTCACCGCAGGCCCTCGCCCACCCGGGCGGGGGCCTGCGCCCGTGCGTGCGGGCGGAGCACCTTGCGCCCGGCACCGCCGCTCCGACAGAGCCCGAGGCACCCGGCTGCGGGCCACACTCGGACCCAGGGCAAACCTGGCGACCCGTCAGAAGGCACCCAGAACCCGAGAGCTGCCGGGACCCGAGAGCTTCCGTGACTCAGGAGCTGCCAGAACTCAGGAGCTGCCGGGGCTCAAGAGCTGCCAGGACTCAGGAACTGGGTATGGATGCGCCGCCCCCGCCCAGCCTCTTCACCCCGCCCCGGCTCTTCACCCCGCACCGCTCGACCCGGCCGAGGCCCGGCAGGCTGCCACCCGCAGGTACCGCCGGGCCCCGAAGCGCCCCGGAATGACGGCTGGCCTACCTTGGGTCCGGGGCGGACCGAGCCGCCCCTCCCTACAGCGGGCCCCGGCCCACAGCCGACCGAAGGCCCGCCCCGGCCCTCGGACGAGAACCCGCCCCCGACAAGGACCGAGCCCCATGCCCCGCGGCCACTATTCGCTTCACGACCCGCACGACCACACCCCCCTCGGTGAAGAACACTTCCACTGCGCCCCCGGCCCTTCCGGCTGGCGCTACGTCTCCCAGCGGACCGCACCCTCGGGCGCGCCCACCGGCTCCGTCGACCTGGCCCTCGATGAACTGGGCCGCCCCATCCGCCTCGAACTGCACGCGGGGGACTGGCAGATCCGCGCCGCGGCGATCGACGGCGTCACATGGGTACGCACCGACCCCACCGGAACCCACGCCACCGAAGACAACGCCCCCGCCCACGCCTTCACCGGCACATCCCCCGCTTTCCTTGTCGCGACCACACGCCTCCTCCGGCTCACCCCCGCTTCCCCCGCGACCCGCGTCCGCCTCGTCGCCTTCACCGACCCGGTCCTGGCCCCCCGCACCCTCGACCAGTCCTGGGCTCTGCTGAAAAGCGAAGCACACGCCACTGACAACGGCCCGCTGATCGTGGACGAATACCAGGTCACAGCCTTGGACACCGGCGAACAGCACGCCATCCACATCGCCGGTGACGTCGTCCTCTCCGCCCCCGGCACGGAGCTCGAGAACCTCGAATCCCCGCCCTCGACGTTCGCCTGACCCCGACGCGGCCCTACGCGGGCGGCACGAACCCGGTGACAGGAGGCGGGGCCTCCGCACTCTCCTGCCGCACGGCCGCCGGCACCTCACGCGCCTCCTGCCCGACCGCGGGCCCCGCCGGACGAGCCGGGTAGGCCGGGTAAACCGGGTGGGCAGGGGAGGCCGGATGGGCAGGGGAGGCCGGGGGAGGCGGCGTCACGTACGCCGCTCCGGCAGCAGGCACTCCACCCCCACCACCGAACGCCCGGCGAGCGTCCCGAGCCTGCCGCTCCTGCACGACCGCCGCCAGGTACGCCGCCGGCGGAACACCCTGCGGAGCCGGCGCCCCCGTACGTTCCGCGAGATCCCCGGCAAGCCGCTCGGCCATCGTCCAGCCCACCTGCGGATCCAACTGCCCCATGCGGGTCAGGTACTGCCGGATCGCGAGCCACAGCCCCTCGGGCACCCCGGACAGATCGAGCCCGGAGAAGCGCCCCGCGAGCCAAGGCGGCGGCGGAGGGATGAAGGGCGACTGCCCGGCCGGCACCCGCTCCCGCACCACAAGCGTCCCCGCGAACACATCCCCGAGCCGCCGCCCCCGCGCCGACACCAGCGAAGCAATGCAGGCGACGACCCCGAACGTCAGCAGAATCTCGACGACCCCCACCGCACCCCGCACCAACGCGTGCCGGAAGCGAATCGGCCCCCCGTCGTCCCGCACCACCCGCAGCCCGCACGCCATCTTCCCCAGCGACCGCCCATGGCTGAGCGTTTCCACCGCGATCGGCCCGCCGACCAGGATCAGCACGAAGCTCGCCACGGCGACCGCCGCGGCCGCCGCGTCGTCCAACGAGGACGTGGAGGCCACGATCGCCAACGTCACCGCCAGGTAGACCGCCCAGGCCACCACCAGGTCGATCAGTACGGCGAGCCCACGACTCGGCAGTTTCGCCGGGCGTAGCTCGAGCGCCACCGCCTCGCCCGTCACAAGCTCACTCACGCCAGCCGCCCTTCCCTGCCCTGCCGTCGGAACCGCCAGTCTGCCAAGCTGAGGCAGCATCGCGCCGCAGTACGAGGAGCAGCCACCTGATGGACCTCGACGTCTTCGTCTCAGCCCACCGAGCAGAGTGGGACCGACTCGACGCCCTGCTGCGCCGCAGGCGCCGACTCAACGGAGCCGAGGCCGACGAACTCGTCGCCCTCTACCAACGCACCGCCACCCACCTCTCCCTCATCCAGTCCAGCGCCCCGGACCCCCAGCTCACCGGCCGGCTGACCCAGCTCGTGGCACGCGCGCGCAGTGCCGTGACAGGAACCCGCCGAGCCTCCTGGCGCGACGCCACGCACTTCCTGTCCCACGGTTTCCCGGCAGCGGTCTACCGCTCCCGCCACTGGTGGGTCCCCACCGCCCTGCTCTCGACGGTCCTCGCGGCGATCATCGGCTGGTGGATCGCCACGCACCCCGAGGTCCAGTCGTCCATCGCGGCCCCCGGAGAACTGCGCGAGCTCACCCGCCCCGGCGGCGAGTACGAGACGTACTACTCGAGCCACCCGGCAGCATCGTTCGCGGCGCAGGTCTGGACGAACAACGCCCAAGCAGCCGCCATGTGCCTGGTTCTGGGTGCCTTCCTCTGCTTCCCCGTCGTCTGGATCCTCTTCCAGAACATGCTGAACCTGGGAGTAGGCATCGGCCTGATGTCCGACGCCGGCCGTCTCGACACCTTCCTCGGCCTGGTCCTCCCACACGGCCTCCTGGAACTGACCGCGGTCTTCGTGGCCGCCGGTACGGGCCTGCGCCTCGGCTGGACCGTCATCGATCCGGGTCCACGCTCACGCCGAACAGCCCTCGCCGAGGAGGGAAGAGCCGCCCTCGGCATGGCGGTGGGCCTGGCCCTCGTCCTGTTCATCTCCGGCGCCATCGAAGGCTTCGTCACGCCCTCGGGCCTGCCGACCTGGGCCCGCATCAGCATCGGCATCGCCGCTGAACTGGCCTTCCTCGCCTACGTCTACGTCCTGGGCGGCAGGGCGGCACGTGCCGGTGCCACGGGCGACCTGGACCCCGCCGAACGCAGCGCCACGGTCCCCGTCGCAGCCTGATGTGCGTCGGCCCCTGCTGAGCTGCTAGTGTCCTCGACGCCCCAGAAAAACCGTTGACACGGGAGGACTGGGGAGGTAGATTCGAACAGTTGCCTAGAGCTGGACAAGTCCAGCGGCGGCAGTTAATATCTGCCTGCTTCTTGATTCTCATAAGCCAAGAAGCCGCACCCGATTAATCGGAAACTCCAGCCGGTAAGACCGGCCGAAAACTTCTGATAAAGTCGGACTCGCCGGAAAGGGAAACGCGAAAGCCGAAAGGCCGGAGCGGGAACCGGAAAGGCACCGAGGAAATCGGACACGAAAGAGTCTGATAG
>NZ_JBSGYY010000078.1:0-7580 GCF_053610705.1 Streptomyces sp. NPDC054872 | reverse complement strand
AGATCGTCCAGCGCCTCGTCCGTACGCCCCGCGATCGGCGTACCGATCGGGATATCGGTACCCGCACCCATCCGCGACAACAACGCCGCGAACGCCGCCCGCACCACCATGAACACACTCGCACCGGACTCCCGCGCGAGGCGGGCCAGGCCCGAGTGGACCTCCGGGGGAACCTCGAAGGTCACTTCCTCGCCCCGGAAGGTCGCCACCGCTGGACGGGGGCGGTCCGTGGGCAGCTCCAACTGGTCCGGGAGATCGCTGAGTTGTCGCTTCCAGTACGTGAGCTGGCGGAACAGCAGGCTGTCCGGGGCCGACTCATCGCCGAGCAGCTCGCGCTGCCACAGCGCGTAGTCCGCGTAGTGGACCGGCAGCGGTCCCCACGCGGGCACGCGGCCCTCGGCCCGTGCCTCGTACGCCTCCGCGACGTCCTGCGCGAGCGGGACCATCGACCAGCCGTCGCCCGCGATGTGGTGCAGCACGACCACCAGGACGTGCACGTCCTGGGCCAGGGCGAAGAGGGCGCCGCGCAGCGGGACATCGGACGTCAGGTCGAAGCCGCGCTCGACCTGCTCCGTCACCAAGTCCGGAAGCACCTGCTCCGTCGCCGGGGTCGCCTCGAGAGACAGCCAGGCTTCCTCGACGTCGGCGATCTCGTGGAGCGCGAGGACCTTCTGGAACGGGACCCCCTCCGCGCCCTCGGGGAAGACCGTGCGCAGCGACTCGTGCCGTACGACCACGTCCCGCAGCGCCGCGGCCAGCGCCCCGCGGTCCAGGCGGCCGGTGAGGCGCAGGGCGATGGGCATGTTGTACGTGGCGGCCTCGGCGCCCTCGAAGCGGTTAAGGAACCACATCCTGCGCTGGGCGAAGGACAGGGGGACCGCGGCGGGGCGGTCCATGGGGACCAGCGGTGCCCGCGCGTCGCCGGCCTCCGACAGCCACTCCGCGAGCCGGGCCACGCTCGGCGCCTCGAACAGGGCGCGCAGCGGCAGCTCCATCCCGAGCACCGTACGGACCCGGCTGACCAGGCGGGTCGCGAGGAGCGAGTGGCCTCCCAGGTCGAAGAAGCCGTCGTCAATGCCGACCTTCTTCACGCCGAGTACCTCGGCGAAGACCGAGCAGAGGACTTCCTCGCGGCCGTCCCGGGGCGCGCGGCCCGCTCCTTCTCGGGAGCCCTTGAGCTCGGGGGCGGGCAGGGCCCGCACGTCGAGCTTGCCGTGGGCGGTCAGCGGGAGGTCGGTGAGGATCACCACCGCGGCCGGGACCATGTGGTCGGGGAGGCGGCCGGTGAGGGACTTCAGGAGGGCGTCCGGGGCCGGTGCCGTGCCGGGGGTGGGGACGGCGTAGGCGACGAGGCGCTTGTCCCCCGGCTGGTCCTCGCGCAGGAGGACCGTGGCGCGGTCGATGTCCGAATGCTGGGTGACGGCGGCTTCGATCTCGCCGGGCTCGATACGGAAGCCGCGCAGCTGGATCTGCGCGTCCGCGCGGCCCACGTGGACGAGCGTGCCGTCCGCCCGCCACTTCACGAGGTCGCCGGTGCGGTACATGCGCGCGCCGTCGTCCGTGAACGGGCAGGCCACGAACCGCTCCGCCGTAACGGCGGAGCGCTCGGCGTATCCGCGAGCCAACTGGGCGCCAGCCACGTAAAGTTCGCCGATCACGCCAGCCGGTACCGGGCGCAGGCCGCCGTCCAGGACGAAGGTGCGAGTGCCGCCCCGCGGGCGGCCGATCGGCACAGCAGCCAGCGGCATTGCCTCGCCGGGGGCCACGCGGTGTTCGGTGACGTTCACGGTCGTCTCGGTCGGACCGTAGGCGTTGACGACCTGGGCCTCGGGGTGGCGGCGGCGCCACTCTGTCACGTCCGAGCCGGTCAAGGCCTCGCCGCCCAGCACGAGTTCGGCTGTCGGCGAGAGCTCGTCGGGCAGGGTCAGCAGCAGCGGTACGTGGCTCGGTGTCGCCTTCATGAAGGTCGGCGCCTGGTGTCGGCGCGCCGGCGCCGGGGCCTGCGGTGTCCGCGGCAGGGCTTCCGGTGTCCGCAGCAGGTCGGTCACGCGGGCGCGGCCGCCCGACACCAGGGGCAGCAGGACGGACGCCACTGTCATGTCGAACGTGACCGGTGACTGCCACGCCACCACACCCGACGCCTCCGGGTGGGCCGCCCGCGCCCAGCCCAAATAGGCCGCCAGTGAGCGGTGTTCGACGACCACGCCCTTCGGACAGCCCGTCGATCCGGAGGTGTAGACGACGTACGCGGCGTTCCGCGGGCGCGGGCCGACACCCCCCGTGTCGCGCACGCCGGCCGCGTCGGCCGGCTGCTCGTCCACGAGGACGCGCGCCAGACCGTTCGGCAGCGCCGCCGTCGTCCCGGCCTCCGTTACCGCGCACACCGGCCGCATGTCCTGGCACATCAGGGCGATGCGCCCCGCCGGATACTCCTCGTCGACGGGCAGGAAGACCGCTCCCGCCTTCCACACGGCCACCATCGCGACCACGAAATCAGCCGATCGGGGCAGCGCCACCGCCACCGGGCGCTCCGGCCCGGCGTTTCGCGCCACAAGGACGCGTGCCAGCCGTTCGGCCCGCGCGTCGAGCTCCGCGTACGTCAGGGCGTCGTCCCCGCACTCGACCGCCACGGCGTCCGGCACCCGCGCCACCTGCTCGGCGAACAGGTCTAGCGCCGTGGTGTCGCCAGGGAGCCCGCCGCGGGCCCGCGCCGGGAACACGTCGTCGGCGCCCGTCGAGGAATCGCCGCCCGCCCTCGCCGAGGACGCGTCGTTCGCCTCCGCGCTCCACTCGTCGAGGACGAGCCGCAGTTCGCGCGGCGACAGCAGCTCCGCCGACGACACCGGGCTCTCAGGATCCGTGACGAACGCGCGCAGCAAACGCTCGAACCGGCGGGCAATGCCGCTGACGGTGTCGCGGTCGAACAGATCGACGGAGTAGGCGAGTTCGCCGGTGATGCCGTCGGGGAGGCGGTGGTCGTCGAAGGTCTCGTTGAGGCTGACGGACAGGTCGAACTTGACCGCTTCCAGCTCCGCGCTCTCGCCGGCTAGGACGAGACCGGGAAGTCCGAGGCGAGGCGGGCTGGTGTTCTGGAACGCCAGCATCACCTGGAACAGCGGGTGCCGCGACAGGGAACGGACGGGGTTCAGGACGTCCACGAGATGCTCGAACGGAACGTCCTGGTTGGCATAGGCCCTGAGGTCGGACTCCCGCACGCGCTCGACCAACTCGCGGAACGTGGGGGCGCCGGACACGTCCGTGCGCAGCACGAGCGTGTTCACGAAGAAGCCGACGAGGTCGTCGAGTGCCTCGTCCGTGCGGCCCGCCACGGGCGAGCCGATCGGGATGTCCGTGCCGGCGCCGAGGCGCGACAGGAGCGCTGCGAACGCCGCTTGGACCACCATGAAGACGCTCGCGCCGGTCTCGCGCGCGAGAGCGGTGAGGTCCTGGTGGAGCCGTGCGTCGAAGTGGACGGGCACATGGGCGCCGCGGTGGGTGGCCGCGGCGGGGCGGGGCCGGTCCGCCGGGAGCTCCAGCTGCTCGGGGAGCCCGGACAGGTGCCGCGTCCAGTACGCGACCTGCCGGCCGAGCAAGCTCGTAGGGTCAGAGCCGTCGCCGAGCAGCTCACGCTGCCAGATCGAGTAGTCCGCGTACTGCACCGGCAGCGGTTCCCACTCCGGGGCGCGGCCGTGGGCCCGCGCCTCGTAGGCCTCCGCGACGTCGCGGGCCAGTGGCGCCATCGACCAGCCGTCGCCCGCGATGTGGTGGAGCACCACGAACAGGACGTGCGTGGTGTCGCTGAGCATGAACATCTGTGCGCGCAGCGGGAGTTCACAGGTGACGTCGAAGCCCCGGGCGGTCTCACGGGACAGGGCCTCGGCGAGCATCGCCTCCGTGACGCGGGTCAGCGGAAGCTCGACGCGGGCGTCGGCCGGGTCGACGATCTGCTGCCGTGGGGTGCCGTCGGGGCCCTCGGGAAAGACGGTGCGCAGGCTCTCGTGGCGGGCGACGACGTCGCTGAGGGCCGCCGCGAGGGCGTCGTGGTCCAGGGCACCGGTCAGGCGCAGCGCGATGGGCATGTTGTACGTGGCGGCCTCGGCGCCTTCGAGACGGTTGAGGAACCACAGGCGACGCTGGGCGAAGGACAACGGCAGGTCCGCCGTGCGGGTCCTGCGGGTCAGCACGGCGCGGGCGCCGTCGGCATCAGCGAGGCGGCGGGCAAGACGGGCCACGCTCGGCGCCTCGAACAGGGCGCGTAGCGGCAGCTCCACTCCCAGCACCGCGCGGACCCGGCTCACCAGCCGGGTCGCGAGCAGCGAGTGTCCGCCCAGGTCGAAGAAGCTGTCCTCGGCTCCGACGCGGTCCAGGTCGAGGACCTCGGCGAACAGTCCGCACAACACGTCCTCGTGCGCGGTGCGTGGCGCCCGGCCCCGCGGAGCGGCGGAGAAGTCGGGAACCGGCAGGGCCTTGCGGTCGAGTTTGCCGTTGACGGTCACGGGCAGCGCGGCCAGGACGACGACGACGGCGGGCACCATGTACTCCGGCAGCCGTGCGCCCACGAACTGCCGCAGGTCAGCCGGTTCGACGCTGGTGCCGGCGGCCGGGACAACGTAGGCGACGAGGCGGGGGTCGCGGCCTTCGCCGGTGTGGACGGTGACGACGGCCTGTGCGACGGCCGCATGGGCAGCGACAGCCGACTCGACCTCACCGAGTTCCACACGGAAGCCGCGGATCTTCACCTGGAAGTCGGTGCGCCCGAGGAACTCGATGTTGCCGTCGGCGCGCCAACGCACGAGGTCGCCGGTGCGGTACATGCGCCGCCCCGCGGGGTCGTACGGATTCGCGACGAACCGGTCCGCGGTCAGACCGGGCCTGCCCACATAGCCACGCGCCAACTGCACACCGGATACGTAGAGTTCGCCGGGCACGCCTGCCGGGACCGGCCGCAGCAGCTCGTCCAGGACGTAGGCGCGGGTGTTCCACACGGGCGTGCCGATCGGCACGCTGGGCGCGCCGGGCTCGTGGCGGACCACCCAGCGGGTGACGTCGATGGACGCCTCGGTTGGGCCGTACAGATTGAACAGGCCCGAGTCCAGAGTTTCGCGGAACTTCTCCGCGAGTTCGAGGGAGGTTGCCTCGCCGCCGAGGATCACCGTGTGCAGCGTCGTGCACGTGGAGGCGGTCGGCTCCGCGAGGAACACGGCGAGCATCGACGGCACGAACTGCAGCGTGGTAATCCGGTGGGCGCGGATAACCTCGACGAGGTAAGCGGGGTCACGGTGCCCGCCGGGATCGGCGACCACGAGGGTCGCGCCCACCTGGAGGGCCCAGAAGAACTCCCAGACGGAGACGTCGAAGCCGGTCGGCGTCTTCTGCAGGATGCGGTCGCCGGCTCCCTGCGGATGCTTGGCCTGCATCCACGCGAGGCGGTTCACAATGGCGTCGTGCGGGATCAGCACGCCCTTGGGGCGGCCCGTGGAGCCGGAGGTGTAGATCACGTACGCGGGGTGTGAGAGCCCCAGCGGCGCGGCCCGGTCGGCGTCGTCGAGGTCGGTGGCGGGCCGCTTGGCGAGCTCCGCACGCAGGCCGGGGTCGTCGAGAACGAGGGCGGGCAGGCCACCCGGCAGCAGGTCCACGATGTCGGCCGAGGTGAGGACGCAGACGGGGCGCGCGTCATCGAGCATGTACGCGATCCGGTCGGCGGGGTATTCGGGGTCGACGGGGAGGTAGGCCGCGCCGGCCTTCACGGTGGCGTACACGGCGACGACCTGGTCGACGGACCGGGGCACGGCGAGGGCGACGAGCCGCTCCGGGCCGGCGCCCCGCTCGACGAGCAGGCGTGCCAGGCGGTTGGCGCGGGCGTTGAGTTCCGCGTATGTCAGTTCGACGCCCCCGTGGACCACGGCCGTCGCGTCCGGGGTGCGCGCCACCTGCGCCTCGAACAGCGCGGGCAGCGGCTCCTGTCGGACCGGGGTGTCGGTGCTGTTCCACTCCTCGACGATCCGCCGCCGCTCCTCGGGCGTTAGGACGTCGAGGGCAGCGACGGGCTGGTCCGGGTCACGGACCACACCGCGCAGGACCCGCTCGAAGCGGGCCACCAGTTCCTCGGCCGTAGCGCGGTCGTACAGGTCAGTGGCGAACTCCAGGACGCCCGCGAGCCCCGCCTCGGCGCCGGTGTCCGTGCGCGACTCGTCGAGGTAGACACACAGGTCGAAGCGGGCGGCCGGGGCGGCAGCAGGTTCGGGGGCGACGGTCAGACCGGGGAGCCGCAAGCGCGGCTCCTCGACGTTCTGGAAGGCCAGCATCACCTGGAAGAGCGGGTGAGCCGCCATAGAGCGGACCGGGTTGAGCACCTCGACGAGGTGCTCAAAGGGCACGTCCTGGTGCGCGTGCGCGGCCAGGTCCGTCTCACGGACCCGGTCGAGCAGCTCACGGAAGGTCGGGGCGCCGGACAGGTCCGTACGCAGCACGAGCGTGTTCACGAAGAACCCGACGAGGTCGTCGAGCGCCTCGTCCGTGCGCCCGGCCATCGGTGCGCCGATCGGGATGTCCGTCCCGGCCCCGAGCCGGCAGAGCAGCGCAGCGAACGCCGCCCGCACCACCATGAAGACACTCGCGCCGGACTCGCGGGCCAGCCCGGCGAGGCTCCCGTGCAGATCGGCGTCCAGTGTGAACGCCACGCTGTCGCCGCTAAAGGAGGCGACGGCAGGGCGCTGACGGTCCGTGGGCAGCGTCAACTGGTCTGGGAGATCGTTGAGTTGTTCTGTCCAGTAGGCGAGCTGACGGCCGAGCAGGCTTTCGGGGTCACGCTCGTCGCCGAGCAAGTCGCGCTGCCAGAGCGCATAGTCGGCATACTGCACCGGCAGCGGCCCCCATGACGGGACCCGGCCGGCGGTCCGCGCCTCGTAGGCGGCCTCGAGATCGCGCGCCAGGGGTGCCATGGACCAGCCGTCACCGGCGATGTGGTGCAGCACCACGGACAGTACGTGCACGGCGCCATCGGGCTGGGTGCCGCTGAGCTCGGCGTCGCCGGTCGTGACATCTTCGAGCATGAACAGCCGGGCACGTAGCGGCAGTTCGCCGCTCAGATCGAAACTGCAGCCTGCGGCCTCGGCCACGCGCACGGGCAGCTCGGCGGCGGTCACGACGGCCACGTCCAGCCGCACGGTGGCTTGATCGGCGTCAAGGATGTGCTGGTACGGGGTGCCGTCGGGGCCCTCGGGGAAGACCGTGCGCAGACTTTCGTGGCGGGCGACGACATCGTGCAGCGCGGCGGCGAGCGCGTCCCGGTCCAGGGTGCCGGTCAGGCGCAGGGTGATGGGCAGGTTGTACGTGGAGGCTGCCGAGCCCTCGAAACGGTTGAGAAACCACAGCCGGCGCTGCGCGAATGACAGCGGCACCTCGGCGGATCGATCCGCGGGAGACACCGCGACCCGAGTGGGGGCGCCCTCGACCTCGACCCGCTCGGCCAACTGCACCACCGTGGGCCCCTCGAAGAGGGCTCGCAGGGGCAGCTCCACGCCGAGGCGGGTGCGGATGCGGCTGATGAGGCGGGTGGCGAGCAGGGAATGGCCGCCGAG
>NZ_JBSGYY010000077.1:0-8749 GCF_053610705.1 Streptomyces sp. NPDC054872 | reverse complement strand
GGCCCGCCGCGTGCAGCGCGGCGGGCCCCCTTCGACGTGTCCGGTGATGTGTCCGGTGAAGGCCTACTTCTTGAAGCCGTAGTCCATCAGCTTCTTCGCGTCCTTCGTGCGGTTCGTCGACGAGGTCGAGGTGAGGACCGTGCCGATGACCGTCTTGCCGTTGCGCGTCGCGGCGAAGACCAGGCAGTACTTGGCCTGCGGGCCGGAGCCGGTCTTCACGCCGATGGCGCCGCTGTAGCTGCTGAGCAGGTTGTTCGTGTTCGACCACGACATGTAGCGGTAGCCGCCGCTCTTCGTGGTGACCTTCTGCTTCGTCGACTTCGTCTTCACGACCGTACGGAACGTGGAGCTCTTCATCGCGCTGCTGGCGAGCTTCGTCAGGTCGCGGGGCGTGGAGTAATTGCTTCCGTTGCCGATTCCGTCGAAGGAGTCGAAGTGCGTGTTCGTCATGCCGAGGCTCCTGGCCTGGGCGTTCATCTTGCCGATGAACGACTTCACGCGGGCGGAGCGGGTGGAGCCCTTGCCGAACTTGTCCGCGAGGGCGTACGCCGCGTCGCAGCCGGACGGCAGCATGAGGCCGTACAGGAGCTGGCGGACGGTGACCTTGTCGCCGACGATCAGCCGGGCGGACGAGGCGGTGTTCTTGACGATGTAGTCGCTGTAGGCCTTTTCGATCTTGACCTTGGAGTTGAGGTTCAGGTTCGTCTGCGAGAGCACCACCTTCGCCGTCATGATCTTGGTGGTGGAGCCCGTCGAACGGCGCGTGTCCGCGGACTTGGTGAAGAGCGTCTTGCCCGTGCCGTTGTTCATGACGAAGCCGCCCTTGGCGACGATCGACGGCTTGGGCAGCGCGGCCGCATGGGCCGGGGTGGTGAGCGCTCCGCCCGCGATGACCGCACCCGCAGTGACGATTACGGCCGATGCGCGGCGAATGCCCTTAATGGGGGTGTTCAAGTTGAATGCTCCAAATGCCCCTGGAATGCGGCCACATGAGGGTGCCGCTCGATAGTGAGACACACGAGAGAGGCAAATGGATGCGCCTGAACGCCGTCAATTAAGGGTGATGTGGGTGATGTCCGGATCGTGGAATGGACGACCTCATGGGTACGTGTTGTATCTATGCTGTGCGCATGCCTGTCGCACCCGCCTCGTCCCCCACCCGAGCCCCTGCCCGGCCCCTGAAGCAGCCCCCCGCCGCGGAGCGGGTGTACGCGCACGTCAAACAGGGCGTGCTCGACCGCAGGTACGAGGGCGGCACGCTGCTCACCGAAGGCGAGCTCGCGCAGGCCGTCGGGGTGTCCCGCACCCCGGTGCGCGAGGCCCTCCTGAAGCTGGAGGTGGAGGGGCTCCTGCGGCTCTACCCGAAGAAGGGCGCGCTCGTCCTGCCGGTGTCCGCGCAGGAGATCGCCGATGTCGTCGAGACGCGGCTCCTGGTCGAGACCCACTCGGTGCGCAAGGCGGTGCCTGCGCCTTCGGCGTTGATCTCCCGGCTTGAAGAGCTGCTGCGGCAGCAGCGGGAACAGGCCGCTGCCGGAGATCTTTCCGCTGCCGCCGTGACCGACCGGTGCTTCCACGCGGAGATCGTGCGGAGTGGGGGGAACGAGATTCTTGCCCGGCTGTACGACCAGCTTCGTGACCGGCAGTTGCGGATGGGGGTCGCGGTGATGCACTCCCATCCTGACCGGATCGCCAAGACGCTTGCCGAGCACGAGGAGATTCTTGGGGCGTTGCGCGCCGGGGACGCGGACGGGGCGGTCGCCGTGGTCACCCGGCACGTCGGGTGGTTTCGGGAGCTTGCTCGGGGCGAGGTCCGATGAGGGTGCTTTTTGACGGGTCTCCGTCCGCCGTCGCCGGGTTTTCTTCTGCCGCTTCGCGGCATGTTTCCCTCCCACTCACCCGTTACCGGAGGTCCCGATGAGCTCGGCCTCCGCCCCCGTCTCCCTGCCCGGCGATCCTCCCGGCGGCAGGAAGGCGATGCTCGTCTGGGGCATCGGCGTCGCCGTCTACTTCGTCGCCGTCATCTTCCGGACCTCGCTCGGCGTCGCCGGGCTCGACGCCGCCGACCGCTTCCACGTCAACGCGTCCGCGCTCTCGACGTTCTCGATCCTTCAGCTGCTCGTCTACGCGGGCATGCAGATACCCGTCGGCCTGATGGTCGACCGGCTCGGCACCAAGCGGGTGCTGACCATCGGAGTCGTGCTCTTCACGCTGGGACAGCTCGGCTTCGCCTTCTCCCCCTCGTACTCAATGGCGCTCGCGTCCCGCGCGCTGCTCGGCTGCGGTGACGCGCTGACCTTCATCAGTGTGCTGCGCCTCGGCACCCGCTGGTTCCCGGCCCGGCGCGGCCCGCTGGTCGCCCAGCTCGCCGGCCTGGTCGGCATGGCGGGCAACCTCGTCTCCACCCTCGTCCTGGCCCGGCTCCTGCACTCCGTCGGCTGGACCGCGGCCTTCGCGGGCAGCGCGCTGTGCGGCGTTGTCGTCCTCGTCCTGATGACGCTGTTCCTCAAGGATCACCCCGAGGGGCACGAGCCGGAGCCGGTGCGGCACACCGGCGGGGCCTTCGTGCGCAAGCAGATCGCCCTGAGCTGGCGCGAGCCCGGCACCCGGCTCGGACTGTGGGTGCACTTCACCACGCAGTTCCCCGCGATGGTGTTCCTGCTCCTGTGGGGCCTGCCGTTCCTCGTCGAGGCGCAGGGGCTCTCGCGCGGGACGGCCGGGGCGCTGCTCACCCTCGTCGTGCTGTCCAACATGGTGGTGGGCCTGGTCTACGGCCAGATCGTCGCCCGGCACCACGCGGCCCGCACGCCACTGGCCATCGGCACCGTCGCCATGACGGCCGCGATGTGGGCGATCACGATCCACTACCCCGGCGACCACGCCCCGATGGGGCTGCTCATCGCGCTGTGCACCGTGCTCGGCGCCTGCGGCCCCGCCTCCATGATCGGCTTCGACTTCGCGCGGCCCGCGAACCCGCCGGAGCGCCAGGGCACCGCGTCCGGCATCGTGAACATGGGCGGCTTCGTCGCCTCCATGACGACGCTCCTTGCCATCGGCGTGCTCCTGGACGCGACCGGCGACAACTACCGGATCGCCTTCTCCGCCGTCTTCGTCCTGGAGGCGGTGGGCCTCAGCCAGATCCTGCGGCTGCGGACGCGCGCGGTGCGCAGGGAGAAGGAGCGTCTTGTCGCCAGCCGCGTCGAGGCGGTCCACGTACCCGTCTGAGCCGAGGCGGTCCACGTACCCGTCTGAGCCGAGGCGGGCCAGGGCTACGGCGTGACCGCGAACTCCCGCAGGATCGCCTCGCCCAGGCCTTGATCGCCCTCGACCTTGATCCGGTCGGCCACCGAGGCGTGCGGGACGCGGCCGCACGCCAGGCGGACGTATGTCTCCCAGCCCAGGCTCAGCGTGGCGAGCGGGCCGAGCGAGGGGGCGCCGTCGACCGTGGCGTGGCCGTCGGCGTCGACACGGACCGTGCGCAGGAACTCGACGGGCCCGCTCACGTCGAAGACGACCGCCGAGTTCGCCGGGGCCGCGGCCTTCTTGGCGACGACCTTGGGCAGTCCCTGCAGCAGGAGGTCGCGCGCCACCAACGCGCCCTGGGAGTCCAGGTTTCCGGGCTTCCGCAGCGTCGTACGCAGATCCTGCTCGTGCACCCAGACGTCGAACGCCCGCATGCGCATGGCCAGTTCGAGGGTCTGCTCGGTGCCGAGCGGGCCACGGATCTTGTGGGAGGGGTCACGCGACTCGTTCCGCAGCTGCCGTGAGCGGCGGATGATCGTGTACTCCAGTTCGGAGGTCATCTCGGGCGCGGTGTGGTGGCGCCGGACGTCGACCTGCACCTCCATGTACCGCTGGCCCTCGGTCTGTACGTGGTACAGGTCGCGGGGCAGGGTGTGGATGGGACGCGGGTCGCCCAGCATCTCGCAGTCCAGGCCTATGACGTGGGAGACGACATCCCGCACCGACCAGCCGGGGCAGGGGGTGGCCCAGTTCCACTCTCCCTCGGCGAGCGGTGACACCAGCTCGGATATGGCTGATACGGATTGGGTCCAGGCGTCGGCGTAGGTTTGCAGGCTGGGATGGAGACTCACGGGACCCCTCGACGGTCGTACGCGGGCGGTGGGTGTCTGAGACGTTAAGTTACGCTGCCCGCAGGCACCCCGGCAGTGCTTTCGTGTGACGATCGTAGGCCTGCATTGACGGCTCGAATGCCAGGACGGTGGTAGTGTGCGCGCCTCCCTCATCCAGATCGCCGTAGACGAGGGCGAAACGGTCAATACCCGCCGCTCGCGGGTCTCTTCGCTGGTCCGTGAGGTAGCCGGGCGGGAGCGGCCGGATCTCGTCGTTCTTCCCGAACTGTGGAGCACGGGCGCTTTCGCCTACGAGTCGTTCGCGAGCGAGGCGGAGCCGCTGGAGGGGCCCACGTACGAGGCGATGGCCAAGACCGCGAGTGACGCGGGCGTCTGGCTGCACGCGGGGTCCATTCCGGAGCGGGACGCTTCGGGGGACCTCTACAACACCTCGCTCGTCTTCTCGCCCGAGGGTGAACTGGCCGCCTCGTACCGGAAGATCCACCGGTTCGGCTTCGACAAGGGCGAGGCCGTCCTGATGGGCGCGGGCGGCGAACTGGTCACCGTGCGCACGCCCGGGACGATGATCGGGCTCGCCACCTGTTACGACCTCCGCTTCCCCGAGCTCTTCCGGGGGCTCGTCGACGCGGGCGCCGAGATGTTCGTCGTCCCCGCGGGCTGGCCCGCGCGGCGGCGTGAGCACTGGACGCTGCTCGCCCGGGCGCGGGC
Source organism: Streptomyces sp. NPDC054872 (assembly GCF_053610705.1). Classification (NCBI taxonomy): domain Bacteria; kingdom Bacillati; phylum Actinomycetota; class Actinomycetes; order Kitasatosporales; family Streptomycetaceae; genus Streptomyces; species Streptomyces sp. NPDC054872. The sequence goes on along the minus strand of NZ_JBSGYY010000077.1, from coordinate 3,950 downwards.
CGTCGAGGACCAGGTGTACGTCCTCGCGTGCGGCACCGGCGGTACGCACGCCGGGGTTCCCCAGGCCGGGCACAGCATCGTCGTCGACCCGTGGGGCGAGGTGCTCGCCGAGGCGGGGGACGGCGAGGAGATTCTCACCGTCGAACTCGACCCGGCGAAGGTGGCGGCCACGCGCGAGCAGTTCCCCGCGCTGAAGGACCGGCTCCTCGGGGTGGACGCGCCCCGGCGCTGAGACCGCGTCAGGACCGCTCAGTCGTCGTCGCCCCGCTCCTTCTCGGCCAGGCGGATCACGCAGACCGCGACGGCCAGGAGGAGGGACGCGTCGGCGTCGTCCCGGACGATCTGGAGGCCGTACGTGTCGCGGACCCGGAACCAGCGGCGGGAGATGTCGGCCAGGAGTTCGCCGTCGTACTCGATGGCGAACTCGCGGTCCAGGATCTTGCCGCTCACGTCGAGCTCGGTGCCGTCGACCAGGTCCACGCGGTAGTGGTTGCGCAGGAGCGAGAGGCGTTTGCGCTTGATCGTGGCCAGCTCCGAGCCGTCCCGTTCGATCACCATCGTGTCGCGCAGCGCCAGCATCTTGGCGCGGATGTCGATGAGGACGCGGCCCTCCATGTCCTTCAGCTCGAAGGTCTCGCGCAGACGCATCGCCTTGCCGTCGACGAGGAAGACCTTCCGGCCCTGGTCGTCCTCGATCCAGTAGTCGTCACCGATGCCGAGCAGCCGGTCGCGTACGAGAAGTTTCATGCGGCGATGCCTACCCCGTGGCGGGCATGACACAGCCGGCCCGTGCCACTCGGGGGAAAGTGGGACACAGACCGGCTGTGGATCAGGGGAGGACGCGGAGCCGTCGCGACGTGGCGTCGCCTTTACGACATGGCGTCCTCGAGGTTGTTCTGCCAGTACGTGACGCGTGAGCCGGCGTCGAGCAGCAGGCCCGCGGCGCCGGGGGAGTTCACCGTGACGCTGCCGTCCGTGGCCCTGCCGCCTTTGGTGACGAGCGTGACGGCGAGGGTCTTGGAGCGGTGGGTCCTTTCGGCGTCCATGCCCGCGAGGTTGATCGCGGCGTAGGCGGACCGGTCCGGCGCGAGACGGACGACCGATCTGGGGCGGGTGTTCCGGGCCGCGGGGAGGTTCTTGCCCGTCGTCGGGTCGCTGACGAGGGGGGCGCCGTGGACGGCGCAGGCCTTGCCGCCGTTGTTGGTGATCTTGAGCAGGACGGCGGGCGCGGTGCCGCCGGTGTCCTCCATGCTGATCTCCGCGGTGCGCGGCGTGCAGTCGCCGTCGGCGGCCGGAGCGAGGGATTCCGGACGACCGGACGCGCTGGCCGACGCCTTGCCGGTGACGGATGCCCCGTCGCCGGCGTCCCCGCTCCCCCTCCCGGCCCCGTTCGCTCTCCCGTCATCGCTCCCGCCGTCGCCGTCGCACGCCGTGAGCGAGAGGGAGAGGGCGGCGAGGGCGGCGACGGCGAGCGCGGCACGCGTGGTGCGAGCGGTGGTGCGCATGGCGGTGTCTCCCCCGTGAGTGGTGGTCGCTCGGGCTTGCTCCACTGAGCCTGCCGCCCGCCACTGGCGTTCCGCTAACACCCGGCTAATGACTCGTTCACGCGTCGCACGGGGAGATGCGGGCCGGGGCCGGGTTCACAGGGAGGAGCCCGGTACGGGCCGCCGCAGTTCCTCGGGGCGGGGCCTGCGGAACGTCGCGGTTCCGGATCCGTCCAGACCGCGGGCGAAGAGCCGTACCAGATCGGGCAGGACGTAGCGCCCCGCGCCCTCCTCCTGGATCAGGTGCGCCGCGGCCAGGCGGTCGAGTCCCTCGCGGGTGGCGGACACGTTCGCCCCCGCGAGGTCGGCGGCCCGGTGCGCGTCCACGTCCGGCGTGGAGGCGCGGGCCAGCGCGGCGAGCAACCAGGCGTCACTGCCCGGCAGTTGGGCCACCGAGGTGCGCAGCGCGGCCGCGACACCGGTGTCCTCTGCGGAGAGCAGGGCCAGCCGCTGCTCCTCGTCGGCGAGTTCGGCGGCCAGGCCGGCCACGGACCGCTGGGGGCGCCCGATGAGCCGGGCGGCGGCGGTGCGCAGCGCGAGCGGCAGGCCGTCGCAGAGGCGGGCGATCCTGCGTACGTCTTCGGAGTCGGCGTCAAGCCCCGCGCTCTGACCCAGGGCGCGGAGGAACAGCTCGGCGCCGTCGCGCTCGCTGAGCGCGCCGACCGGCACGGGGCGCGCGCAGTCCGAGGCGACGAGGCCGTCGAGGCGGTTGCGGCTGGTGATGAGGGTGGTGCAGTGGGACGCACCGGGCAGGAGCGGGCGGACCTGGGCGGAGTCGTGGGCGTTGTCGAGGACGACGACGATGCGCCGTTCGGCGAGGAGCGAGCGGTAGAGGGCCGCCGCCGGTTCGATGCCGGCCGGCACGTCCTGCTGCCGCACGCCCAGGGCGAGGAGGAACTCCCGCAGGACGCGTTCGGGGTGGGCGGGGTCGCCGCCGCTGAAGCCGCGGAGGTCGGCGAAGAGGTGGCCCTCCGTCTCCGGGTCCGCGTGGTGGTGCGCCCACTGCAGGACGAGGGCGGTCTTCCCCACGCCCGCGGCACCGGTGAGCAGGACGATCGGCGCTTCCGTCTCCTCGGCGAGCACGGTTTTCAGGGCGGCGAGCTGCTCGTCGCGGGCGGCGAAGGCGCGGGGTGCGCGGGGCAGCAGGCGGGGGATCGCGTTGCCGGGCGTGGGCCCTTCCGCCGGGGCCTCGGGGGAGACGGGAGCGGCGGGGCTCGCGTCCTGAGCACCACCGGCACCCGGCGCCGCGGGCTGCGTCCGCTGCGTCTCCTGCGTCTGCTCAGCCGCGGGCCCCCGGCCTCGCTCCACCGGCCCCGTCCCTGCCTGCGGCACGGCCCGGCTTCCCGCAACGGCGGCGGAGGTCCCGGCGGGAGCGGTGGTCCCGGCGGCGCCAGGAGAGCCGCCGGTCGCGGGGGAGCCGGTGGATGCGGCGCTGGATGCGGCGGGGGAAGCAGCGGCGTAACCAGCGGGAGAAGCACCGCCGCCCCCGAGGCCCATGTCGTACCGCCCGCGCCGGCGCGGCGGAGGAGCGCCCAGCATCGGGTGGGCCCCGGTGTCGGGCTCCCCGTTGAGGATCTCCTCGTACGCCCGGCGCAGCTTCTTGCCGGGGTCCACCCCCAGCTCCTCGGCGAGGAGTTCGCGCGTCCGGTGGTAGAACTCCAGCGCCTCGGACTGCCTGCCGCACCGCTGGAGAGCTCGCATCAGGGCCGCCACCAGGGCCTCCCGCAGCGGGTGCTGGACCGACTCCGCGCGCAGCAGCCCCACGGCCTGGCCGTGCGAGCCGAGCTTTCCGTACGCCTCGGCGAGCTGCTCGACGGTGACGAGGCGGCTCTCCTCAAGTCCCCGCGCGGCGGCCAGCATCGGCTCCGTGGCGACGGTGCCGGTCAGCGCGGGCCCGTTCCACAGCGCGAGCGCCTCCCGCAGCATCAGCGCCGTGTCCGAGGGCTCCCGCTGCCGTCCGGCCAGTTTGACGAGGTCCTCGAAGCGGCTGACGTCGAGCAGGGTCTCCGGGAACTGGAGGGCGTACGCACCGCCCTGCGTGGCGAGTTCCACGCCGTACGCGTCCAGTCCCGCCTCGACGAGCAGGGCGCGCAGCCGGGAGATGTGGCCCTGGATGACGGTGCGCGCGTGCAGCGGCGGTTCACCGTCCCACAGGGTCTCGGTCAGGGCGTCCACCGAGACCGGCGTGCCCGCCCGCAGCAGCAGCGCCGCGAGCAGGCTGCGGCGCTTGGCCGGGCCGAGGGGGACGGGTCCGCTGCCCCCGGCGACGCTCACCGGTCCGAGCAGCTGGAACTCCACCTGGCCTCAACTCCTCTGCCGCGCATGCGCTCGGCGCCCGCGCCTCGAATCATGTTTCGAACAAGACCCAAGACTATCGCCGGGCCCGGTGGCCACGGAGGTGGCCAC
>NZ_JBSGYY010000076.1:0-9141 GCF_053610705.1 Streptomyces sp. NPDC054872 | reverse complement strand
CCGGTCACGAGGTGACCGGGCCCTTCGCGTCGATTATGTCGATTACGTCGGTTACCGCGACCGCGTCAGGCCGGGTTGCCCGTGGAGAGGGTGAACTCGATCTTCACGTCGTCCGGGTCGATGTCGGAGCCTTCCTTGGGGGACTGCATCATGACCGTGTCCTTCCCATAGGTGTTCTCGTCCATCGTGCGCTTGTCGAACTGCCAGCCGGCCGCCTGCAGGCACTTCTGCACCGAGCGCCAGTCCCTGAAGGTGAAGTCAGGGACCTTGATCTTGGTCTCGTCGTTGTACGCCGTGTCGGGTTCGAGGCACTCTTCGGTCTCGATCGTCTTCGACCGGTCCGGGCCCCGGTACCCTGCCACCGGCGCGGCCGACTCCTTGGCCTTGTCGCCCTTGTCGTCGTCGCCACCGCTCAACGACATGGCCGTGATCAGGCCGCCGATGGCGAGCAGCGCGACGACGATCGAGCCGACGATCACCGGCATGTTCCGCTTGCCGCCCGATCCTGAGCCGCCGCCCTGCACCGAGGTCTGCGACTGCTGCGGCGAGAGCGTGTACGGGGGCGGGGTCTGCGAGGCCTGGGGGGCGTACGCGTTGGTGGGCGCCGGGGTCGGGTAGCCGCCCTGCTGCGGGTAGCCGTAGCCCGGGGTGACGGGGCCCGGGGCCGGGGTGGGCGGGCCGTACGGACCCGTTTGGTACGGCGTCTGGACGCCGCCCTGCTGCGGGAGCGAGGAGTCGACCGGCGGGAAGACCGCGGCGCCGACGCCCGCGCCACTCGCGGTCTGGGCGCCCGGCACGATGCTCGGCGCGGCCGCCTGCAGGGACTGGGCGACGCGCAGGCACTCGTCGCGCATCGCCTCGGCCGTGGGGAAGCGCTCGTTCGGGTTCTTCTTCAGCGCGCGGGCGACGATCGCGTCGACCGCGGGCGGCAGCGAGCGGTTGATCGAGGACGGAGCGACCGGCTCCTCCTGGACGTGCGCATACGCGATGGCCAGCGGCGAGTCCGCCTCGAAGGGCAGCCGCCCGGTGGTCAGCTGGAACAGCATGATGCCGACGGAGTAGAGGTCGGACCGGGCGTCCACGCCGCGGCCGAGCGCCTGCTCCGGCGAGAGGTACTGGGGGGTGCCGACGACCATGCCGGTCTGCGTCATGGAGGTGACGCCGGACTGCATGGCGCGGGCGATGCCGAAGTCCATGACCTTGACGACGTTGCGCTTCGTCATCATCACGTTGCCGGGCTTGATGTCGCGGTGGACCAGGCCCATCTCGTGGCTGATCTCGAGAGCGGCGAGCACATCGGCGGTGATCTTCAGCGCCTGGTCGGTCGGCATCGCGCCGAACTGGGTGACGGACGCGTCGAGCACGGAGCCGAGCGGCTTGCCCTCCACGTACTCCATGACGATGTACGGCATCGTCGCGCCGTCCAGCTCGTCCTCGCCGGTGTCGAAGACCGAGACGATGTTCGTGTGCGTGAGCTTGGCCACCGACTGGGCTTCGCGGCGGAAGCGCTCGCGGAAGGACTGCTCGCGGCCGAGCTCGGTGTGAAGCGTCTTGATCGCGACTTGACGGTCGAGCACGGAGTCGTACGCCAGGTGGACGGAGGCCATGCCGCCCTCACCGAGAAGATCGCGCAGCTGGTACCGGCCACCGGCCAGCGAGCGCCCCGCATACCGTCCCTGTGCGCCGTCCTGGCTGCTCATGTCGTGCGTCCCCCATCGGCGCGGTGTGCCGGACGGCTCCGCGATCGGTGATCGATTCCCGCTATTCCTGGCCAAGTCTGCCCGAGGGCACCGACACGTCAAGCTCGATGCCCGTTCCGTGACCGTACGCGCAAGAAGCGTCTCGGAAGCGTTACAAGTTTGCGCGCGGGGGCACTCGGCGGGTTTGATGTCCGGTCCACCTCGAACCGCCGTGCCGCGCGAAGGCTGTAGCGTGGCCCGGCGGGGTTCCCCCGGTACCACCGAGCACCACGACCAGAAACGACGGCGAGGACTGATGGCACAGACGCAGCGCGCTCAGGGCCCGTCCGACCCCGAGGCGACTGGCGGCGGTATGTCAGATGCGCCCGAGTTGTGGGGCAACGGCGGGCTTGTAGGGGATGGCCGGTATCGACTGACCCACAGACTCGGCCGAGGCGGCATGGCCGAGGTGTTCGCGGCCGAGGACGTACGACTCGGCCGTACGGTCGCCGTCAAGCTGCTCCGCTCCGACCTCGCCGAGGACCCGGTCTCCAAGGCCCGCTTCACGCGCGAGGCCCAGTCGGTGGCGGGGCTCAACCACCACGCCGTGGTGGCGGTCTACGACTCCGGTGAGGACGCCGTCGGGCCGAGTGTCGTCCCGTACATCGTCATGGAGATCGTCGAGGGCCGGACGATCCGCGATCTGCTGCTCAACGCGGAGGCGCCGGGTCCCGAGCAGGCCCTGATCATCGTCTCCGGGGTGCTCGAGGCGCTCGCGTACTCGCACCAGCACGGCATCGTGCACCGCGACATCAAGCCCGCGAACGTGATCATCACCAACACCGGCGCGGTCAAGGTGATGGACTTCGGCATCGCCCGTGCGCTGCACGGCGCCCAGTCGACGATGACCCAGACCGGCATGGTCATGGGCACGCCCCAGTACCTCTCCCCGGAGCAGGCGCTCGGCAAGGCCGTCGACCACCGTTCCGACCTGTACGCGACCGGCTGTCTGCTCTACGAACTCCTCGCGCTGCGGCCCCCGTTCACCGGCGAGACGCCGCTCTCCGTCGTGTACCAGCACGTCCAGGACATCCCGGTCCCGCCGTCCGAGACCTCGGACGCGGCGCCGCCGGAGCTGGACGGCCTCGTGATGCGCTCGCTCGCCAAGGACCCGGACGACCGGTTCCAGACGGCCGAGGAGATGCGCGGCCTGGTCCAGTACGGGCTGCAGATGCTGCACGAGCAGGGCAGCCACACCGGGACCTGGAACACCGGCCCCGTCGATGTCGCGGGCATGCACGAGGGCGGCAGCACCCCGGCGATGGGCGTCTCGGGCGCCGCCGCGATGCAACACCCGGGCGACTCCGGCACCGCGCAGATCCCGGGCGCCATGCTGCGTCCGCCGGGCGGCGACGACGGCGGCTTCGAGGGCGGTCACCGCGACGGCAAGGGCGGCGGCCGGGGCAAGGCGTGGATCCTCGTCGTGCTCGCGATCATCGCGATCGCCGTGGGTGTGGCGTTCGCGCTGTCGGCGGCCGACGACAAGACGAAGGACAAGGACACGCCGACCAAGGCGCCGACGAAGCAGTCGGAGACCAAGAAGCCGAGCAAGAGCGCGGACGAGGAGACCTCGGACGACACCGCGACGCCCGGTGACGGGTCCGGCGGTCAGGGCGACTGGACGCCGGAGCAGCCGAACACCACCGGCCCGACGGCTCCCACGACGCCCACCGAGAGCCAGCCGACGGACGAGCCGACGGAGCCGACGGACGAGCCCACCGAGCCGACGGACGACCCGACGACGCCGACCGACGACCCCACCCCCACCGATGGCGGTGACGAGTCGCCGGCGACGAACGGCGGCACGGAGGGCGAGGCCAACAGCGGCGCCGAAGGCTGAGCCGAGCCGCACAGCTCATCGACGAGACGCACGCGCGCGTGGAGCCCCGGAAAGGGCACCACGCGCGCGTGCTCGTTCTGCACTGCCTTATCTGGCACTGCCTTATCTGGCGGGGGCACTCGTCGAGAAGCTGCGCTGCGGCTCTCGCCGCCGGCCGCCGTGCAGGGTGTGCACCGTGGCAAGCTGCGGCTCTATGCGCAGGTAGACCGGGTCGTAGAGCTCGCCGTCCACGTAATGCGGGCCCGGGCCGAAGAGTTCCAGTTCGGCGGTGGTCGGCTCGATGGCCTCGCACAGGCCGACGAACTGCACGGTCCACTGCCCCGTGCGCGCGGTCTCGGCGCTGAGATTGTCCGCCCCGTAGGCGACGACGCTGCCGATGCAGGCCTCGTGGTACCCGTACCCCTTGTGCATCCGCAGCAGAATCCGCCCGTCCACGACGACGTGGCGGGCCGCGGCGAGGAAGGGCAGCGCGCGCATGCTGGTCGCGACCCGGCCGTAGTCGGTGCGGCCGAGCAGTTCGAAGGCGAGCCGGTCGTCCTGTTCCTGAGCGTCGGAGGGCATGCGTCCACCCTCTGGCACCGGCGGGGGGCCGGGGAAGGGGATCCCGCCCCTAGGGGACGGGGACGTAAGTCCCGTTTCCGATCACGAATAGCTACGCACCGTGACGAAAAGCGTCAGTGTTGCTGTTCGGCCTGCATACGGGCCACGTAGGCGGCCGCCTGGGAGCGGCGCTCCATGCCGAGCTTGGAGAGCAGGCTGGAGACGTAATTCTTGATCGTCTTTTCGGCGAGGTGCAGACGTTCGCCGATCACCCGGTTGGTCAGACCCTCGCCGATCAGGTCGAGAATCTTCCGCTCCTGGTCCGTGAGGTTCGACAGCCGGTCGTCGCCCTTGGGGGTGTTTCCGTCGCGCAGCCGTTCCAGGACGCGGGCCGTGGCGACGGGGTCGAGCAGGGACTTTCCCGCGGCCACATCACGTACGGCGGAGAGGAGTTCATTGCCGCGAATGGCCTTCAGGACATAGCCGGAGGCGCCCGCCATGATCGCGTCGAAGAGAGCCTCGTCGTCCGCGAACGAGGTGAGCATCAGGCATTTGATGTCCTCGTTCCGGGAACGGATCTCGCGGCAGACCTCCACGCCGCTGCCGTCCGGCAGACGCACGTCGAGAACGGCCACGTCCGGCCGTGTCGCCGGGATCCTGACCAGGGCGTCCGCCGCTGTTCCGGCCTCTCCGACGACCTCGATGTCGGACTCCACGGAGAGCAGCTCATGGACTCCTCGCCGCACCACTTCGTGGTCGTCGAGGAGAAATACCGTAATTTTTCGGTCTTCGCGCACGGAGTCAGTCTCACACACGATCTCTCCCGCTGCCTGAGCTGAACTCTTCCCGTGCGCGGGGTGGCCGGGATAACGTGCCGGTGTTCCGGCCCCCTGCCAGGCTGTGATCAGTGCTGTGACCAGGAACTGTTCCCGACTTTCTGGATTTACTCGGTAATCCAAGCAGTCAGATACTTGGAAATCCAAGCAAATTCGCAGGTCAGATGGGGTTTCACAGAAATGGGAAGCACTGGGTAACGTGCATTGTGCAGGGCGCTCGCCGGGGCACCTGTCACGCCTGTTCCCGGCCGAGTCGCACCCACCCCGTGCGCGGGCACGGATCAGGCGAGCCGCACTGGCTTACCCGGTAATCCCGGGGGCCGGACCGACGGAGGAGCACACGTGACCGTGGAGAGCACCGCCGCGCGCACACCGCGCCGCAGCACTACCAGCGGCGGCAAGCGCGCAAGCGCCAAGAAGGCCGCGCCGAAGAAAAGCACGGAACCCCAGCTTGTCCAGCTGCTGACCCCTGAGGGCAAGCGGGTCAAGAATGCCGAGTACGACTCGTACGTCGCGGGCATCACCGCCGACGAGCTGCGCGCCCTGTATCGCGACATGGTCCTGACCCGCCGTTTCGACGCCGAGGCCACCTCCCTGCAGCGCCAGGGCGAGCTGGGCCTGTGGGCGTCGCTGCTCGGCCAGGAGGCCGCCCAGATCGGCTCCGGCCGTGCCACGCGCGACGACGACTACGTCTTCCCCACCTACCGCGAGCACGGCGTCGCCTGGTGCCGCGGGGTGGACCCGACGAACCTGCTCGGCATGTTCCGCGGCGTGAACAACGGCGGCTGGGACCCGAACACCAACAACTTCCACCTCTACACGATCGTCATCGGCTCGCAGACCCTGCACGCCACCGGCTACGCCATGGGCGTCGCCAAGGACGGCGCGGACTCGGCCGTGATCGCGTACTTCGGGGACGGTGCCTCCAGCCAGGGCGACGTCGCCGAGGCGTTCACCTTCTCCGCGGTCTACAACGCTCCCGTCGTGTTCTTCTGCCAGAACAACCAGTGGGCGATCTCCGAGCCCACCGAGAAGCAGACCCGGGTGCCGCTCTACCAGCGCGCGCAGGGCTACGGCTTCCCGGGTGTGCGGGTCGACGGCAACGACGTGCTCGCCGTGCTCGCCGTCACCAAGTGGGCCCTGGAGAGGGCGCGTACGGGCGAGGGGCCGGCGCTCATCGAGGCGTTCACCTACCGCATGGGCGCGCACACCACGTCCGATGACCCGACCAAGTACCGCAACGACGACGAGCGCGAGGCCTGGGAGGCCAAGGACCCGATCCTGCGCCTGCGGACCTATCTCGAGTCCGAAGGTCACGCTGATGAGGGATTTTTCGCGGAACTCGAGGCGGAGAGCGAAGCGTTGGGAAAGCGAGTGCGAGAGGTGGTGCGGGCGATGCCGGATCCGGATCTGATGGCGATCTTCGAGAACGCGTATGCGGACGGGCATGCGCTGGTCGACGAGGAGCGCGCGCAGTTCGCCGCGTACCAGGCCTCGTTCGCGGACGAAGGCGGTAAGTGACCATGGGCGTACAGAAGCTTCCCCTTGCCAAAGCGATCAACGAATCGCTGCGTACGGCGCTCGACACCGACCCCAAGGTCCTCATCATGGGCGAGGACGTCGGCAAGCTCGGCGGCGTCTTCCGGGTGACGGACGGGCTGCAGAAGGACTTCGGCGAGGACCGGGTCATCGACACCCCGCTCGCCGAGTCGGGCATCGTCGGCACGGCCATCGGCCTGGCCCTGCGGGGCTACCGCCCGGTGGTGGAGATCCAGTTCGACGGCTTCGTCTTCCCGGCGTACGACCAGATCGTCACGCAGCTCGCGAAGATGCACGCCCGCGCGCTCGGCAAGATCAAGATGCCGGTCGTCATCCGCATTCCGTACGGCGGCGGCATCGGCGCCGTCGAGCACCACAGCGAGTCGCCCGAGGCGCTGTTCGCGCACGTGGCAGGGCTCAAGGTCGTCTCGCCGTCGAACTCGTCGGACGCCTACTGGATGATGCAGCAGGCCATCCAGAGCGACGACCCGGTGATCTTCTTCGAACCGAAGCGGCGTTACTGGGACAAGAGCGAGGTCGACACGGACGCCATCCCGGCGCCGCTGCACAAGGCCCGGGTCGCCCGCGAGGGCACGGACCTGACGCTCGTCGCGTACGGCCCGATGGTGAAGGTCTGTCTGGAGGCGGCGGCGGCCGCCGCCGAAGAGGGCAAGTCCCTCGAGGTCGTGGACCTGCGGTCCATGTCGCCGATGGACTTCGACGCGGTGCAGGCCTCGGTCGAGAAGACGCGGCGGCTCGTCGTGGTCCATGAGGCCCCCGTCTTCCTGGGTGCGGGCGCGGAGATCGCGGCGCGCATCACCGAGCGGTGCTTCTACCACCTCGAAGCTCCCGTGCTGAGGGTCGGCGGTTTCCACGCGCCGTATCCGCCGGCGCGGTTGGAAGAGGAGTACCTGCCGGGACTCGACCGGGTGCTCGACACCGTCGACCGCTCGCTGGCGTACTGAGGGAGAGGGTCGTGACGACGATGACAAGTGCCGCGCTCGCCGAGTTCAAGATGCCCGACGTGGGCGAGGGGCTCACCGAGGCAGAGATCCTCAAGTGGTTCGTGGCGCCGGGCGACACGGTCACCGACGGGCAGGTGGTGTGCGAGGTCGAGACGGCCAAGGCCGCCGTCGAACTGCCCATCCCGTTCAACGGTGTCGTGAGCGAACTGCGCTTCCCGGAGGGCACCACGGTCGATGTCGGCCAGGTGATCATCTCGGTGGACGTGTCCGGCGGAAGCACGCCCGCTGAGGCCGCCGCGTCCGCTGGGACCGCGGCTCCAGCCGAGGCCGCCGCTCCCGCCGAAGCCGCAGCCCCGGTGCAGGAGGCTCCCGCCGCGGAAGCCTCTGCCGAGGAGCCCGCTCCCGAGGGCCGGCAGCCCGTGCTCGTGGGCTACGGGGTCGCCGAGTCCTCGACGAAGCGCCGCGCGCGCAAGGCTGCTTCGGAGCAGGCGGAGGCCGCCGGGACGTACTACGCGGCAGCGGTCCAGGCCGAGTTGAACGGCTCCGGCTCGGCAGCCGCCGCGCCCGCGCCCGCAGCCGCCGCGCCCGCCGCCGCGGCCGCCGCCCCCGCGGGCAGCCGGCCGCTGGCGAAGCCGCCGGTGCGCAAGCTCGCCAAGGACCTGGGAGTTGACCTCACGGCCATCGTCCCGTCCGGCACCGACGGGATCATCACGCGCGAGGACGTGCACGCGGCGGTGGCCCAGGCCGCCACCTCGGCCAACGCCTCCGCCCCGGCCCCGGCGTCCGCGCCGGACCAGGTGCCGGCCGAGGCCCCCGCCTCCGTCGAGGACTCCACCGCCGGAGCAGTCGCCCCCGCGGTCGGCGCCGGCGTCCGCGAGACCCGTATCCCCGTCAAGGGCGTCCGCAAGGCCATCGCCCAGGCGATGGTCGGCTCGGCCTTCACGGCACCGCACGTCACGGAGTTCGTGACGGTGGACGTGACGCGGACGATGAAGCTGGTCGAGGAACTCAAGCAGGACAAGGCGTTCGCGGGCCTGCGGGTCAACCCGCTCCTGCTGATCTCCAAGGCGCTGCTCGTGGCGATCCGGCGCAACCCGGACGTCAACGCGGCGTGGGACGAGGCGAACCAGGAGATCGTCCAGAAGCACTATGTGAACCTGGGCATCGCCGCCGCGACGCCGCGCGGCCTGATCGTGCCGAACATCAAGGACGCGCAGGCCAAGACCCTGCCCGAACTGGCCGATTCGCTCGGCGAGTTGGTGTCCACGGCTCGTGAGGGCAAGACGTCGCCGGCCGCGATGCAGGGCGGCACGGTCACGATCACGAACGTCGGCGTCTTCGGCGTCGACACGGGCACGCCGATCCTGAACCCCGGCGAGTCCGCGATCCTCGCGGTCGGCGCGATCAAGCTCCAGCCCTGGGTCCACAAGGGCAAGGTCAAGCCGCGTCAGGTGACGACGCTCGCGCTCTCCTTCGACCACCGCCTGGTCGACGGCGAGCTCGGCTCCAAGGTGCTGGCCGACGTGGCGGCGGTCCTGGAGCAGCCCAAGCGGCTCATCACCTGGGCGTAGCCCGGCAGTACGTCAAAGCAGTACGTCGAAGGGGGCCCGCCGCGTGCAGCGCGGCGGGCGCCCTTGGTGGGGGCCCGTGCGGGGTCCGGGGCAGGCCTCGTGCTTGATGGC
>NZ_JBSGYY010000075.1:0-10704 GCF_053610705.1 Streptomyces sp. NPDC054872 | reverse complement strand
ACCAGAAGGTGGCCCCCGCTTCCCGTTGCGCTCAGTCCGTCGCTCAGCCCTGCGTTCAGTCCTTGGCCGGTCCGCCCGCTTCCGCCGGGCGCCAGCCCCTTCCGCGTGCCCGGGGCAGCGCGAACGCGCCCCAGAGGACGGCGAGTACGGCGGCGGTGCCCAACAGCACGAAGAGGGTGGCACGGTCGGACGCGCGGTCCGCCGCGGAGGTGTCGCGCACGGCCACGGCATCCGTGGCGCGCTCGGTGCCGCTGGGGGCACCGGAGTCGCCGAGGACCGTGGTGACGGCGGCGTAGGCGTCCAGCTGGGGGATGTCCGCGGGGTAGGCGGTGGCGGTCAGGCGGCGCGCGACGGCGTCGGGCTTCTCGTCGGGGTGGGCGGCGCGGACCACCGCGGCGGCTCCGGCGGCCTGGGCGGCGGCCACCGAGGCTCCAGCGCCGAGATAGTGGCCGTCGCCGCGCGGGCCGCCGGAGACCACGCCGGCTCCGGGGGCGGCCAGGTCGATGCCGTCCGTGGGCAGGGCGCCGTCCGGGCGGACGCCGGCGGGGAGCATGTCGGCCACCGAGAGGACGCCGGGTTCGCCGGCCGGCCAGTAGGTGCGCGATGCGACCTCCTCGGTGCCGCGCCCGGTCGGGTCCGGGGTGGCTGCCGCGACGACCACGGCGCCAGCGCGGCGGGCATCGGCGACAGCGCGGGTCAGGGCCTTGTCGCGGCGCGGCAGGGCCACCGCGATCGCGATGACTCCGGCGCGGGCCTCGGTCGCCTCGCGCACCGCCTGTACGACCAGATCGGCGTCGGCCTGCCCGCGTGGGCCGGTGCCGCGCAGGGCCAGGATCGTCGCGCCGGGGGCGACTCCGGCCAGGCGGGGGCTTCCCCCGCCGTTCCCGGCGATGAGCCCGGCCAGGAACGTGCCGTGGCCCACGCAGTCGTCACCGGCCGTGCCCGCGGCGGTGACCCGGCCCTCGAGCCCGGCGGCGTCGGGGGCGACACCGGTGCCGATCAGGGCGACGGTCACACCCGCGCCGGTGCCGTACTGGTGCAGCCGGTCCAGGTCGAGGCGCTGGCGCGACCAGTCCTGTTTCCCGGCCTTCTCCTGCGAGGCGGGGGTGCAGGGCGCGTTTCCGGCGTCCGTGTCGAGCGCGGAGGGCATGCCGGGCAGTTCCTGGCCCTTCTTCCCGTCGGCGGCCGGCGGCCCGTCGGCGGTCGGCGGCCGCGAGAAGGGAGCCGCCGGGGCGGCCGGGGCGGACACGGTGAGCAGCAGCGCGGCGGCAAGGCCGGCGCCGGTGACCAGGCGGGCGCTCCCGCGGGCGGGCGGCTTCATCGGGGGGCCGCCTTCGGTGCCGTGGATACGACGTCAGCGGGGACCAGGACGCGCAGGTCGTCCAGGGTGGGCGCGGCCAGTGAACTGAGCCGTCCCGCCTGGCGCGTGACCATTGACTCGACCACCTGGCGGGCCAGGCGCGCGTTGCCGAAGGAGCGGTCCCGTGGCAGCGAGTCGAAGTACTCCCGGAGCAGCGGGCCGGTGCCGGGACCGCACTCGTAGCCCATGGCCGATGCCTGCGCGCGCACGATGGTGACCAGCTCTTCGGAGGAGTAGTCGGTGAAGCCGATCCGGCGCGGGAAGCGGGAGGAGAGGCCGGGGTTGGAGGCGAGGAAGCGCTCCATCTCGTCGGTGTAGCCGGCGACGATGACGACCACCTCGTCACGGTGGTCCTCCATCAGCTTGAGCAGGGTGTCCACCGCCTCCTGGCCGAAGTCGGCGCCGCCGCCGGCCGGGGTGAGGGTGTAGGCCTCGTCGATGAACAGCACACCGCCGCGGGCCCGTTCGAAGACTTCCCGGGTCAGCTGGGCGGTGTGGCCGATATAGCGGCCGACCAGGTCGGCGCGGGCCGCCTCGATCAGCTGGCCCCGGTCGAGGATGCCCAGCTGGGTCAGGATCTCCCCGTAGAGGCGGGCGACGGTGGTCTTGCCGGTGCCGGGCGGCCCGGTGAAGACCAGGTGGTTGCTGAGCGAGGGCACCGGGAGTCCGGCGGCTGCCCGGTGGCGGGCGGTGGTGATGAGGTTGACCAGGTCCGCGACTTCGCGCTTCACCTCGGCCAGGCCGACCATGTCACCCAGGCGCGTCAGCGGATCAGCGCCCGGGGCCGCTGTCTCGGCGCCCTTGGCCGCGGCGGCGACGGAGACGTCCTCGGGCAGCAGCAGCCGCAGGTCGCTCTCGCTGACCTGCGGCAGGGTGGCGAGCCGTACCGCCTGTCTGTCCACCATCTCCTCGAACACCCCGCGCGCCGCACGGCCGTTGCCGAAGCCGGCGTCGCGCGGCATCGCCTCGAAGTGTGCGGCCAGCGCGTCGGCGGTGCCCTCGCCCAGCTCGTACTGGTGCTGGGAGCACATGTTGCCCATGATCGCGACCAGTTCGGGCACCGAGTAGTTCTCGAACTCCACCGTCCGGGAAAACCGGGACGCCAGGCCCGGGTTGGAGCCGAGGAAGGAGTCCATCTCGCGGGAGTAGCCGGCCGCGACCACCACCACGTCGTCGCGGTGGTCCTCCATCAGCTTGAGCAGCGTGTCCACCGCCTCGCGGCCGAAGTCGGCGCCGCCGTTGCCGCTGTCCGCGGTCAGCGTGTACGCCTCGTCGACGAACAGCACACCGCCGAGGGCACGCTGGAAGGTCTCGGTGGTCTTGATGGCGGTCCCGCCGACGACCTGGGCGACCAGATCGGCGCGCGAGACCTCCACCAGGTGCCCGCTGCGCAGCGAGCCCAGTTCGGCCAGGATCGCCCCGTAGAGGCGCGCGACGGTGGTCTTGCCGGTGCCGGGCGGCCCGGCGAAGATCAGGTGCCGGCTCATCGGCGGCGCCGACATGCCCAACTGCTCGCGGCGCTGGGCGAGCTGGGTCAGATTGACCAGGGTGCCCACCTGCTGCTTGACGTTCTCCAGGCCGATCAGCGCGTTCAGAGCGCCGAGCGGGCCGTCCTCGCGGTCCGGCGGCGGCGCGTCCCCGGCGCCGGAGCCCGCCGGATCGGTGTTCTCCGCGCTGCCGCTCCCCCAGGCGTCCCGCTTGCCGTTGCCGACGCTGCTCAGCCCCTCCACGGCCAGGCGTTCGCCGGGCGCGGTCTGCACCAGGCCCCCGCCCGCGTTCTCCCGGGCGAGACAGTTGACCAGGGAGACCGGCGCGGTGGACTCCACCCGGAAGCCGTCCTGTTCACCGCCGGAGACCTCGCAGCCGCTGAGCGAGGCAAGGGCGCCCTCGTGGAGCAGGAACCCGTGGCTCTTGGGGGCGTGCACCGTGGTGCGGTTGGCGGTCAGCTCGCCGCCCGCGGCCACGACCACCCCTTCCTCGCCGGATATCTCCACGCGGAAGTCGCGGACGGTGACGTTGCCGCCGTCCTCCACGACCAGACCGCCGGTGGCCGTGTCCGAGACGCCGCCGCCGGCCAGGTAGAGGGTGCTGCCGGAGGCCACGCGGACGCCCGCGCCCTTCGGCCGGACGATCTCGCAGTCCTCGGCGCGGCCGCGGGCGTCCTTGACGGCCGCGATGCCGTCACCGGCGGGCTCCACCAGGCGGGCCCGGCGCAGCAGCGGGTTGGCGCCGCCGCGTATCGCGATGGCGGGCGAACCGCCGATCACCTCGAGGCGGTCGAGCTCGGGCGCCGAGTCCTCCTCCAGGAGCAGGGCGGTCCCGTCGCTGTCGCGAACCGTCAGGCCGGTCAGCGCCGGGGACGCTCCCCCGGCGACCCGCAGCGCCGCGCCCTGCGCGCCGTCCACCCAGCAGTCCTCGAAGGTGCCGCGCGCCCGGTCGGTGACGAGCACCCCGTGGCCGCGGGTGCGCGAGACCCGGCAGCGGCGCAGGACCGGGTCGCTGCCCCCGGCAAGGGCGATTCCGTTGCCGGACGCGCCGGTGACGCGGACGTCCTCAAGGGTCGTACGGCCCGCGCTGCTCAGGTGCACGCCGGTGCTGGTGTCGTGCACCACGGTGCGCACCACCGTCAGGGCGGAGTTCCCCTCCAAGGCGATCGAGGGCTTGTCGGTGGAGGAGAAGTCGCAGTCCTCGACGGTGCCGCGGGCCTCGCCGTTGGCGAGCAGGCCGTTGCCGCGGGCGCCGCGCACCGTGCAGCCGCGTACCCGCGCGTCGCCCTCCTCCGCGATGACCAGGCCGCTGGTGCCGAGGTGTTCGAAGCTGCAGGACTCCACGGTGGTGGGCGTGGTCGAGGTGACCACGATGCCCGCGCCCTGCGGGTTGCTCACCCGGCACTCCCGCAGCGCCAAGGAGCCGGTACCCCCGGCCAGCATCGCGGTCCACGCGGCGCCGACGACCTCGCAGCCGTCGAGTGCGGCTTGCCCGCGCCGCACGTCCACGGCCGGCAGCTCGGCGTCCCCGCCGCGCAGGGTCAGCTCGGAGAGCATCACGGCGTCGGCGCGCAGCGCGAGCACACTGCCCGAGCGCGGCCGGATCTCCACGGTGCCCCGCCCCTCGGCGGCGGTGAGGGTGACCCGGGTGTGGATCACGAGGTTCTCCGCGTACGTACCGGGCCGGACGCTGATGAGCGCGCCGATCCGGGCGGCAGCGAGTGCCTCACCGATCGTCCGGTAGCGGTCCTGGCTCCCCGGACCGACCGTCAGTACCTGGCGCGACACGCACCAACCTCCTTGCCATGGCGGCCTCTGCAACGGGGCGCCCCCTCACCCGGGGGCGCGTGTCGGCGAGCCGACGGTGCCATCATGCCTGTCCCTCTGCGACGGGCGGGCGCCGGGAGTGGTGTGCTCCCGCTCCGGCGGGTCCGGTCAGACGCTCCACTTCTGGTTGTCCCTGCCGGTGCAGCCCCACAGCTCCAGAGGAGCGCGGTTCTCCCGGTTGCTGCCGTTGATGTCGACGCACTTGCCGACCACCGTATTGACCAGGTCGTGGCTGGCGTTCAGCGCGAACTTCTGGGCGTCGGCGCCGTTGCACCAGGCGATCTGAATGGCCGTCCGGTCGTTGAAGTTCGCGTTGGCGACGTCCAGGCACTTGCCCTGGATACGGATGGTGCCGTCGGAGGCGAACTGGAACTTCTGCGCCGGGGCGCCGTTGCAGTCCCACATGTGCAGCTGCTTGCCGTCGCTGAAGTCGTGTCCCGGTACGTCGATGCAGCGGCCCGAGAGGTGACTGCGGAAGGAGACGGGGGCACTGAGGGTCAGGCCGGGGTTGGCCTTCTTGGGCGTGTCCTTCTTCCCGTCGGACTTCTTCTCGCTGCGCTGCTGCTCCGTCCGGGACTTCTTGCCGTCGTCCTTCGGCTTGTCCTTGTCGCCGTCGTCCTTCGCCGGGGCGGACGCGACAGCTTCCTTCGCCGGCTTCTTCGGCTTCCCGGTCTCGTCGGACTTCCCGGCGTTCTTCTTGTCGTCCTCGGAGCCGGTGTCGGGCGCGGTCTGCGCGAACTCGCCCGGTGCCTCCTGCTCGTCCCCGCCGAGGACGGTGCCCGCCGACGCGGACGCCTTGCGGTCCTTGTCGTCGTCACCGCCGAGCGTCAGCAACGGCACCGACACGACCAGCGCCCCGGCGACGGCTGCCCCGGCGAGCACCGCCCTGCCCGGCCGGCCCACCGGTCCGGTCCGCTGCTGCGGCTTGCCGATCGCGGTCGCGGACACGGTCCGTACGAGCGCGGGCAGCCGGCTCTTGGCCGCGGTCGCGGCACCGGGGTCGGCCTCGGGCTCCGTACCGGATGTGGCGCCGCTTTCGGAGGCGGTTTCGCCCTCGGGCCCGGCGCCGCTCCTGCCCTGCCCGGCCGCCTCTTCGGACTTGGCGGTCTCTTCGGCCTTGGCGGTCTCGGCCTCGGTCTCGGCTTCGGCCTCAACCTCGGTCTCTGCTGCGGGTATTGCCTTCGGCTCGGCGGTGGTGGCCGCCGCTGTCGTCGTCTCCTCGCCGTCGGAACCGGTCTCGGCCCTCTGGGGCGTGGGGGGCTGCTGGGCCGAACTCGTCACGAGGAGGTCCTCCCTGTGGCTGTGGTGTGGGGTCGTGGTTCGGGGGAGTCCGCGGCGTTCGCGGCGGGCGTCTCCTCGGCCTCCGGCCCGCTGACGGTGCCGAGAAGACTGTCCGCAGGTACGAACATGGGGGCCGCCGCCCCGGCATTGACGGACAGCCAGGTGCCCGAACCGCTCAGCGAACGGGCCAGCTCCCGCGCCGGGACCATGTCATGCACAAGTGCCGCGGACGTGAACTCGTGTGCCGGTGAGGTGAACAGAAGGATCACCGGGGCTCCGTCCCGTCCGGCGGCCGTGAGCGGGCCGCCGTCCGGTCCGCGCAGCACCGTGATCTCGGCCGCGGCGAGCGCCGAAAGGGCCTCGTCCACCGAGCCGTAGCCAGTGGCGGCACGCTGCGCCGCCGCGTCCACCGGGTCGGTGGGCTCGGGCCAGCCGAGCACTCCGGCCGAGGGCCGGTACGCGGGGTTGGCGCGGTAGTCCCCCACGCCGCCGCTCTCGTCGGACTGCCATTCGCCGAGCACCGCCCACTCCGGTGGGGTCCGTTCGTCGGTCCACTCCGGGTCGACGACGCCGATCCAGTGGCCCGGCGCTTGGCGGGCGGCGGCTCGCACGGCCTCGGGTATCTCCGGTGTGACGGTGACTCCGGGGGCCTCGGGAGCCCCGGGCGTCTCGCCTGCGGATGACGCGGTTGACGCGGGGGCGGCGGCCGGGCCCGGCGCGTCGGACGTCACGGGCCTGACGTCATCAAGCCTGCCCTCTTGCCGTTCTCCGGGCCGCATCTCCACCTGAACTCTTCGGTCCGTACGCATCGTTGGGCGCCGGACAACAGGCGCGCACGCCGACACTGATCACGTCCGGAGTCAACACAATGCCACACGCGTCTCTTTCGTTGGGTGCCGGGGAAGATCCGCTTCAGGCTCGGACGTGCCCGTTTGTTGCCCGAGTGGGGAACTTTCCGGGAGCACTAAGGCGTGAGTGGACAAAGCGAAGGGGCAGTTGTGGTGCCAGATGCGGTCGTGGGCCCTGTGACGGGCTAAGTTGGACAACGCTGTCGGCCCCGCCGACGTGCAGTGCGTTCCGGCCGGGCGACCGGGCCAGGGCCGTACGGGAAGACCTCGCAGCCCGGAAGGCGTCGGACCGGCCTGCGGCCGCCACCGCGGCTGACCACGCGGCGACCGGCATCAAGTACCGAGCCCCACCGGCTCAATTCGACGCGGCTCCCGCCCCACACCCGTGTGGTGCCCGGCGCTCGACCGGCCCGGCCGCCACGCAGGCCCGTGCTCACCCCGACAGCTCCGCCACCGAGGAGTACCGCATGTCCCCCCAGCACCGCACCCCCGGCGCGAACGCGGAGACGGCCGCCACCCCCGCAGAGGAGTCCGGCCGGCCGGCCACGCCCTCCGCCCCGGACAACGAGGCAGCCGCCACCCCGCCCGGCGGAGCAGCCGCCCCCGAGGCCCCGGAGGCGAAGACCGCTGCCCCCGCCCCTGCCCCGGACGGAAACGCCGCCCCCGAGGCCTCGGCCGCCCCCGCCACGGCCGAGGGGGCCAAGTCGACGACCGAGGGAACCAAGTCGGCCGAGGCGACCAAGGCTCCCGGAGAGCGCGTCGCCGTGGCGGCGGCCGTCGGGGCGACGCCGCCCGGCGTCAAGTCCGGCACCGGTGTCGACAGGGGCCGCCCCCGCAAGCCGGTCCTGGCGGGGGCCGCCATCGCCGGTGCCGCCCTGATCGCGATACCCCTGCTGCTGGTCGGAAGCGCCAGGGACGACGGCCCCCCGGACAACGACAAGGAGTTGTCCGCGGGCGACACCGTGCTGAACCCGGGTTCCGGCCCCGCGGCCCTCGACGACTACAAGGCCAAGAAGCCCAGTTCGTCGCCGTCCGAGAAGAAGCCGAAGAAGACCGAGAAGCCGAAGAAGGCCGCGGTCCCCAAGGCTGCCGCGCCCGCCCCGCAGCCGAGCCCGAGCAAGTCGCCCGAGAAGAAGGAGTCCAAGCCGAAGCCCAAGCCCAAGGCGGCCCCGAAGCCGAACTGGAGCACCGAGACCGTTTCGGCGCCCAGCGTCCTCGAGGTCAAGCAGGCCTGGACCACCAACCGCATCCGCATGGTCATGCAGACCGACGGCAACCTGGTCGTCTACAACGAGAAGGGCAAGGCCATCTGGGCGGCCATGACCTTCGGCGAGAACCACCGGGCGATTTTCCAGCCGGACGGCAACCTCGTCATCCACAACGGCGACGACCGCCCCATCTGGGCCTCCAAGAGCCACGGCCACGAAGGCGCCCGGCTGGTCCTGCGACCCGACGGCAAGGTGGTCATCGTGCACAACGGCCAGGTCATCTGGTCCACCTGACCTCCCACTTCTCGCTCCCGCCGAACGCCGAAACACCGAAACGCCGGAACGCCGGAACGCCGGAACAACGTCTTTGGACATACCTATGGCAGGAGAGGTACTCTTTCGGCATGCCCGATCCCAGCGCGTCCGCCCAGGACCTCGACCGTGTGGCCTCTGCGCTCGCGGCGAGCCTGCCCGCGCTGAATCGCGCCCTGGACCGGCACGTGGGCCGCGACTTCGCGCGCCCCAAGCCCCCGGAGGCCCAGCTCGCCCTGCTGCGTCTGGTGGCGCAGGAGGAAGGCGTCACCGTCCGTGAGGCGGCCGACGCCCTGTTGATGCGGCCGAACAACGTCAGCGCCCTGGTCTCCCAGCTCACCGAGCAGGGGCTGCTGGAACGGCGGCAGGACGCCGGCGACAAGCGGATCGCGCATCTGCATCTGACCTCCCGCGCCCAGCGCGAGCTGGCCGAGGTCCGGCGCCTTGAGGGCGAACACCTCGCCCGCGCCCTGCAGTTCCTCACCCAGGGCGAGCGTGACGCCCTGGGGTCGGCCGTCGGCGCGCTCGCCTCACTGACGCGCCGGCTGCACGTCGCGCCCTCGGCGGAATAGTCCCGCACGTCCCCGTCACGGGGACGTCGTCGACCCGCGCCCGACGCCGCGCACGCGGCTCCGCGCAGGCCCCGCGACAGCACGACGCCGCCTGCGCGTTTCCTCTCCTCACACCTCTCACAGACGCACGTCTCACCACAGACAAGGCACCTTCATGCCGTCCACCACCGTGGATCACTCCCCCCTGCCCGCTCACTCCCCGCCGGAAGCGGGAGCCCCCACGGGCAGGCGCGCCAACCCCTGGCTGACGCTCATCGCCGTGGCCTTCGGCCTCTTCATGGTGCAGCTCGACGCCTCCGTCGTCGCCATCGCCAACCCGGAGATCGGCCGCGCCCTCGCCGCGTCCACCGCGGACCTCCAGTGGGTCACCAACGCCTACCTGCTCGCCCTTGCGGCCTCCCTCATCCTGGGCGGCAAGCTCGGTGACCGCTTCGGGCGCCGCACGTTCTACCTCGTCGGCGTCGTCGGGTTCACGCTCGCCTCGGTCGCCATCGGCCTCTCCGGTTCCGTCGAGGGCGTCATCGCCTTCCGGGCGGTGCAGGGGTTCTTCGGCGGCCTGCTGATGCCCAACACCCTGGGCCTGCTGCGCACCGCGTTCCCGCCGCGCAAGTTCGGCATGGCCGTGGGCATCTGGGCCATGGTCTCCGCGGTGTCGACCGCGCTGGGGCCGATCGTCGGCGGCCTGCTCCTGGAGAACGTCTCCTGGGAGTCCGTCTTCTACATCAACGCCCCCATCGGCGTGATCGCCCTGGTGGTCAGCGCCGCCGTACTGCCGCAGAGCAAGAGCGGGGGCATGGACACCGCCGGGTCCCGGCGCTTCGACGTCCTCGGGGTCGTCCTGCTGGCCGTCGCGCTGCTGTGCGTGGTCTTCGGCGTCGTCAAGGGCGAGACCTGGGGCTGGGCATCGGCGGGGACCCTGGGGTTCGCGGGCGTCGGCGTGCTGCTCCTCGGGGTCTTCGGCTGGTACGAGAACCGCGTCTCGCATCCGCTGCTGCCGATGCGGCTCTTCCGCAGCCGGGCGCTGACCACCGGCACGGTCATCACCGCCCTGAATTTCTTCGTCATGCTCGGCGTGATCTTCTTCGTGATGCTGTACCTGCAGAACGTGCGCGGCTTCTCGCCGGTCGAGGCCGGTGTGCGCACCCTGCCGCTGAGCCTGGCCTCTCTGGTGGCATCGCCGCTGGGCGCCGCGCTCACCGCGCGGTTCGGCCCCCGCCTGACGATGCCGCTCGGCATGCTGCTCCAGGCCGCCGCCGCCTTCGGCATGCTGACCTGGGACACCGGCTCGTCGTACGCCACGATGTGGCTGCCGTTCGTCGCGCTCGGTCTCGGCGTCGGCATGGTCCTCTCCGCGTCCTCCGACGCCATCGTCGGTCAGGCCCCCGTCCAGGACGCGGGCGTGGCCGGCGGGCTGCAGGCCACCGCCCTGCAGATCGGCGGCGCGCTCGGCACCTCCGTCCTCGTCTCGCTCATCAGCAGCCGGGTCGGTTCGACGCTGACCGGCGAACTCACCGGGGCGGGTGTCCCCGAGACCATGGCGGCCGGGTTCCACAAGGCCGAGGACGCGGTGGCGATGGGCGCCGCGCCGGTCTCGGCCGACATGCCCGCGCAGCTGAGGTCGGCGGTCGTGGAGGGCAGCGGTCAAGCGTTCATGAACGGCGTGCACACCGCCGTCACCGTGACCGGGGTGCTGTGTCTGCTGGGTGCCGCCGGTGCGGCGGCCGGTCTGCGGCGCACGTCTGCCGTGCGGCACTAGCGAGCAGAAGCCGGTGAAAAGGGCGCCGGGCCAGAGGGGCGACTTCCTCTGGC
>NZ_JBSGYY010000074.1:0-11293 GCF_053610705.1 Streptomyces sp. NPDC054872 | reverse complement strand
CCGGCGGACAATCCGCCGGGCCCCGCCGCTCTTCCTGCTCACGCCCGCTCAGGCGTCGAGAACCTGACCGGCGCGCTTCACGACGGGTTCCTCGACACTCCACGGGAAGTTGATCCAGTCGTCGGTGCGCTTCCAGACGTACTCGCACTTCACGAGCGACTGCGACTTCTCGTAGATGACGGCGGACCGCACCTCCGCCACGTGGTCGAGGCAGAAGTCGTGCACGAGCTTCAGCGTCTTGCCGGTGTCGGCGACGTCGTCCGCGATGAGCACCTTCTTGTCGGTGAAGTCGATCGCGTTCGGCACGGGCGCCAGCATGACGGGCATTTCCAGGGTCGTCCCGACACCCGTGTAGAACTCCACGTTGACCAGGTGGATGTTCTTGCAGTCGAGCGCGTACGCGAGCCCGCCCGCGACGAAGACGCCACCGCGGGCGATGGAGATGATGATGTCGGGCTCGTACCCGTCGTCGGCGATGGTCTGCGCGAGCTCACGCACCGCGTCGCCGAACTTCTCGTACGTAAGGTTCTCGCGCACGTCACTCATGCTGGATGTCACACCTGTGTCCGATGGAAATTGAGGAAGGAACGGGAGGCGGTGGGGCCTCGCTGTCCCTGGTAACGCGATCCGTACCGCTCAGAGCCGTAAGGCGCCTCGGAGGGCGAGGTCATGCGGAACAGGCAGAGCTGCCCGATCTTCATGCCGGGCCAGAGCTTGATGGGCAGTGTCGCGAGGTTGGAGAGCTCGAGCGTCACGTGCCCGGAGAAGCCGGGGTCGATGAAGCCGGCCGTGGAATGTGTCACAAGACCGAGCCGTCCCAGGCTGGACTTACCCTCCAGCCTGCTCGCGAGGTCGTCGGGCAGGCTGATGATCTCGTACGTCGAGGCCAGCACGAACTCGCCGGGGTGCAGGATGAACGGCTCGTCGCCCTCGGGCTCCACGAGCCGCGTCAGGTCGGCCTGCTCCACGGAGGGGTCGATGTGGGGGTAGCGGTGGTTCTCGAACACCCGGAAGTAGCGGTCGAGCCGCACGTCGATGCTTGAGGGCTGCACCATGGATTCGTCGTACGGATCGATCCGTACTCGTCCGGCGTCGATCTCGGCCCGGATGTCCTTGTCTGAGAGAAGCACGCACCGAGGATACGCAGAGCGCGCGGGCCCGCCCCAATCGGACGGTCCCGCGCGCTGTCGTTCTCCGTTCTCCCCCGCGCCCTCGCTACCGCTTCTGCGTCGCGACGGGCACGGCATGCCGCAATCGGGCGCATCGTGGGCAGCGGATGAGCCGGCCGGGTCCGAGCCGGTCGGCCTTCTGCATCGGGAACGAAGCAGTGCTGAACACGTGCCCTTCGGCACATCGGACGACGGTGTGGTCCATCAAGTCCTTGAGTCCCTTCCCCAAAGCCGTGGTTGAGCTCGTAGCTCGCCGTGCTCCGCTCGCGAGCGAGACGGCGACGAAAGGCCACATTACGGGACGAATAGGGCGCCCCTCCAGGCGGCACTCCGGCCACTCACGGTACGCCCCAACTCCCGCGCCCCGCAGCGCCATCCACGCCCCGGACAGCACGCAGGCCCCGCGGCAAAAGCGCCCGGGGCCTGGGATGAGGTAGAGTGTGCGACGTTACGACACCGCCACAGACGGCGTCTTTCGCGGGTGTAGTTTAGTGGTAGAACATCAGCTTCCCAAGCTGAGAGTGCGAGTTCGATTCTCGTCACCCGCTCCACAGTTGAAACAGTTGTTGAAGCAGTTGAGGCCCAGGTCAGCGACCTGGGCCTTTTTGTGCGCCCAGTTCCTGAAGGACCGCGCCGAGTTGCTCGGCGGTCAGGGCCGCCTCGGGCAGTCGGGGCGCGGCCGGTGTGGCGCGCAGGCCGTCCAGGAGCAGGGTCAGGGGGCGGTGCCAGGAGTTGGGGGTGGTCGCCGCCGTGAGGGCCGGGATGGCGCGGCCCAGGGCCGCCAGCGCGAACAGGACGTCCTCGGTGGTGGCGTCCGCCCGGACCGTGCCCTGCTCGCGCCCCCGGCCGAGCAGGACGTCCATCGTCTCGCGGTTGTGGGCGTGCACGGCCTGCAGCGCCTCGACGCCCTCCAGGTGCGTGGTCATGAGGTCGTTGGTGCCGCGGTCCGCGGCCAGCGTCACGAAGACAGCCCGGAGGTATTCGTTCAGCGCCGCCCACGCGTCCGGCGCCTCCCGCGCCCGCTCCCCGGCGGCCATCGTCCCCGTCAGGACGTCGCGGAAGACGGCGTCGACGAGGGCGGCGCGGGTGGGAAAGTTCCGGTACAGCGTCGCGTTCCCCACACCGGCCCGGCGGGCGATCACGTCCAGCGGAGCCTCAAGACCCTGCTCCGCGAAGACCTCGCGCGCCGCCCCCACCAGGAGATCCCAGTTGCGTCGCGCATCGCGTCGCCGTGGGGGCGTCGCACGGTGTGAGCCGCCGGTCATCGTCACTCTCCCTGCCCAACGGGGACCACTCCCCGGCAGGGATGCTATCGGTGGGCGATGTCAGCCGAACTGGCCCGGCTGGTAGTCCCCCGCCGGCTGCTGGACCATCACGTTCACCCGGTTGTAGACGTTGATCAGGGCGATGAGTGACACGAGGGCCGCCAGCTGGGTCTCGTCGTAGTGCTTGGCGGCGTTCGCCCAGGCCTCGTCCGTGACCCCGCCCGCCGCGTCGGCGATACGGGTGCCCTGCTCGGTGAGCTCCAGGGCGGCGCGCTCGGCGTCCGTGAACACCTTGGCCTCGCGCCAGGCGGCGACGAGGTTGAGGCGCGTGGCGGTCTCGCCCGCGTGCGTGGCGTCCTTCGTGTGCATGTCGGTACAGAATCCGCAGCCGTTGATCTGGCTCGCGCGGATCTTCACCAGTTCCTGTGTCGCCGGGGGCAGCGCCGAGTCGGCCACGACCTTGCCCGCCGCGTTGATGTGCTTGAGGACCTTGCCCGCGAGCGGGCTGCCGAACAGGTTCAGACGAGCTTCCATGGTGATCTCCTATGCCGGTCCTGATGCTTCCACCCCTACGACGGATGCGCTCGGCAAGATGTGACAGCGGCCCCTTACCGGTGAGGTGCGCGTTACAGTCGGGTTTTCCTGTGAGTTCAACTAAATGGGGGGTTTTCTCATGGCACTGTTCGGAAACGCGCACACGATCGATCCGATGACCGCGCAGCAGGACTACGCGCGTCTGCTCGGCCACGGCGAGCAGGTCCAGGCCGCGTTCCTGCTGATCCGCGACACCATGCTCTTCACCGACCGCCGCCTCCTCGTCGTCGACAAGCAGGGGATAACCGGCAAGAAGGTCGAGTACCACTCGGTCCCCTACCGCAGCATCACGCACTTCGCGGTGGAGACCGCCGGGCACTTCGACCTCGACGCCGAGCTGAAGATCTGGATCTCCGGCTCCCCCGCGCCCATCCAGAAGACCTTCACCAAGGGCGTCGACATCTACGAGGTGCAGGCGATCCTCACGCAGTACGTGGCGCGCTGACGCCCGTCGCCCTACGAACCTCCGTGGTTCGTAGGGCGAGCCCGCCCGGCCTCAGGCCGTGGGCACCCGGTCCAGGAAGCCGTGCACGGTGCGGATGCGGCCGTCGTCGGCGAGCGTGATGACGTCGAAACCGGCGACAGGCGCGGAGCCGTCGGCGGCCGACACCAGTTCCCAGCCGAATCGTGCGATGTGGTGGTGGCCGTCGACCGGCCCCGTCCGGCGGAACTCGAAGCCGGGGAACTGCTCATGGGCCCCCGTGATCACCGCGGCGAGGGACTCGTGCCCGGCGACGTCGGCCAGCGGGTCCGTGTAGCTGCCGTCCTCGCTCCAGGCCGCCGCGACGGCTTTGGCCAGGTCATCGGCGCCCTGCGCGTTCCAGGCCTCGAAGTAGCGGGCGACAGCGGTCTCGTACGCGGAAGTGTCGTGTGCGGACATGGCGGGTGCCTCCTGCGGCTCGGTCATCCAGGTCGTTCCTTCGATGCCCTGAGCTTGCCGTGCGGCCCGGATCGGGTCGATTACGTCAGGGGTAATGCCGGGCCAGGAGCGCCGCACGCCGCCTTCTCACGCGCGGGCGACTGTGCTTGCCTAAGGAGCTGTTTCGGTTGCCTGGACGGGAGTTGGCGTATGCGCAAGCCGTGGGTCGGTGCGGTGCTGGCCGCTGTGCTGCTTCTCGGCGCGTGCGGTGACCCCGGCTCCGGGGGTGCGTCCGCCGACGCTCCGGAGCCGCCCGCCGTGCGGAGCTCCGACGCCGGGCGGAGCGAGCCCGCCGCCGAGCCGTCCGCCTCGCGGCCCTCCTCGCCGCCCTCGTCCACCACCCGGCAGCGCGCCGCGAAGAAGCCACGGCGCGCGGGCGCCCCGAAGGTGCTCTACCTCGGCGACTCCCTCGCCATGGAGAACCAGAACGTCCTCGGCGAGTTGCTCCGCGCCGACCTCGGCGCGCGCTACCGCAGTGCGCCCTACTCCGGCACCACCCTCTGCGACTACCTCGACGGCTCCGGCGACGACTCCCTCGTCCCCGACAAGGACAAGGCCGCCGCGCTGGTCCGCGAGCAGCGGCCCGACTACGTGGTGCTCCAGTTCTGGGGCAACGCGTGGGGCTACACGCCCTGCATGGACGGCATCACGTACGACAAGGCGCGACAGAAGTACTTCGACCGGTACGCCGCCGATGCGAGGGCGCTGGCCGCGCAGATCCACGGAGCGGGTGGTTCCGGGGCCGATCGGCCCCGGATCGTGTGGGTCCTTCAGGGGCCCGACCCGATCACGCCCGATCGCGTGCGGCGCGTCAACCAGATCTACGCGGCGCAGGCCAAGGCCTCGGGTGATGTCGTAGCCGACGCGGGCCGTACTGTCGCCCCCGCCGCGGATCGCTACACCTGGGTGGAGAAGCTTCCGTGCACCGCGTACGAGAGGTCCCACCCGGCCTACTGCACGGATTCTGGCCGCACGGCCTTGCACCGCGGTGACGACTACCTGCACTTCTGCTTGGCACCGACCACGCCCAAGTCCCGGCCCTGCCCCGCCCGTTCACCGGGTATCCGCCGCATGGCCGCGGAGATCACCCGGGCGGTGGGGGCTGGGGGGTAGCGTCCCGGTAGCTTTCCGCTGCGGGTGCGTCGTGGCTTGTCGCGCCGTTCCCCGCGCCCCTTTAGGGCGCGGTCAGCTCTCCGTCCGCTGCGGCCCGCACGAAGTGCGCGAAGGCACCGGGGGAGAGGGTGAAGACGGGGCCTTCGGGGTTCTTGCTGTCGCGTATGGCGACGGTTTCGTTGCATTGGGCTTGGGCGAATTCGATGCAGTCGCCGCCTGTGTTGCCGCTGTACGTCGACTTACGCCATGCGGCGCCGTTGAGGGGGGCGCATTCGATGCATTCGCCGCCGGTGTTGCCGCTGTACGACGACTTACGCCACTGCACGCTGGGCAGGTCCTGACTGGTCGCCATAACTTTCCTCCATCACGCGGCTGATCAGCTCCGCCGAATCTCCCTCCGAGAGGGCGGCGGCCTGCAAGTTAGCGTAACGGCGTGCGGCTTCGCGGACGGTTTCCGGGTGAGCGGTTGTGTGGCCGGAGATGAGGTCCTCGGTGTAGACGAGATCCGGCTCATGGACGAAGCGCAGTGCGGTGAACGACCCTACTAGGCCAGCGTGTTCACCTGCTGAGTACGGCAACACCTGCAAGCCGACCCAGCGCCTGTTGGCAACATCCAACAGGTGGGCGAGTTGGTTTCGCATGACGCCGAAGCCGCCGATGGGTCGGTGCAGCACAGCCTCGTCGAGGATCACGATCGACAACGGCGGGTGTTCACGGTCCAAGATTCGCTGACGCTCCATTCGCGCGGCGACCAAGTCTTCAAGCTGGCTCGGCATGCCAGATGCCAGAACGGCCCGTGCGTACTCCTCGGTTTGCAGTAGCCCGTAGACCAGCTGGGCCTGGTACGTGGAGAGATGGGTCGCCTTCGCCTCCATCTCCGCAAACGGCTGAAACCACGTCGGCAGCTGGCTCTTCAGCACCAGCCCCACCAACCGCGAAAACACCCCGTCAGTCCCCAGCGCCGCATCCACCCGCTCGGAGAAATCCCTCGTCGGCACCTTCTTGGCTGTCTCGATCTGGCCCACGAGTGAGCCCGTACAGAAGATGCAGCTCCCCAGCTGTCCCTGTTTCAGCCCCGCCGCTTCCCGCAGGCGCCGCAGTTCCGAGCCGTAGTAGTCCAGCGGCGACGCGCTGGGGTCGAGGTCGCGGATGTTGACCATGCGTGGGGCACCCCCATAACCAACGCCTCGCGGCGTTCAGTTCAACTCGTAGCCCAGCGTAACCAGCCGACTCCACGCTGGTGACATGAATCACGTAACTCCCCCGCCGCCCCTGCCCGTTCGCGGGACGTACCGGATGAGCCTCACGCTCGGTGAGCACTCCGCACGGCATCTGCGGTTCATCCTGCGGGCCTATCTGGGGAGTTGGGGCATGGGCGAGTTGCGCGACTGCGCCGAGCTGGCCCTCACCGAACTCGTCACCAACGTCGTACGCCACGTACCGGACCGGCACTGCGAGCTCCTCATCCTGCGCCGCCCGCGGGGCCTGCGGGTCGAGGTCGCGGACCGGTGTCCCCGGCTGCCCGAACAGAGCGCGGGCGAGGAGTTGGCAGAGGGCGGACGGGGGCTGCTCATCGTCGCGGCCGTCACCGACCGCTGGGGCCACGAGCCGCGGGCGGACGGCAGCGGCAAGACGGCCTGGTTCGAGTGCGACGCCAAGGGCGAGAGCACGGAGCCGGGGCCCACCCGTTCGGCCTAAGCCCGCTCGCGAGGCCCGTAGCGCTGTCACACGCTGTGAATTCCTGATCGACGAAGAAAGGGTGCCCATGAGCAGCGGAGCGAGCAACCCCCGGGCCACGAGCCCCTGGGCGTCGGGCGGCACGATGTTCGCGGGTGTCCTGATGCTGGTCAGCGGCATCCTCGGCATCCTCGAAGGCATCGCGGGCATCGCCAAGGACGACGTCTACGCACGCATCGGCGACTACGTCTACAAGTTCAACCTGACCACGTGGGGCTGGATCCATCTGATCCTCGGCATCCTGGTCGTGATCGCCGGCTACGGAATCCTCAAGGGCGCGACCTGGGCCAAGGCAGTCGGTGTCGGACTCGCCTCGCTCTATGTCGTCCTGCACTTCATGTGGCTGCCGTACCAGCCGATCTGGGCGCTGATCGCGATCGCCATCGGTGTCTTCGTCATCTGGGCGCTGTGCACGGACCACTCGGACCGTGACGACCGCCATGGCGGCCCGGGGGCGCCGGGCGGCTGGGAGCCCCGCAAGACCTCCAGCGGCCCCGGCCCGTTCGCCGAGGGCTCCGCCGGTGCCGGTCCCCCCGGCTCCGGCCGCACCCCGCCTCCCACCACCTGACCGACAGCGAGGCGCGGACTGACCCGGAGGGCCCATGACCGACACGACCACGTCCGGCCAGGGGCCCTCCCTCTGGACGCCGCAGGCCCGCGCCCTGCTGCCGATCGTCCTGCCCGCCCTGCTCGTCGGTGTGGGGTCCAGCCTGGTCCTGCTGCTGCTCAGCTTCATCGCCGAGCGGTTGCAGGATCTGCTGTGGGACGTGCTGCCGGACGCGGTGGGGGTGTCCGGTACGTCGGCGGGGTGGATCGTCGCCGTGCTCACCGCGGCGGGGCTGGTCGTCGGGCTGATCGTGTGGAAGGTCCCGGGGCATGCGGGGCCCGACCCGGCGACGCTCGGCCTGGTCGATCCGCCGCTGCCGCTCCGGGTGCTGCCCGGCATCGCGCTCGCCGTCATCGTGGGGCTCGCGGGCGGGGTCAGCCTCGGCCCGGAGAACCCGATCACGGCGATCAACATCGCCCTCGCCTACACGCTCGGCATGGCGGCCATGCCCCGTACCCGGGCGACGGACTGGATCATGCTCGCCGCCGCGGGGACGATCGGCGCCCTCTTCGGCACGCCGGTCGCCGCGGCGCTCATCCTCTCCGAGATCGTCATCGGCAACGACCCGCGCCCCCTGTGGGACCGGCTGTTCGCGCCGCTGGTCGCGGCGGGCGCGGGGGCGCTGACCACCGTGCTCATCGCGCACCCCACGTTCCAGATCGACGTCGCGCCGTACGACGGGCCGCACTGGGGCGACATCCTCTACGCGATGATCATCAGCACCGCGGCGGCGGCCGTCGGACTGTGCGCGGTGTACGCCTTCCCCTACCTCCACCGCGCCTTCCGCCAGCTCGGGCATCCCGTGCTGATGCTGACGGTGGGCGGTCTCGTGCTCGGCGCCCTGGGCGCGCTCGGCGGGCATCTGACCCTCTTCAAGGGCCTGGAGGAGATGAAGGAGCTGACCGCGGACGCCTCCGCCCACGACGCGGGCAATCTGCTGCTGCTCGCCCTGGTCAAGCTTCTCGCGCTCTGCGTGGCCGCGACCTGCGGCTTCCGGGGCGGGCGGATCTTTCCCGCGGTCTTCGTGGGCGTGGCGCTCGGCATGTTCGCGCACGCGCTCGTCGACGCGGTGCCGCCCGCCCTCGCGATCACCTGCGCCGTCCTCGGGGTGCTGCTCGCCACGACACGGCAGGGCTGGCTGAGTCTGTTCACGGCGGGTGTCGTGGTGATGGACCTCGCCGTGCTGCCGATCCTGTGCGTCGCGGCCCTGCCCGCCTGGCTGCTGGTGACGGGACGCCCGGACATGCTGATCGAGGAGCCGGAGGAGGACCGCGCGCAGCCGGTGGGTTGAGCCCCGCGCCGGGCCGGGCCGGGCAGATGACCCGGGGGCCGTCAGCCGTCCGCCGTCAGCCGCCCGCCGTCCGCCGTCAGAACGGCGCCGGTCCTCCGTTCGCCGCGACGGCGTCACGCACCGCGCGGACGAACGCGTCGATGCGCGGGGTGCCCGCGGTGGCCGTACGCCAGATCAGCGCGACGTCGGCGGACGCGACGTCGTCCAGGGGCACGAAGACGATGTCCGGCCGCGCGTAGTACTTCTCCACGGAGGCGACGACCGGCGACACCCCCTGCCCGGTGGCCACAAGCGTCATCAGCTCCTGGAAGCCGGCGACGGACGGGCCGCGGCGGATCGCGAGGCCGCTGGGGGTGCGGGGCGGGATGTGGAAGTCCCACCAGTAGGCGGGCGCGCCGTTCACGACACCGAAGAAGGTCTCGCCCGCGCACTCTTCGAGGGAGACGCTGTCGCGCCCGGCGAAGCGGTGGCCGAGCGGCACGGCGAGCCTGCGGGGTTCGTTGATGACGACGGGCCCGACCGTGAGGTCCGGCTCCTCGACGGGCAGGCAGGTGAACAGCACGTCGGCGTCACCGCCGCGCAGCGCGCCGAGCGGGTCTCCGTACTGCGTCTCCCGCATCCGCACATCACAGCGCGGGCAGCGCTCGCGGAACGTCTGAAGGATCGCCGAGGTCAGCGAGCCCGCGCCCGACCCGAGGAAGGCGACGGTCAGTTCGCCCTCGACGCCACGCGCCACGTCCTTGGCGCGGGCCACCGCGGCCTCCATCCGCAGGTGCAGGGGCGCCAGGTCCTCGTACAACTGCCGTCCCAGCGGGGACATCTCGACCTTGCGGCTGGTGCGCTCGAAGAGCGGGGCGCCGATCTTGCGCTCCAGCTTCTTGACGGTCTGGCTGACGCGGGCCTGGGAGAGGAGGAGGCGGTCGGCGGTGCGACCGAAGTGGAGTTCCTCGGCGAGCGTCAGAAAGGTTTCGAGTTCTTGCCGTTCCATGCCGTGCCCCACCCCGCCCGCCCGTGCCGACATCCCGGTCTGACCTGCATCTATAAGCCTGAGCGTGCCGATCGTTTCACGGATCGCCGTTGATCGGGGGGTGGCGGGGGCGAAGAGTGAAGGAGTCCGGTCGACGGACGCCTCACACCCTCTCAACCACCTGGGGATTCAGATGCTTTCGCGTACTCGTGCTTCCGTTGTCGCCGCCACCGCCGCGCTCGCCCTGACGGCCGGCCTCGGCCTCACCGTCACGGGGGCTCACGCCTCGGGCCCGAAGCCCGGCCCCGGGTCTTCCGGGCCCGCCTGGACCGCTGCCTGGGCCGCGTCGCCGCAGCGCGCGAGCACCGGCTTCAAGCCCAACTGGTCGGAGGACGGCTTCTCCGGCCAGACCCTGCGCCAGGTCGTCCGCGTCACCGAGGGCGGCGACAGAGCGCGCATCCGGCTCTCCAACGCGTACGGCACGTCACCGCTGCACATCGCGGGGGCGACCATCGCGCGGACGAAGAAGGGGGCTGCGGTCGAGGAAGGGTCGGTGCGGCGCCTCACGTTCGAGGGGAGGCGGTCGGTCGCGATCCCGGCGCACGGTCAACTCTCCAGTGACGCGGCGGGGTTGCGGCTGAAGCCCTTCGAGTCGGTGACCGTGACCCTGCACCTGGCCCGTACGACGGGGCCCGCGACGTTCCACGCGCAGTCGTTCGCGACGAGTTACCGGGCGGAGGGGGATCGGCTCGGGGAGGCCGGGGCGGAGGCGTTCGACGAGTCGACGGAGTCCTGGTACTTCCTGTCGGGCGTGGACGTGGGCGTGGCCGGTGACCGTGCGCGGCGCGGCGGGAACGGCATCGTCCTCTTCGGCGACTCCACCACCGACGGGTTCGCCTCCTCCACCGACCTCAACCGCCGCTGGTCCGACGCCCTGGCCGAGCGGCTCGCCAAGGCGGGCACGCCACGGCCCGTCCTGAACGCGGGCATCGGCGGCAACCTCGTCCTCAACGACTCGGCCTGGTACGGGGAGCGGGGCACGGCCCGCTTCGGGCGGGACGCGCTGGACCTGCCGGGGGTCGGCACCGTGGTCGTCCTCGAGGGCCTGAACGACATCGGGTTCAGCGAGAGCGACACGCCCACGTACAAGCCTGCTCCGGAGGTCAGCGCCGATGAACTCATCGCGGGGCACCGGAAGTTGATCCGGGCGGCGAAGGCCAAGGGAGTGAAGGTGGTGGGGGCCACCTTGCTGCCGCTGGGGGGCTCGGATCATTACGGGGAGCGGGCCGCGAAGGTGAGCGACGAGTTCAACGAGTGGGTGCGGACTTCTGGGGAGTACGACGCGGTCGTGGACTTCGACCGGGCGCTGGCTGATCCGGCGGACGGGGAGCGGATTGCTCCGCGGTTCGACAGCGGGGATCACCTGCACCCGAATGACGCGGGGTATGCGGCCATGGCCCGCGCGGTGGACCTCGAAGCGCTTTAGTCCCCGACCCCGCCCCTTCCCGAAAACTCGCTCGGCGCGAGGGCCTGCCCCCTGGGCCCTGGTGGGCGTCATCACCGGCTTCGCCGAGTTCGTCCTCAAACGCCGGACGGGCTGGAGATTTCCCCGGCTCGGGGAAATCTCAGCC
>NZ_JBSGYY010000073.1:1261-13090 GCF_053610705.1 Streptomyces sp. NPDC054872 | reverse complement strand
GGGCGTCGAGCGGTTTACGGGTGTGCGCGGGCTCAGCGGCCGATGCGGATGCGGTGCGCCTGGTCCTGGCCCTCGGGGCCGGTGCCGGACTTGTCGACCACGAACGCCGTACCGCCCGTCACCTGCACGTGGTTGGGGTTGGCGCCGGTGGCCAGGGTCTCGATGACGGCGCCCTCGGCGGGGTCGACGACGGTGACGTTGCCGGGGGTCCGGTTGGCGACCAGGACCTTGCCCGAACGCCGGTCGGTGGCGACGGACAGGGCGCCCGCGCCGGTCGGCACGGACTTCGTCACGGTGCCCTTTTTGAGGTCGACGACCGAGAGGCCGCCGGCGGCCTGGTCGGCGGTGTAGGCGGTGCGGCCGTTCTTGGAGAGCGCGATGGAGATCGGTCCGTCGCCGGTCGGGATGAGGCGCGGGCTCTTGCCCTTCGGGGTGATCTCGATGATCCGGTCGCCGTTGAGGTCGGCGGCGTAGAGGGCGCCGGTCCGCGCGTTCACGGCGAGGCCCGCCGGGCCCGCCCCCTCGACCGTGACGCGCTTCTTCTCCTTGAGGGTGCGGGTGTCGAAGGCGACGACGGTGCCGTCCCCGAAGCCGCTCGCCCATGCCGTGTTGTGCTTGGCGTCCACGACGACCTCGCGGGCGTGGTTCACGCCGGGCAGCGAGACGAGGTGCTTGCCGGTGCGCTGGTCGTAGACGGCGACGGAGTTGTCGCGGGTGTTCGTCGTCCAGACGGTGTTGTGCTCGTCGTCGACGGCGACTCCGTAGACGGCCTCGACGGCGCCGGTCGTGGCGTTGGTGACGGGAGGCGTGAAGCTGTCCTTGATTTGCAGCGTGCGCGGGTCGACCTTCAGCAGGCTGGAGGTGGTGACGGGCGGCCGGCCCACCGCGGAGGTGGCCCACAGCACGTTGTTCCGCTCGGAGTACGCGGACTGGTAGAGCCCCTTCACGAGCGGCGCGGACTCGACGGTCGAGCCGGACGCTTTGCCGGAGGCCTGTCCGGGCTGCGCGGAGGCGGTACCGGTCAGGGCCAGCGCGCTGCCGGCGGCGAGGGCCACGGCGACTGCGGCGGTACGGCGGATGCGGCAGGTGAATGAGGACATGCTGCGTCAATCTCCTTGACTGAGGCGCCTCCGAGAGAGGCGATCACTCGACAACTTAGCTTAGGCTTACCTAAGTCGCACACCCCGAGTCGTGTGGCGCCCGCCACATCTGCCTCTCTCGACCCTACGTCTCCCACGGCAAGTCCGACGCCAAATCCGCGCGCCCACAGGCCAGTTGAAAGAAATCGACAAGGTCAGGTCAACAACTCCGCGGTGTCCAGAAACGGTCGACCGAACTCCTCCGCGCCCAGGTCGAGCACGTAGAGCCCGGTGGACACCCGCTCGAGGAAGCCCCACTCCCAGACCGCCCGCTCGTCCACGCCCGTACGCTCCGCGAGCAGCCCGCAGTACGAACGGATCAGACCGCGGGCCGAGGCCCTGTCGCGGCCCCGCAACTCCGCACACCAGTCACGGAGTACGACCCCCAGGTCATACGCGGGATCAGCGAGGAATCCGTCGGGATCCACGAAGACGAACCCGGCCTCGGCCCCGGCCCGGGGAACGTCGACCCGCAACGCATTGCCCGGATGCGGGTCGCCATGCACCACGACACAGCGGCCGGGATCGAACGCGGCGGCACGGCGGCCGGCGAACGTCAGCGCCTGCGCCACCACCCGCTCCGAGCAGGGCCGGCCGAGGCTCTCCCACAGTCGCCCGACCATCTCACCCAGGGCGCGGGCCTTCTCCTGGACCGGGTCGACGACCGGTCCCTCGGCGCGGGGCACCCGCCAGGCGCTCCGGAGCATGGCGCACAGCGTTTCCAGCTGCTGCCGGGGGGCGAGGCCGAGACGGTCCATCGACGGGCCGAGCGCTTCCTGAAGCATCGCGTGACGGCCGAGGTCGTGGGCAAGGAGCCGCACGTAACCGCGGCCCTCCGCGAGCCGCAGGGTCCGCACCTGGCTCGGGAAGTCCGGTGCGGGCAGGGCGACTTTGAGC
This sequence comes from Streptomyces sp. NPDC054872, assembly GCF_053610705.1. Taxonomy (NCBI): domain Bacteria; kingdom Bacillati; phylum Actinomycetota; class Actinomycetes; order Kitasatosporales; family Streptomycetaceae; genus Streptomyces; species Streptomyces sp. NPDC054872. The sequence continues at coordinate 11,054 of NZ_JBSGYY010000073.1, read as the reverse complement.
ACCGCGTCCCGGCCCTCGCGGGTCCTGGCCCGCGCCACGTAGGAGGCACTCCCGCCGGGCAGCGACGGCCCGACCTCGATCGACCAGCGCCGCTCCAGATCACCGAGAAGGCCGGGCAGCCCGGCCAGCCACCGCTCGCCGACGGCTCCAAGGCTGCGGGCCTTCTGGCGTACAAGGGGCTGGACTTCGACATCGGGCTCGGTCACGGCGTCGATTATGGCCACGGGGAACGAGCGATACGGCACCCGAAGTGATCAACTTCCCTCTACGCTGGCTGACATGGGCGGGATAGATGTGGCGAACGGCGTCGTCGGCGCCGTCCTGGGAATGCTGTTCGCGGTGCTGTTCCAGCAGCCGTTGCAGAACGGCTTGTACCGGCTGCGCACCCGATCCGCCCGCGCGATGCGCACCTTGAGGCAACGCGAGGAGTCAAGCCCCGCCTGGCGGACCTTCTCGGTGGGTCCGCTGCATACCTCGGCGCTGATCGTCGAAGGGGACGGCGAGTCGACCATCCCCGCCGAGGCCGTCTACATCCAGGTGCTCGACGAAGAGATCGAACTGCCTCCCGACATGGTCGCCTGGCGCGACGAGATCGAGGAGGAGAGCACGCGGTTACGGGCCGAGGGCCGGACACCGCTGTGGAACGGTCCTCGCTACGCCGTCGAGTCCTTCGACGTCTCACGGACCGCACTCGACGAGCACCCGGAAGTCCACCTGCGGCTGCGCCCGACGGACTACTACACCTTCCTCGCCGCCCAGCAACTGGACCGCCGCCTGGCCGACGGCGGCACACCCCGCTCCCGCCATCTCGACCCGGACGCCCCCCTGCGGGCCCCCGCGTTCCTGCAGTGCAGTTTCGCCGTCAACATCGCCGTGGTGACCGCCGACGACATGCTGGTCGTCAGCCGGCGCAGTGACCGGGTCCGGATGGCGCCAGGGGTGTGGAACTCCTCCGTCAACGAAGGGATGTCACGGCACATCGACTCGTCCGGCCGGAGCGCCCCGGACCTGCACGCGGTCGCCCGGCGCGGCATGCGCGAGGAGCTGGCCATCGAGCCGCACGAGTACTCCCTGGAGCTGCTCGCCTTCGTCCTGGACATCGAGAAGCGCCACTGGAGCGCCCACTTCTACGCGCGGCTGAAGGATCTGACCCGCGAAGGCCTGCAGGCGCGGATGAGCAGGGGAGTGGCCGACAGGTGGGAGCACCAGACCATCGACTACGTGCCGTTCCGCCCCGCGGCAGTGATCAAGTACGTACTGCGGCCCGACCGCGTTCACCGGTGGGCTCCACTCGCGCCGGCGCTCTTCCACCTCGCCCTCGTGCACGTCTACAGCCGGACGCCGGTCGAGCGGGTGGGTGCGCAGATCGTCCGGCGACTGTAGGAGGAGCGGCTAGGGCAGCGGGCCGCCGCGGGCGGTGGTCCACAGGGCGTACCACTCCTCGTGGGTGAGGTCGGGTTCGCGGTGCACGGCGTCGCGGCAGGCGAGGATGCGGTCCGGGCGGCTGGTGCCGATGACGGGGGCGATCTGTGCCGGGTGACGTTGGAGCCACCACAGGAGGATCGTCTCCGGGGTCGTCCGCTTGCGTGCGGCGAGATCGGCGACGAGCCGTGCGGTCGGGGTCTCGCCGCCGCCGGTGAAGCGGCCCCGGGCGAGGGCTCCCCACGCCTGCAGCTGGATGCCGTTGGCCGTGCAGTACTCGAGGGTCCCGTGCGGGAAACCGCTGTCGGCCGCGGCCGGGGTGTTGACCAGCACCCCGGCTTCCACCCAGTCGCGGCACTCCAGGCTCATCTCCAGTTGGTTGGCGACCAGCGGCACGTCCACATGCGCCCGCAGGTGGGCGATCTGCGCGGCGCTCATGTTCGACACGCCGAACCGGCGCACCAGGCCCTGCCCGTGCAGCGAGGCCAGCGCCTTCGCGATCTCCTCCGGCCCGGTCAGCGGGTCGGGGCGGTGCAGGAGCAGTACGTCGATCACGTCGGTACGCAGCCGGGTGAGGCTCTCCTCGACCCGCTGGACGATGGTCGGCCCGCGCAGGTCGTACAGACCGGGCCGGTCGCCGTCGGCCAGACGGATGCCGCACTTGGTCTGCAGGACGATGCGTTCACGCAAGCCTGACGCCCTGGCGAGCACCTCGCCGAACACCGCCTCCGACTTGCCGTGCCGGTAGATGTCGGCCTGGTCGAACACCGTGATGCCGGCCTCGAGCGCGGCGTCCACGGCGGCCTCGGCCGTGGCGATGTCCTCGGCGGCGTACGGCGTGGTGTCCCAGGTGCCGCCGAGCCCCATGCATCCGTACAGCACACGACCGGTGCGCACGTCGGTCCGCGATGCCATGTCTCTTCCTCCGTGTCGCTGCGTGGTGGACCCGGCCATCGTCGCTCAGGCCCGCGGTGGTCCTGCGGGTGGCCCGTCCGGTGACTCGGCGGCCAGGGACAGCAGTTGCTCCCTGCTGATGACGTCGGTGCGCGTGGCCGGGACGGTACAGGCGTACGCTCCGGCGATCGCGCCGTAGCGGGCGCACCGCAGGGGGGACTCGCCGGCCAGCCGGCCGAAGAGGTAGGCAGAGGCGAAGGCGTCACCGGCGCCGTTGGAGTCCACCACGGGCGCCGGGGGCGTGACGGGCGGCACGTGGGACAGCTCGCCGTCGACGAGGAGGTGGGCCCCCTCGGCCCCGGCCGTCGCGACGACCGCCTCGGCCCGGCCTCGCGAAGCGATCTGACGCATGGTCTTCTCCGGGTCGGTCAGGGCGGTGGCCGAGAGGAAGACGATGTCGGCCTCGTAGGCGAAGGCCTCGTGGTACGGCTCGGCTCCGTCCCAGTCGTGCAGGTCGGTCGAGATGCTCACACCGGCCGCGCGCAGCGTGGGCAGGGCGAAGGCGCAGGGATGGGTGAGGGAGACGTGGGCGTGTCTGCTCACCGCGGCGAGGGCCTCGACCGTCGCCGTGGGCAGCCGTTCCGTGCCCTGTGCCCGGCTCTTGTCGTACAGCGAGAGGCGCCGCCCGTCGGGGCCGACCAGGTTCACGGCGCGCTTGGTGCCGCCGCCCCCGCGCACCTCGGTGAAGGGGATCGCGCGCTCGCGGTGCAGCGCGCGGACCAGATCGCCCTCGTGATCGTCGCCGATGAGGTCGATGTGATGGGTGCGCAGCCCCAGGGCCCGCACGCCCATCGCGACGAAGTCACCGGTCTGCCCGGCGCGCATGTCGATCGCGGGCACCATGTAACTGTCGGCGTGGGGGAGCGGCAGCTCGGGCACGTACACGATCGAGTCCACACCGGCGCCGCCGAGCACCAGGACGTCGATCTCGGTCTCAGAGGGCACGGGTGCTCCTGCTCGTCAGTGCTCGTCCGATGGCTGGTCGGACCGGCCGGACGCCGTCGAGCCGCGGACCACGAGCTCCGGCATGAAGAGGAACTCGCTGTGCGGGGCGGGAGTTCCGCCGACCTCCTCCAGAAGGGTACGCACGGATGCCTGTCCCATCGCCTGGACCGGCTGGCGGATGGTGGTCAGCGGGGGATCGGTGAACGCGATGAGCGGCGAGTCGTCGTAGCCGACCACCGAGATGTCGCGCGGCACCTGCAAGTCCCGCTCCCGCGCGGCCCGGACGGCGCCGAGCGCCATCATGTCGCTGGCGCACACGATCGCGGTGCAGCCACGGCCGATCAGCGTGCCCGCCGCGGCCTGGCCGCCCTCCAGCGTGTAGAGGGAGTGCTCGATCAGCTGCTCGGAGTCCGCGGGGGACATCCCGAGGCGTTCGCGCATGCCGATCTGGAAGCCCTCGATCTTGCGCAGGACAGGCACGAAACGCTTGGGGCCCACGGCGAGCCCGATACGGGTGTGCCCCAGTGAGGCGAGGTGCGTGACGGCGAGCCGGGCAGCGGCGCGGTCGTCCGTGGAGACGAAGGGACCCTGCACCTTGGGGGAGAAGCCGTTGACGAGGACGAAGGGCACGCCCTTGCCGCGCAGCACCTCGTAGCGCTCCATGTCGGCGGTGGTGTCGGCGTGCAGACCGGAGACGAAGATGATCCCGGAGACGCCGCGGTCCACCAGCATGTCGGTGAGCTCGTCCTCGGTGGAGCCGCCGGGCGTCTGGGTGGCAAGGACCGGCGTGTAGCCCTGGCGGGTCAGGGCCTGGGCGATGACCTGGGCGAGGGCGGGGAAGATCGGGTTGTCCAGCTCGGGAGTGATCAGGCCGATCAGGCCGGCGCTGCTGCGCTGCCGCAGCCGCGAGGGGCGTTCGAAGCCGAGCATGTCCAGGGCGGCCAGGACGGATTCGCGGGTCGCCGCCGCCACACCGGGCTTGCCGTTCAGGACACGGCTGACGGTGGCTTCGCTCACCCCCGCCTGCGCTGCGATGTCGACGAGCCGTGCGGTCATGCGGGGACTGTACCGGTGATCCGCCGTAATGCACACCGGTTGTGAAAGCTTGCAGAAAGTTCCGGTCCTGCAAGGACCTTGCGGGACATCCGGGGTGCATTGGGGGCAACTGTTGCCACCTCAAGGGCCTGTCACGTGCGGCAAGCGCAACCGTAAGGACACACGGTGGTAACGATCAGCAGACCTTGCAGAAATTTCCCGCAAGGTCTTTCGGGCGCTTTTCAATCCTGTTACGTTCCCTGGCAACCCGGCGCCGCGTCGAGTGCGGCTCGTAGGAGGCAGCTCTGTTGGGGGTTTCGCCTCCCCTTGTTCCGGGATCAGTTGAAGGAGTTCACATGCGGCGTGGCATAGCGGCCACCGCACTGGTCGCGACCCTGGCCCTGACAGTGGCAGCGTGTGGTGGCGATGACGGTGACAGCGGCAACAAGGGTTCGGGCAAGCTGTCCGGAACCGTCACTTTCTGGGACACCTCGAACGACGCCGAGAAGGCGACCTACGAGAAGCTCGCCAAGGGCTTCGAGAAGCTCCACCCGGACGTCAAGGTCAACTATGTGAGCGTCGCGTTCGGCGAGGCCAACGCCAAGTTCAAGAACGCCGCGGGCGGCAACTCCGGCGCCCCCGACGTGATGCGCACCGAGGTCGCCTGGGTCGCGGACTTCGCCAACCTGGGCTACCTCGCTCCGCTGGAGGGCACCCCCGCCCTCGACAAGGCGGACGACTACCTCCCGCAGGCCGCGGCGAGCACCAAGTTCAAGGGCAAGACCTACGCCGCCCCGCAGACGATCGACACCCTGGCGCTCTTCTACAACAAGAAGATGCTCAAGGAGGCCGGCGTCGAGGCCCCCAAGACCTTCGACGAGGTGAAGACCGCCGCGAAGAAGATCAAGTCGAAGTCCGGCAAGACCGGCCTCTACCTGCGCGGCGACGACCCGTACTACTACCTCCCGTACCTCTACGGCGAGGGCGGCGACCTCCTCGACACCAAGAGCAAGAAGATCACCGTCGACGACCCCGAGGGCGCCGCCGCCTTCAAGGTCATGAAGGACCTGGTCGACTCCAAGGCCGCCACGACCGACGCGAGCGACGGCTACAACAACCAGCTCAACGCCTTCAAGGACGGCGATGTCGCGATGGCCCTCGACGGACCGTGGTCCATCGAGGGAGCCATGCAGGGCAAGGAGTTCAAGGGCGACAAGGGCAACCTCGGCATCGCCCCCGTCCCCGGCGGCAGCGACCGCCAGGCCGCCCCGCAGGGCGGCTGGAACCTCGCCGCCTACGCGGGATCCAAGAACCTCGACGCGAGCTACGAGTTCATCAAGTACATGAGCTCGGCCAAGGTGCAGCAGCAGACCACCGAGAAGCTGAGCCTGCTGCCCACCCGTACCTCCGTGTACGACGTGAAGTCCGTCAAGGACAACCAGATGGTGCAGTTCTTCAAGCCGGCCGTGGACAAGTCCGTGGAGCGCCCGTGGATCCCGCAGGCCAACGCCCTGTTCGAGCCGATCCGGCTGCAGATGGAGAAGGTGCTCAGCGGCAAGACCTCGCCCGAGGACGGGGCGAAGGGTGTCGGCGACGCCTACCGCAAGCTCCTGAAGGACTACAAGTAGATGGCTGTTGACAGCAGCCGGTCTCTGGCCGGGGCCGCGGACGCCAAGGGCGCCCGCGGCCGCGGCCGGCGGACCGGCGACACCGGTAACACCGGCAGGACGCCGGGGCGACTGCGCAGGTCGCTCTCCACCCACTGGTACGCCTGGGCCATGGTCGCCCCCGTGGTGGCCGTCATCGGCGTGATCATCGGATACCCGCTGGTGCGGGGCCTGTACCTGTCGACGACCGACGCCAACGAGGCGAACGTCGAGCGCACCATCGGCATGAACCACATCCCGGCGACCTACAAGTCCGTCGGCCTGGACAACTACACCGCCGTCCTCTCCGACGGCATCTTCTGGGACCGGCTGACCTGGACGATCATCTGGACCGTCTCCTGTGTCGCGATCTCCTTCACGCTCGGTCTGATCCTGGCGAACATGCTCAACCGCAAGCTGGCGGGGCGTTCCCTCTACCGGATGGCGCTGATCCTGCCCTGGGCGGTGCCGGCGTTCGTCTCCGTCTTCACCTGGCGGCTGCTCTTCAACGAGAAGAACGGCATCCTCAACAAGATCCTCGCCGGGGGCGGCATCGACGCGATCCCGTGGCTGAACGACCCCACGTGGGCCAAGCTCTCGGTGATCACGGTCAACGTCTGGCTCGGCGTCCCGTTCATGCTGGTCGCCATGCTCGGCGGGCTCCAGTCGATCCCCGGTGAGCTCTACGAGGCCGCGGAGATGGACGGCGCGAACGCCTGGCAGCGCTTCCGGCACATCACCCTGCCGGGCCTGCGGACCGTCAGCAGCACCGTGATCCTGATCAGCGGCATCTGGACGTTCAACATGTTCCCGGTGATCTTCCTGCTCACCCGGGGCGGTCCGGGAGACGCCACCGAGATCCTGGTGACGTACGCCTACCGGCTCTCGTTCGTCGTGAGTCCGCGCGACTTCGCGGGATCCGCGGCCTGGGGCGTCATCATTCTGCTGCTCCTTTCGCTCTTCGCGGTCGTCTACCGCCGCGCGCTCCGCAAGCAGGGAGAAGTGTGGTGACCACCATGACCGACCCGAAGTCCTCGTCGTCCGCGTCCGCCTCGGCCCCCTCGTCCGCGCGCCGGCCCAAGAAGGTCAGGGAGCGCGGCGAACGCGGGCCACTGGCCTCGGTCGCGCTCCACGTGGGCCTGCTCGTCGCCTCCGCCACCGCGGTGCTTCCGCCGCTGTGGCTGCTCATCACCTCGTTCAAGCCGACCAGCGAGGCGTTCTCCACCGACCTGGTCAAGGACTTCACGTTCCGCAACTACGACCACGTCGTCAACGACACCGAGTTCCTGAGCTGGCTCGCCAACTCCCTGCTCGTCGTGGGCCTCACCACGGTGATCGGCGTCTTCATCTCGGCGACCACCGGCTACGCCGTCAGCCGCTTCAAGTTCCCGGGCATGCGGCCGCTGATGTGGCTCCTGCTGATCACCCAGATGTTCCCGGTCGCGGTGCTCATCGTGCCGCTCTACAACCTCCTGGCGAGCCTGGGCCTGCTCAACCAGCCCGTCGGTCTCGTCGTCACCTATCTGACGATCGCCGTGCCCTTCTGCGCCTGGATGATGAAGGGGTACTTCGACACCATCCCGGTGGAGATCGACGAGGCCGGACGGGTGGACGGACTGAATCCGTTCGGCACGTTCTGGCGGCTCATCGTGCCGCTGGCCAAGCCCGGTCTCGCCGTCACCGGCTTCTACAGCTTCATCACCGGCTGGGCCGAGGTCGCCTACGCCTCCGCCTTCATGACCGGCGAGGAGAACCTCACCCTGGCGGGCGGCCTGCAGACCTTCGTCAACCAGTACACCAGCGACTGGGGCTCGCTGACGGCCTCGGCGGTGATCGTCGCCGTGCCCGCCGCGGTGATCTTCGGCTTCGTGCAGCGTCACCTCGTCTCCGGCCTCACGGCCGGCGCGACGAAGTCCTGACACGGCGCGCACCCCTCGGACACGCACACCCCCCTCGCACTCGACCTCTCGATCTCAGGGAAGACATGACCCAGCATCTCGCTGCCCCTGCAGCCCCCGCCTCCGGCACCCACACGGACTGGTGGCGTGGCGCGGTGATCTACCAGGTCTACCCGCGCAGCTTCGCCGACGGCAACGGTGACGGAATGGGTGACCTCGACGGCATCCGGGCCCGCCTGCCCTACCTCAGGGACCTCGGCGTCGACGCCGTCTGGCTCAGCCCCTTCTACTCCTCGCCGCAGGCCGACGCCGGCTACGACGTCGCCGACTACCGCGCGATCGACCCGATGTTCGGCAGCCTCCTGGACGCCGACGCCCTGCTGCGGGACGCCCACGGCCTGGGCCTGCGCGTCATCGTCGACCTGGTGCCCAACCACTCGTCCGACCGGCACGACTGGTTCAGGCGCGCCCTGCGCGAGGGCCCCGGCTCCCCGCTCCGCGAGCGCTACCACTTCCGGCCGGGCAAGGGCGAGAACGGTGAACTCCCGCCCAACGACTGGGAGTCCGTCTTCGGCGGCCCCGCCTGGACGCGGACACCGGACGGCGAGTGGTACCTCCACCTCTTCGCCCCCGAGCAGCCCGACTTCAACTGGGAACACCCCGCCGTCCACGACGAGTTCCGCTCGATCCTGCGCTTCTGGCTCGACATGGGCGTCGACGGCTTCCGCGTCGACGTGGCCCACGGCCTGGTCAAGGCCGAGGGCCTGCCCGACATCGGCACGCACGACCAGCTCAAGCTCCTGGGCAACGATGTCATGCCGTTCTTCGACCAGGACGGCGTGCACGAGATCTACCGCAGCTGGCGCAAGGTCCTCACCGAGTACGCGGGCGAGAAGATCCTCGTCGCCGAGGCGTGGACCCCCACCGTCGAGCGCGCGGCCGCCTACGTCCGCCCCGACGAGATGCACCAGGCCTTCAACTTCCAGTATCTGGGCACCCACTGGGACGCCGCGGAGCTGCGCGAGGTCATCGACGTGTCGCTGGCCGCGATGCGCCCGGTCGGCGCTCCGGCCACCTGGGTCCTCTCCAACCACGACGTCACCCGCCACGCCACGCGGTTCGCCAACCCGCCGGGGCTCGGCACCCAGCTGCGCACCGCGGGCGACCGCGAGCTCGGCCTGCGCCGTGCCCGCGCGGCCTCGCTCCTGATGCTGGCGCTGCCCGGCTCCGCGTACGTCTACCAGGGCGAGGAGCTGGGTCTTCCGGACGTCACCGAGCTGCCGGACGAGGTGCGTCAGGACCCCTCGTTCCTCCGCGCGAACGGTCAGGACGGGTTCCGCGACGGCTGCCGGGTGCCCATCCCGTGGACCGTCGAGGGCTCCAGTCACGGGTTCGGCGCGGGCGGCAGCTGGCTGCCGCAGCCCGCGGGATGGGGCGAGCTCAGCGTCGAGGCGCAGACCGGCGACCCCGCGTCGACCCTGGAGCTGTACCGCAGCGCGCTCGCCGTGCGCCGGGAGCTGCCGGGGCTCGGCGCCGGCGACTCGCTGGAGTGGCTCGATGCCCCCGAGGGTGTCCTCGCTTTCCGGCGTACGGGCTTCGTGTGCACGGCCAACACCACGGGCGAAGCGGTGCGGATCCCGGCTCCCGGCCGGATCCTGCTGGCCAACGCCGAGGTGGAGACGACGGACGGGAAGGTCGAGCTGCCCGCCGACACCACCGTCTGGTGGGCGGTGTGACCCTTCCCCTGTCGCGGGGCGCCCCCCCGGGGGCACCGGGCCGGGGGCCCCGGCGCGCCGGCCCCGCGGCCCCCGCCCGCGGGGGCGCGGGCCCCCCGCGCCCCGGGGGCCACCGCCGCGCCGGGGGGGGGGCCGGGGGCCGCCCCCCCCCCCCCCG
>NZ_JBSGYY010000073.1:0-1251 GCF_053610705.1 Streptomyces sp. NPDC054872 | reverse complement strand
CCGTGGTGAAGACCCCGGCGGGTACGGCGCCGGGCCCCGCCGACCCCCCGGGCTGGGGGGGGGTGTCCCCCTCCCCCTGGGGCGGCCCCCCCCCGGGGCACACGGGCCCGGCGCCCCGCGGCTCGCGGACATCGCGGCCCAGTCCGGCGTCAGCGAGGCCACCGCGAGCCGGGTGCTCAACGGCAGGCCGGGGGTGGCCGCCGGCACCCGGCGCCGGGTGCTCGCCGCCCTGGACGTCCTCGGCTACGAGCGGCCGATGCGGCTCAAGCGGCACAGCGCCGGTCTGGTCGGTCTGGTCATCCCCGAGCTCAGCAACCCGATCTTCCCCGCCTTCGCGCAGGTCGTCGAACAGGTGCTGTCCGGGCACGGCTACACGCCGATGCTGTGCACCCAGATGCCGGACGGGGCGAGCGAGGACGAGCTGGTCGAGCAGCTGGAGGAGCGCCGGGTCAGCGGCATCGTCTTCCTGTCCGGGCTGCACGCCGACACCACGGCCGACCCCACCCGGTACCTCGAACTGCACGCCCGCGGTGTGCCGTTCGTGTTGATCAACGGCTACAACGAGCACATCCCGGTGTCCTTCGTCTCGCCCGACGACCGGGCGGCCGCGCGGATGGCGGTGCGCCACCTCGTCGACCTGGGGCATCAGCGGATCGGTCTGGCCATCGGCCCGACCCGCTACGTCCCCTCGCTGCGCAAGGCGGAGGGGTTCACGGCGGCGCTGCTCGATCTGCTCGGCCTGGCACAGGGGGAGGCCGAACAGCTCGTGCAGCGCACGCTGTTCACGGTCGAGGGCGGCCACGCGGCGGCCAGCGTGCTGCTCGACCAGGGGTGCACGGCGATTGTCTGCGGCAGCGACATGATGGCGCTCGGTGCCGTTCGGGCGGCGCGCGAGCGCGGCCTCTCGGTGCCCGACGACGTCTCCGTCGTCGGCTTCGACGACTCGCCCCTGATCGCCTTCACGGACCCGCCGCTCACCACGGTGCGCCAGCCGGTGCAGGCGATGGCGAGCGCCGCGGTGGGCGCGCTGCTCGAGGAACTGCACGGCAACCCCGTACAGCACACGGAGTTCGTCTTTCAGCCCGAGCTCGTGGTGCGTGGCTCGACGGCGCAGGCACGGCGCTGAGAGGGAGCCCCCGGTGCCGGCCCCGGTCGGGGCAGCGGGGTGATGACGTGGCGCCGGGGCCTCTCCGTCCCACGACTCCGGTCCGGACGGCCGGGCGCGTGGGGCCCGTTGCCGGGTCCCCCGGC
>NZ_JBSGYY010000072.1:0-20059 GCF_053610705.1 Streptomyces sp. NPDC054872 | reverse complement strand
GAACGTGCGTTCCGCGGGGCCCTTCGCTGCTGCCCATGTCAGGCGCTGCCTGGATCAGGCGCGTCAGTCGTTGCCCTGCAGGATGGCGATCACACGCAGGAACTCCAGGTAGATCCAGACGAGCGTCATCGTCAGACCGAACGCCGCGAGCCAGGCCTCTTCCTTCGGCGCGCCGTACGCGATGCCGTCCTCGACCTGCTTGAAGTCCAGGGCCAGGAAGCACGCGCCGAGCAGGATGCCGGCGATGCCGAAGACGATGCCGAGGCCGCCGCTGCGGAAGCCGAGGCCGTCACCGCCGCCGAAGACCGCGAACAGCAGGTTCACGGCGGTCAGCAGCAGGAAGCCCATCGCCGCGGCCATCACGAAGCCGTAGAAGCGACGGTTGACGCGGATCCAGCCCGCCTTGTAGGCGATCAGGACACCGGCGAAGACCGCCATCGTGCCGAGCACGGCCTGCATGGCCGCGCCGTCCGCGATGCGGTTGTCGACGACGCTGGAGACGACACCGAGGAAGACACCTTCCAGGGCGGCGTACGCCAGGATCAGCGCGGGCGAGGCCTTGCGCTTGAAGGCCTGCACCAGGCCGAGCACCATCGCGACGAGGCCTGCGCCGATCGCGATGCCGTACGACTTGCTGATGTTGGCGTCGTCCACCGGCAGCAGCGCCCAGGCGAGCGCCGCCGTCACCAGGAGCGTGCCGAGCGTGGTGGCCGTACGCAGGACGACGTCGTCCATCGTCATGCGGCCTGCGGTGGTTACGGGCGCCTGGGGGGCGCCGTGCTGCAGGTCCTGCTGGGCGTACGGGTTCGTCGCGTACGGATTGGTGGGCGCCTGCTGGCCGGCACCCGCGTACGGGTTGCCCTGCTGGGTCTGCGTCCCGACGGCGGGTCCCCCGGCCTGCGGCTGCTGCTGGCCGAAGCCCGCGTAGCCGTTGTCGCGGCTGAACCCCCGTCGCGAGAAGACCGGGTTACTGCTCCTCATTTCACTCCTCCATGGCCACCGTGCGTGGCTTTGGGTCAAGAGTAATGCGTAGGCAAAAGGAAGACCCTAGTGCTTGGGGAGGATCTTTCCCTCCTTGTGACCAAGAACGCCCGGCCCGGTGCTCTCTGTTCCCGGTGGAGCGGGCGATACGCCCTCGTCGGCCGGGGTGCGGCGGCTGCGCCGGACGAGTGGCACCAGCGAGATCGCGACGGCTCCGAGCACCGCGGCCACGGCGAAGGTGGTGAATCCGAGGGACGCGTTTCCGCCGGAGACGACGGCGCCGCCCAGCCACGGTCCGACGACGGCGCCGGTGCGTCCGACGCCGGTGATCCAGCCGAGCCCGGTGGCGCGCTGGGCGGGCGTGTAGACGGACGGGGCGGAGGCGTAGACCATCACCTGCGCCGAGAAGAGCCAGATGCCGGTGACGAAGACGATCGCGTAGGCGACACCGAGGGGCAGCTCGGCCCTGAGCAGGAAGGTTCCGCAGGCGGTGAGCAGGAACCAGATCGCGGAGATCCGCACGGCGCCGAACCTGTCCGCCATCCGTCCCGCGACGAGCATGCCGACGATGCCGCCCGCGTTGATCACCATGAGGAAGGTCACGGACGAGGAGAGCGAGTAGCCGGAGGCGCGCATCAGCTCGGGGAGCCAGGTGGAGACCCCGTAGACGAGGAGCAGTCCGGCGAAGGAGGCGAGCCACAGGAGCGGGGTCGCGAACCGCCGGCCGGGCCCGAAGAGCGAGGCGACGGCGGCGAAGCGGCCCTTGGCACCCGCCTCGGGGGCCTCGGCGAGCGTCGGGGCCGGCAGCAGGTACCGGGCGGCGACGGTCTCGGCCTCACTCGTGCGGCCCTTGGCGAGCAGCACGCCGGGCGATTCGGGCAGCCACTTGAGTACGAGGGGGATGGCGACGGCCGCGGGGATCACGCCCGCCCAGAAGACGACGCGCCAGCCGTGGTCGGGCCCGAGCCAGAGTCCGAGGCCCGTGGCCGCCATGCCGCCCGCGTGGTACGAGGTCATCATCAGGCCGGTGGCGAGGGCGGCCCTGCGCGGCGGCGCGAACTCGGCGACGATCGCGAGGCTGATCGGCATCAGGCCGCCGAGCCCGAGCCCGGCGATGAAACGGCCGCCTCCGAAGACGGCGGCGGTGGGCGCGAGCGCGCAGATCGCGGAGCCCAGCGAGAACAGCGCGACGCTGCCCGTGACCATCGGCTTGCGGCCGATCCAGTCGGTGAGCGTGCCGCAGCCGAGGGCGCCGATGAGCATGCCGAAGGTGGTCCAGGAGCCGATGGTGCCGGCGGTCGACGTGGTGAAGCCGAAGTCCTTGTCGTCGATGAGGTGCGGCATCACGGCGCCGTAGATGTTGACGTCCATGCCGTCGAAGAAGACGACGAGCCAGCACAGGGCTATGACGGGGGCGACGGATCTGAAGGTCCGCTGGGGCGCGGCACCTGGGGGAGCGGTCACGGGGGCTCTCACTTCTTTGTGGGACCTGGTGGGGACGGGGGGACGGGGGTTTTCCAGGGGTGCGGCGGTGCGGGCTCAGTCGAGGGGGAAGCCCGTGTAGCTCTCCGCGAGGTCGGTCTCGGCCGCGCGGGCGGTGGCGATGCGGTCCAGCTGAGCGAGCTGGATGCGGTCGTCGAAGGGGGTGGCATCGGGGGCGCGGTGCAGCATCGTGGTCATGGCGTACGAGAAGCGCTCGGCCTGCCAGACGCGGCGCAGGCAGGTCTCCGAGTACGCCTCCAGGCGGGCGTCGGAGCCGGTGTCGCGGAGTTCGGTGAGCGCGCGGGCGAAGGTGACGACGTCGCCGACGGCGAGGTTGAGGCCCTTGGCGCCGGTGGGCGGGACGATGTGGGCGGCGTCCCCGGCGAGGAAGACGCGTCCGTGCCGCATGGGCTCGTGGACGTGACTGCGCATGGGGGTGACGGACTTGGAGGTGATGGGGCCGCGCTTCAGCGTCCAGGCGGGGTCATCGGTCTCCAGGCGGCGATCGAGCTCGTCCCAGATCTCCTCGTCGCCCCAGTCGGCGGCGTCGGTGCCTGCCGGGACCTGGAGGTAGGCGCGCGTGACGGTCGGCGACCTCATGGACAGGAGGGCGAAGCCGCGGTCGTGGCGGGCGTAGACCAGCTCGTCGTGCGAGGGCGGCACGTCGGCGAGGATGCCGAGCCAGCCGAAGGGGTAGGTCCGCTCGAAGACCCGGGCGGCTTCGGCGGGCACGGCCTTGCGGGCCACGCCCCAGGAGCCGTCGCAGCCCACCACGTAGTCGCACTCCAGGACGTCCTCGCGGCCCTGGTGGCGGAAGCGGACGCGTGGGTTCTCGGTCTCGGCGCCCTCGACGGCGAGTGCCTCGGCCTCGAAGAGCAACGGGCCGCCGGCGGCGAGCTGGAGGGCTATGAGGTCCTTGCAGACCTCGGTCTGTGCGTAGACCATCACGGACCGGCCGCCGGTCAGCGCGGGGAAGTCGACGCGGTGCCTGCGCCGGTCGAAGCGCAGTTCGATGCCGTCGTGCGGGATGCCCACGCGGTCCATGCGGGCGGCGGCGCCCGCCTCGCGCAGGACGTCGACGGTGCCCTGTTCCAGGATTCCGGCGCGCTGACGCTGTTCGACGTAGGCGCGGTCCCGGGTCTCCAGGACGACGGAATCGATGCCCGCGTTGTGCAGCAGGCGGGCGAGGAGCAGGCCCGCCGGTCCGGCTCCGATGATTCCGACGGTGGTGCGCATCGGCCGACCCCTCCACTTGTTCGCCTGGTGAACTTTCGTTCATAATGTGCTGACGGGAGTCTCCGACCGGACCCAGCGGCTGTCAACGGTTTGCGGGGCATCCGTTGTCGACCCGTGTCCCACCCGTGCGAGGAGCGGCGCCATGCCGGAAGAGTCCGTACGCCCCCTGCAGCGCGGTCTCGCGGTGCTGCGCGCCCTCGCGGTCGCCGAACAGGCCAGGGCGGGCGACCTCGTGCGTGCGACCGGCCTGGCCCGCTCGACGGTGGACCGGGTCGTGGCGACCCTGGTCCACGTCGGTTACGTACGCGAGCAGGGCCAGGAACTTCACCTCACGCCGCGCCTGATGGAGCTCGGCAACGCCTACCTGGCGGCGAGCGGGCTGAGCGGCGAGGTCGCGGCGCGCACCGCCCGGCTCGCGGACGAGCTGGACGAATCGGTGTCCCTGGCGGTGCCGGACGGCGACGGCGTCCGCTTCGTCACGCAGGCGGCGCGGCGGCGCGCGATGTCGGTGGCCTTCCGCATCGGCGATCTGCTCCCCGCCGAACGGTGCGCGCCGGGCGCGCTGTTCGCCGCCGAGTGGGACGAGGGGGCGTGGGCGGGGTGGCGGGCACGCGTGGCCGCCGGCCCCGCCGACGCCACGGCCCACGCCTTCCCCGCGCTGCCGCCCGGCCCCGCGTCCCCGCCCCCGGACCTCACGGCACGGGTGCGGCACTCGCGCGGGACGGGCTGGGCGCTGGACGACCAGCTGATCGAGCCGGGCCTGATCGCGACGGCGGTCCCGGTGCGCGACGCGGCGGGCCGCGTGCGGTACGCCCTGTCCGCGGTGAGCCACACCAGCAGGCACACGGCGCGGGGCCTGGCGGAGCTCGTACTGCCACGGCTGCGCGAGGAGGCGGCACACCTGGAGTCCCTCCCGGTTGCCGTACCGCCGTACGCGGAGGCGGAGTTGACGCCCGATCAGCCGCTGGACACGGCCGACGCCAAGGCCGAACTCGGCCCCGGCTTCCTCCAGTCGCTCGCCCGCGGCCTCGCCGTCCTGCGCGCCCTCGGCCGGGCGCACGGCGACGGCCTGCCGCTCACCGCGATCGCCGCCGCCACCGGCCTGCCACGGGCCACCGCACGCCGCTGCCTGCACACCCTGGAACAGGAGGGGTACGCGGCGCACGACGGCCGCCTCCACCGCCCGCTCCCCCGCATCCTGGAACTCGGCTACGCCCGCCTTTCGGGCCTCGGCTTCGCCGACATCGCCGAGCCGCACCTGCGTCAACTGACCGGCCGCGTACACCAGTCGGCGTCGGTGACGGTGCTCGACGGCACGGACATCCTGTACGTGGCACGCGCGGCGACGGTCCGCGTCATGAGCGTCTACATCACGCTCGGCACGCGCTTCCCCGCCTACGCCACCGCCATGGGCCGGGTCCTGCTCGCCGGACTCCCGGAGCCGGACCGCGCGCGCCTCCTGAAGGCGGACCCGCCCCGCCCCCTCACCCGCCGCACGGTCACCGACCCGGCGGCCCTGCACCACATCCTGGAGCGCGCCGCGGCCGACGGCCACGCCACCGCGGACGAGGAACTGGAGGAGGGCCTGCGCTCGGTCGCCGTACCGATCAAGGACGCGGAAGGACACGTGATCGCCGCCCTGAACGTGGCCCAGCACGCGGGGACGGCGCCACTGGAGGAGACCGTCGAAGCGCTGCTTCCCGCACTGCGCGGGACAGCGGCCGCGATCGAGGCGGATCTGCACACGGCGGCACGCTTCAACGGCGCGCTGATGCCTTGGCGTACGTACCCGCCGAGGCCTTAGCGGAGGTGCCCGGAGCCGGACTTGAACCGGCACGCCCGCTAGGGGCAGCGAGGTTTAAGCTCGCCGTGTCTGCATTCCACCATCCGGGCAGGCCATGGGCTCCGCATCAAGTGATTCGACCCTATCGGGAGGCGTCCCCCGAACAGCGGAACAACAGCCCGATGTTGTCTTATTTTATTGACGTCTGAGGGTGCATCAGCCACCGGTACGGCCCATCGGTACATGCCGCAGGCCCTTCCACCGCTGTGGGGCCTCCGGTACGGAATGACGGAATTTAGCCGCCTACGCGGTGCGCGGGGGTCACTGGTGAGTGCTACCTGCGTCAGGGGCGGGGGTCATCCCCAGGTATGACACGGGCTCCCGGAGTCCGACTGCAGAGGGCCCTCGGAACCGGAACAGCGGCTGACTACACGGCGCGGATCTGCCAGCACCATGGAGTACGTCCCCACTCGTCGTCCCGACAGGAGCACCGCCCCGTGACCACCACCCCCTTCGCCGCCCGCAGCACCGCGGTGGCCGCACGCGCCACGGACCTCTCCAAGGTGTACGGACAGGGCGAGACCCAGGTGGTCGCCCTGGACCATGTCTCCGTCGACTTCCGGCAGGGTGAGTTCACCGCGATCATGGGCCCGTCGGGCTCCGGCAAGTCGACCCTGATGCACTGTGTCGCGGGGCTCGACAGCTTCAGCGGCGGCTCCGTGCGCATCGGTGAGACCGAGCTCTCCACCCTCAAGGACAAGCAGCTCACCAAGCTCCGCCGGGACAAGATCGGCTTCATCTTCCAGGCCTTCAACCTGCTGCCGACACTGACGGCCCTGGAGAACATCACGCTGCCGATGGACATCGCGGGCCGCAAGCCCGACAAGCAGTGGCTGGAGCAGGTCATCTCGATGGTCGGCCTGGCCGGGCGTCTCTCCCACCGGCCCACCGAGCTCTCCGGCGGCCAGCAGCAGCGCGTCGCCGTGGCCCGCGCGCTCGCCTCGCAACCGGACATCATCTTCGGCGATGAGCCCACGGGAAACCTGGACTCCCGCTCGGGTGCGGAGGTCCTCGGGTTCCTCCGCAACTCCGTACGCGAGCTGGGGCAGACCGTCGTCATGGTCACGCATGACCCCGTGGCCGCGGCGTACGCGGATCGCGTGATCTTCCTTGCCGACGGGCGGATCGTCGACGAGATGCTGTCGCCGACCGCCGAGGGCGTGCTCGACCGGATGAAGTCCTTCGACGCGAAGGGCCGTACGAGCTAGCGCTCCGAGCGGCGTCGGCAGGTTCCGCCCTGCGGGTACGCCGTGGCTGGTCGCGCCCACGCGGCGGAGCCGCAAATGGACGCAGCCCCGCGCCCCTTCGGGGCTCTCCCTCCTCTCCCCCACCAGGACTCACACCCATGTTCCGTACCGCCCTGCGCAACGTGCTCGCGCACAAGGCGAGGCTGTTGATGACGGTGCTCGCCGTCATGCTCGGCGTCGCCTTCGTCTCCGGCACCCTCGTCTTCACCGACACCTTCGGCAACGCCTACAAGAACAAGTCGGCGAAGAGCTTCGACCACGTCTCGGTCGCCGTACAGACCGAAGGCGGCTCCCCCTTCTACGCGTCCGGTGACGACAGCGAGGCCAAGACGCCGCCGCGGCTGACCGACGCCCTGCTGAAGAAGACCCAGGACCTGCCCGGCGCCGACTCGGCGATCGGCGGCGTCTCGGGCTTCACCGCGCTCGCCGACAAGGACGGCAAGCTCGTCGGCGGCGAGTGGGGCACCACGGGTGCCAACTACTACCCCGGCAAGGGCGGCAAGGACCCCCGCTACGACTTCACCAAGGGCGCCGCCCCGAAGTCCGCCGGTGACATCGCACTCGACTCAAGGACCGCCGAGCGCACCGGCTACCAGACCGGCGACACCGTCCGCTACTCCACCGACGGACCGGTGAAGACCGCGAAGATCAGCGGCGTCTTCGACACCGACGACGGCAGCGTCCTCGCGGGCGGCAGCCTGGTGGTGTTCGACAACGACACCGCGCTCGAGGTTCTGGGCAAGACCCAGTACGACGAGATCGACGTGAAGGCCGCCGCGGGCACCTCCGAGACGGCGCTGAAGAGCTCGGTCGAGAAGATCCTGCCGAAGGACACGGACGCCGTGACCGGCGCCCAGCTCTCGGACGACCAGGACACGATGATCGAAGAGCAGACCAAGTCGATGAGCCAGGTCCTGCTGATCTTCGCCGGCATCGCGCTCTTCGTCGGCATCTTCATCATCGCCAACACCTTCACCATGCTGGTCGCCCAGCGCACCAAGGAGCTCGCGCTCATGCGCGCCGTCGGCGCCTCGCGCCGTCAGGTGACGCGCTCCGTGCTCATCGAGGCGTTCCTGGTGGGCCTGGTGGCCGCCGTGACCGGCTTCGCGCTCGGCATCGGCGTGGCCATGGGCCTGGAGTCCCTGATGAACTCCGCGGGCGCCTCGCTGCCCGACGGGCCGATCGTCATCGCCCCGACCACGATCGTGGTCTCCCTGATCATCGGCGTGGTCGTGACCATGCTGGCCGCCTGGCTGCCGGGCCGCCGCGCCGCGAAGATCCCGCCGGTCGCCGCGATGAACAGCGTCCACGCGACGCCGACCACGCGCGGCCTCGTCGTCCGCAACACCATCGGCTCGATCATCGTCGCCCTCGGCACGGTCATGCTGTTCATGGACGACAACTACGTGATGGCCGGCGGCGCAGCGACGATCCTCGTCGGCGTCATCGTCCTCACCCCGCTCCTGTCGCGCCCGTTCATCGCCGCGTCGGCCCCGCTCCTCAAGCCGTTCGGCGTCACGGGCAAGCTGTCCCGGCTCAACGCGGTGCGCAACCCGCGCCGCACGGCCTCCACCGCGGCAGCCCTGATGATCGGCCTGACCCTCATCACGGCGATGACGGTGGTCGCGACCTCGATGAGCAGCGCCATCAACAAGATGGCCGCGGGCTCCCTGAAGGCCGACTACACCGTCTCCATGGCGAACTACCAGCCGCTGACCCCCGAGGTCCGCGAGAAGCTGGACAAGCTGCCCGAGGTCGAGGCGAGCAGCCCGCTGCGCGCGGCCTACGGTGAGCTGGACGGCTCGTACAGCAAGATCTCGGGCGTCGACGAGAAGGACTTCGGCAAGCTGGCGAGCCTGGACTTCAGCAGCGGCTCCCTGGCGAACCTGACCGGCGAGTCCACGCTGGTCGACAAGGAGACCGCGGACAAGAAGAACCTGCGGACGGGCGACACCGTCCCGGTGAAGTTCGACGACGACAAGACGGTGAAGCTGAAGATCGCCGGTGTCTACGAGCAGAACGAGATGATCAGCGGTCTGTTCACGCCGCTCGCCGTGGTCGACCCGCATCTGTCGAAGATCGCCGACGAGCAGGTCCTCGTGAAGATGAAGGGCGGCGTCTCCGACGGGTCCGAGGACGCCATCGTCAAGGCCCTCGGCGACAACCCGGCCATCAAGATCCAGGACAAGGACGCGATCAGCAACGAGATCGCGGGCGCGATCAACCTGATGCTGAACATGCTCTACGGCCTGCTCGCGATGGCCATCCTGATCGCGGTGCTCGGCGTCATCAACACCCTCGCCATGTCGGTCTTCGAGCGGAAGCACGAGATCGGCATGATGCGGGCCATCGGCCTCGACCGCGCGAAGGTCAAGCAGATGGTGCGCCTGGAAGCGGTCCTGATCTCCCTGTTCGGCGCGGTGCTCGGCATCGGTCTCGGCCTCTTCATGGGCTGGGCCGCGGGCAACAGCATCTCCGGCACGGTGAAGACGTACGCCATGGAGGTCCCGGTCGGCCGCATCGCGATCTTCCTCTGCATCGCGGGTCTGGTCGGTGTCCTCGCGGCGATGTGGCCCGCCCGCAGCGCGGCCAAGCTGAATCCGCTGATGGCGATCAAGAGCGAGTAGCCCCCGGCAGGCGACAGGAGCGGGGCCCCGGACGACCCTTCGTCCGGGGCCCCGCTCGCGTACGTCCTACTGCCAGGTGCGGGCCCGCAGCGGCATGCCGGAGGTGCCCGCCTCCGGGGTCCTCACCGCGAGGACCTGGTTGACGCCGATGCGGTTGCGCTCGAAGGACAGCGCGGAGGCCGCCATGTAGAGGCGCCAGATGCGGGCGCGGCCCGGCGAGGTGAGCCGCTGGCCCTCCTGCCAGCGGGCCTCCAGGTTGGCGACCCATTGGCGCAGGGTGAGGGCGTAGTGCTCACGGATCGCCTCCACGTCACGCACCTCGAACCCGGCGCGCTCCAGCTGCGCGACCGTGGACCCCACGGGGGCGAGCTCGCCGCCGGGGAAGACATAGGCGTCGATGAAGTCGTCGACCTCGTACGTCGACTCGTCGGCCTGGGGGCGGCGGGCGATCTGGTGGTTGAGGAGCCGTCCGCCCGGCTTCAGCAGGGCGTGCAGGTCGTGTGCGTACTCCAAGTACTTCTCGGCGCCGACGTGTTCGGCCATGCCGATGGAGGAGATGGCGTCGTACGGGCCGTCGCGCACGTCGCGGTAGTCCTGGACGCGGATCTCGACCCGGTCGGTCAGGCCCTCCTCCGCGATGCGCTTCCTGGCGTACGCGGCCTGCTCCTGGGAGAGCGTGACGCCGACGACGGTGACGCCGTGCTCGCGGGCCGCGTGGATCGCCATGGAGCCCCAGCCGCAGCCGACGTCCAGGAGCCGCATGCCGGGCTTCAGGGCGAGCTTGCGGGAGATGAGTTCGAGCTTGTCGCGCTGAGCGTCCTCAAGGGTGGAGGTTGCCTCTTCACCGTCCCCCCAGTACGCGCACGAGTAGACCATCGAGGGGCCGAGCACCAGCTCGTAGAAGTCATTGCCCACGTCGTAGTGGTGGCTGATGGCCTGCCGGTCGCTGCGCTTGGTGTGCAGGTGGAGACGGCCGCGCCCGCGCATCTCCTCCGGCGGCGGGGCGGGCGGCAGGAAGGGCGCGGCGAGGCCGACCAGGCTGCGGGCCGCGGCGCGGAACCGCGGGTCGCGCAGGGACTCCCTGAGGCTCTTGGCGTCCTCGTCGCGCTCCCAGATGAACCCGGCGAGCCGGTCGAGCGCGGCGTACAGATCGCCCTCGACGTCCAGGTCCCCGGCCACCCAGGCGCGGGCCAGGCCCAGCTCGCCCGGCTTCCACATCAGGCGGCGCAGGGCCCGACGGCTGCGTACGACGAGGACGGGGGCACCCGGCGGGCCTGCTTCCGAACCGTCCCAGGCGCGGATGCGCACGGGGAGCGGGGCTCCCAGCAGTTGTTCGGCGAGGCTCTCAAGCCGCAGTGCGGCGTGTGGCATGGCGCACACCTCCGTGATGGCGATCCCGGACAGCTCAACACCACGTAAACACCAACGGGACTCTTGCGCAGTCCCGTTGCCGCGTCACGGATCGGCAAAATAAGTGTAAGCACCATGCATACGGGGACGGAAAAACCCGAGGGGGCCGCCCGCACCACGGATGGCGGGCGGCCCCCTCGGGGCTGTTCAGGGACCGGAGGTCAGGAGGCCTTGGCCTTCTCCTCGGACCCGGCGGCGACCGGCTCGGCCTTGGCCGCGGCGGGCTTCGGCGCGGGCTTGGCGGCCTCGTAGAACTCCTCGCGCGGCGTCTCCATGGCGCCCAGCGAGACGACCTCCCGCTTGAGGAAGACCGCGAGCGTCCAGTCCGCGAAGACCCGGATCTTGCGGTTGAACGTCGGCATCGCCATGCCGTGGTACGCGCGGTGCATGTACCAGGCCAGACGGCCCTTGAGCTTGATCTTCATCTTGCCCATGACGATCATCGCGACGCCCTTGTGCAGGCCGAGACCGGCGACCGCACCCTTGTTGGCGTGGCTGTACTCCTTCTGCGGGAAGCCCCGCATGCCGGAGATCACGTTGTCGCCGAGGACCTTGGCCTGACGCAGCGCGTGCTGGGCGTTCGGCGGGCACCAGGCGTTCTCGTTGCCGGCCTTGCGGCCGACCATGTCCGGCACCTGGGCGTTGTCGCCCGCGGCCCAGATGTAGTCGGTGCCCTGGACCTGGAGGGTCGTCTGGGTGTCGACGTGGCCACGGGGGCCGAGCGGCAGACCGAAGCGGGCGAGCGCCGGGTTCGGCTTGACGCCGGCCGTCCACACGATGGTGCTGGAGTCGACCTCGAGGCCGTTGTTCAGGACCACGTGGCCGTCCACGCAGGAGTCCATGCCGGTCTTGAGGTAGACCTCGACACCGCGGCCCTCGAGATGCTCCTTGCCGTACTGGCCGAGCTTCGGGCCGACCTCGGGGAGGATCTTGTCCGCCACGTCGACGAGCACGAAGCGCATGTCCTCGCGCTTCACGTTGTTGTAGTACTTGGCCGCGTCGCGGGCCATGTCCTCGACCTCACCGATGGTCTCCGCACCCGCGAAGCCACCGCCGACGAAGACGAAGGTCAGCGCCTTGCGGCGGACGTCCTCGTCCGTCGTGGAGTCAGCCTTGTCCAGCTGCTCGAGGACGTGGTTGCGCAGGCCGATGGCCTCCTCGATGCCCTTCATGCCGATGCCCTGCTCGGCGAGGCCGGGGATCGGGAAGGTGCGGGAGACCGCGCCCATCGCGATGACCAGGTAGTCGAAAGGCAGCTCGTACGCCTCGCCCACGAGGGGGGCGATCGTCGCGACCTTGCGGTCCTGATCGATGGTGGTGACCCGGCCGGTCAGAACTTCCGCCTTGGGCAGCACGCGTCGCAGCGGGACGACGACGTGCCGAGGCGAAATGCTGCCGGCGGCGGCTTCGGGGAGGAAGGGCTGGTAGGTCATGTACGACCGGGGGTCGACGACCGTGACGGTCGCCTCTCCGTAGCGCATCTTCTTGAGAATGCGCCGAGCTGCGTACAGGCCTACGTACCCACCGCCTACTACGAGGATCCTGGGACGCTCCGTGGTGCTCATGCCATCGAGTATCCACCTGCCCGGCGGGGGTCGCTCGTGCGCCCCTTCACAAGCATGGGTGGACCCTCTGCTACACTTCGCCGCCCACGTGACGCAGGCCATAGAGCCCCAGGGGAACCACGGGACAACCCGAGACGTTGTGCACCCCTTGTGAGCTGCCGCTCTGGCCCCTCGAGCGCAGTGGACCACGCGCCGGGCCCACCCTCCGGACGCACTCCCGAACCTTCACTGTCGTGGGTCGCGAGGCCCTCTCGGATCACTTTTAGGGGTCCAGAACCCCTGAACATCGTCCAACCGAGCCGATTTCCTTGTGAAGAACTTCACGAACTTTCCCGACGACATGTCGTCGAGGGCCCTTCCGGGCCCCTCATCAGCCGCTCAGACGCT
The DNA here is from genome assembly GCF_053610705.1 of Streptomyces sp. NPDC054872. NCBI lineage: Bacteria > Bacillati > Actinomycetota > Actinomycetes > Kitasatosporales > Streptomycetaceae > Streptomyces > Streptomyces sp. NPDC054872. The sequence continues at coordinate 7,281 of NZ_JBSGYY010000072.1, read as the reverse complement.
ACATGAGGCGCTCAGGCGATCGACCAGCCGATGCCGTCGAGGATGTCGTGCTCACTGACGACGACCTCCTCCGCGCCGGTCCTTTCCATGATCGAAAGGAGGACGAGGGCGCCCGCCACGATGACGTCCACACGCCCCGGATGCATCACCGGGATCGCGGACCGCTCGTCGTGCGTGGACCCGGCAAGACGGGCGGCGATCTCGCGCACCCGCTCGTAGGAGACACGGGAGTGGTGGATCGCCGCGGAGTCGTACGCGTCGAGGCCGAGCGCGATGGCGGACACCGTCGTCACCGAGCCCGCGAGGCCGACCAGCGTGCGGGCCTCGCGGATCGGCACCGTCTCCTCGGCGAGGTCGAGCGCGGCCGTGATGTCGGCCCGGACGGCGTCGAGTTCGGCGGGCGCGGGCGGGTCGGAGCGGATGTGCCGCTCCGTGAGGCGCACGCAGCCGATGTCCACGGAGCGGGCCGCGCGGACGGTGTCGTCGCCGACGACGAACTCCGTGGAGCCGCCGCCGATGTCGACGACGAGGTACGGCTTGGCGAGGTGGTCGCTGCCCGTCAGCTCCTTCGTCGCCCCCGTGAAGGAGAACTCGGCCTCCTGGTCACCGCTGATGACCTCCGGCTCGACGCCGAGGATGTCCAGGACCCCGCGTACGAAGTCGTCGCGGTTCTCGGCGTCGCGGGACGCGGAGGTCGCCACGAAGCGCAGGCGTTCGGCGCCGTGCGCCTTGATGACCTCGGCGTACTCGCGGCACGCCGCGAAGGTCCGCTCCAGGGCCTCCGGGGCCAGACGGCCCGTCTTGTCCACGCCCTGACCGAGGCGGACGATCGTCATCCTGCGGTCCAGGTCGACGAGTTCGCCGGTCAGCGGGTCGGCGTCCGCCACAAGGAGGCGGATGGAGTTCGTGCCGCAGTCGATGGCCGCCACGCGGGTCATGCGCTCTCCCCCGCGGGCTCACCCTCCGGAAGGGACACGCACGCGCCCTTGCGCCACCACTCCGGGAGCATGGCGATCGCCTCGTCGCCCAGCGGGTTCACGCCAGGGCCCGCGGCCAGGGAGTGACCGACCAGGACGTGCAGGCACTTCACGCGGTCCGGCATGCCGCCCGCGCTCGGGAAGCCCTCGAGTACCTCGATGGCGTCACGGCGCGCGATGTAGTCCTCGTGCGCCTTGCGGTAGGCGGCCGCCAGCTCGGGGTCCGTCTTCAGCCGCTCCGACATCTCCTTCATGACGCCGTTGGCCTCAAGGGTGCCGATCGCGGACGCGGCCCGCGGGCACGTCAGGTAGTACGTCGTCGGGAACGGCGTCCCGTCGGGAAGGCGCGGCGCCGTCTCGACGACGTCCGGCTGCCCGCACGGGCAGCGGTGGGCGATGGCCCGCAGGCCGCGCGGCGGGCGGCCGAGCTGCTGCTTGAATGCCTCGACGTCGGCGTCGGTGGGCTCGGTGCGCGGGGTGGTCGGCGGGGGCGTTTCCATGCCTGTCTTTCGATCGGTTCGCTACACGAGGTATGCGAGAGGTAGTGGTGGGAGGAGGTCAGTCCTCGGCCGGGCGGTCCGCCTTGTCGACGCCGTCCCAGACGTTCGAGTACCAGGGCCTGGCGGCGGCCCCCTGGTCGGAGCGCTGCTTCTTCGCCGCCTCGGGGTCGACCACCGTGTAGCCGGTCTCGCCCGGCATCACATAGTGCAGCCGGTCCCGGATGCGCTGCTCCGCGTACGCGTCGTCCCGCCAGCGGGCCTTCTCGTCCTTCAGCCTCTCGACGTGCTCGCGTCGCTCGGCCTGCTCCTTGCGCTGGTCGGCGATCTCGGCGCGCTGGGAGACGTACTGCCTTATCGGGTAGGCGAGCGCGACGACCAGCGAACACAGCACGAGCGCGAGAAGCGCGGCGCGTCCCGTGAGCCGGGAGCGGCGCGCCTGGCGCTTGGTCTGGGAGCGGTAGACACGCTCCGCGGTCTGCTCGCCGAGCAGCCGCAGCCTGGTCGCGGTGGAGAACCGGTCGCGGTCCTTCACGGCCATGTGTGCCGCCTCCCCGATACGTACGAACGTCCCCGCACACGGTACGGGACCGAGTACGGGGACGTACGTATCTACTCAGCGGAGCCGAGGACCGGAGGTGCTCAGCCCTTGAAGCGGGGGAACGCCGAACGGCCCGCGTACACCGCGGCGTCGTCCAGGATCTCCTCGATACGGAGCAGCTGGTTGTACTTGGCGACGCGCTCGGAGCGGGCCGGGGCGCCGGTCTTGATCTGGCCGCAGTTGGTGGCGACGGCGAGGTCGGCGATGGTGACGTCCTCGGTCTCACCGGAGCGGTGCGACATCATGCACTTGAAGCCGCTGCGCTGGGCCATCTCGACGGCGTCGAGGGTCTCGGTCAGCGAGCCGATCTGGTTGACCTTCACCAGGAGGGCGTTGGCCGACTTCTCCTCGATGCCGCGGGCGAGGCGCTCCGGGTTGGTGACGAAGAGGTCGTCGCCGACGAGCTGGACCTTGTCGCCCAGCTTCTCGGTGATGACGTTCCAGCCGGCCCAGTCGTCCTCGAACAGCGGGTCCTCGATGGAGACGAGCGGGTACGAGGCGACGAGCTCCTCGTAGTACTCGGTCATCTCGGCGGCCGAGCGGGACTTGCCCTCGAAGTCGTACGAGCCGTCCTTGTAGAACTCGGACGCGGCGACGTCGAGCGCGAGCGCGATCTGCTCGCCGGGGACGTAACCGGCCTGCTTGATGGCCTCGAGGATGAGGTCGAGCGCGGCGCGGTTGGAGTCCAGGTTCGGGGCGAAGCCGCCCTCGTCGCCCAGGCCCGTGGAGAGGCCCTTGTCCTTCAGGACCTTCTTCAGCGTGTGGTAGACCTCGGTGCCCCAGCGCAGGGCCTCGGAGAACGACTCGGCGCCGATCGGCGCGATCATGAACTCCTGGATGTCGACGTTCGAGTCGGCGTGCGACCCGCCGTTCAGGATGTTCATCATCGGAACGGGCAGCAGGTGCGCGTTCGGGCCGCCGAGGTAGCGGAAGAGCGGGAGGTCGGAGGCCTCCGACGCGGCGTGCGCGACGGCGAGCGAGACGCCGAGGATGGCGTTGGCGCCGAGCGAGCCCTTGTTGTCGGTGGCGTCGAGGTCGAACATCGCCTGGTCGATCAGGCGCTGCTCGGTGGCGTCGTACCCGACGAGCTCCGGGCCGATCTGCTCGATGACGGCGAGGACGGCCTTCTCCACGCCCTTGCCCATGTAACGGTTGGGATCACCGTCACGGAGTTCGATGGCCTCGAAAGCACCGGTGGACGCACCGGACGGAACGGCGGCACGACCCGTGCTGCCGTCGTCGAGGCCGACCTCGACCTCGACCGTGGGGTTGCCTCGGGAGTCCAGGATTTCCCGGGCTACGACGACGTCGATGGACGGCACGAGCATCTCCTTCTGGGATGTGACGCGGGTACGCGAGGCGTTGGCCTCGCGGACACGAGCCTAACCGGCTCCCGGACAACAGCCAGCCGACCGACCGTCCTGTGGACAAACCGAGAGCGAAATGTTTACGAACGGAACAAACATACCCCGCCCCGGTGCGTACGGGGGATACGCGCACCGGGACGGGGTGGACCCGTGGGGACGGGGGGTGGGGCGGGCGGCGCCTCCGCCGAAGCGCCGCCCGCCTCCCCCGGCGTCCTAGCTCAGGTGGAGCTGCTGGCCGGGGTAGATCATGTCGGCGTTGTCGATGATGTCGCCGTTGAGCTTGTAGACCTTGTGCCAGCCGCCCTTGACGTCCTTGGCATCGGCGATCTTGGAGAGGGTGTCGCCCTTCTTGACCTTGTACTCGCCGTCGCCCTTCTTGACCGTCTTGCCGGTCGGGGTCTCGACGGTCTTCTTGGACTCGGCCTTCGGGGCGGCCTCGGCCTTCGGAGCGGCCTGCTGCGGCTGCTCGGTCTGGGCGCTGGGCTGGCTCTTGGGCTGCTCCTGGGTCTGCTGCGGGGCGCTCTCCTGCGCACCGCCACCCTCGTTGGAGGCGCCCGAGAGGCCGACGCCGCAGCTCGGCCAGGCACCCTTGCCCTGACCCGCGAGGACCTTCTCGCCTATCTCGATCTGCTGGGCCTTGGAGGCCTTGTCGGCGGTGGGCGCGTACTTCGTGCCGCCGTACGCGGCCCAGGTGGACGACGAGAACTGCAGGCCGCCCGTGTAGCCGTTGCCGGTGTTGATCGACCAGTTGCCGCCGGACTCGCACTGCGCGACGGCGTCCCACTCGGAGTTCGTGGCGGCGGAGGCCTGGCCGGCCGCCATCAGCGGGGCTGCGACCGCGACACCGGTGACGCCGGCGAGCGTGGCGACGCGGGTGGCCTTGGACGGGCGGCGGTGCTTGCCCTTGCTGGAAAACAGCATGAGTGATCCCCTCACCGACGCCTGCGAGGTGAGCTGTCGGGTTCGGGCCGATGAAGTTGCCCGGCCGCGCTTCCTGAGCGCGACTTAACCCCTAGCCGTTCCTGGCCGTCTCCCCGCCTCGCTCTCGCGAGGCCGTTCAACGGCCGGGCCCGGCGGAAACCTTGGTTCCCCCGCTCCTGCCTACGGCGCTTGCGCGACGACTGTTCCCGAACGGCCGTTGGCAGGACTCGGCGTACCGACCGGCGGGGCCCGCTGTGGCGAGCGGTCACGACCGTAGTCATGCCAACGGCCGATTTCCAAAGACGATCAGGGCTTCTGAGACCCATGTCTCACTTACGCCAATTGGGACAACGAGCGCAAAGCGACTCGTCAACTACCCTTACTTTTCGCCCAAATCGAGGCTCTGACCGGGAAGGATGAGATCGGGGTCGGAGCCGACGGACTTCTCGTTCCCGGCGTACAGCTCGGTCCACCCGCCCTTCACGTCGAGGTCGTCGGCGATGACCGAGAGGCTGTCCCCGGAGCGGACCGTGTACGTCCCGTCGGAGACGTCGTGCTCGCGCTCGTCGCCGCGGGAGGCGTGCCGGCCCGAACCCTCGCGCGCGGAGCCTTCGGATGCCTCGTCGTCGGCGCTGCCGCCGCGGTGGCGGCCTTCGCCCTCGCCGGTGGAAGGCTCGGCGGCGGGCGAAGTGTCCTCGTCGCGCCCGGACTTGTCCGGGTCGCCGGACTTGGTCGAGTCACCCGAGTCATCCGACTTGCCCGAGTCGTCGTGATTCTTGTCTCGTGACGCGTCGTCGGCGTCGGGCTTCTGGGACGGCTCGGCATCGTCCGAGGGCTCGACCGACTCGGACGGCTCGTCGGACTCACCGGAGCCCTTCGAGTCCTTCGGACCCTTCGAGTCCGTCGAGCCCTCCGAGTCCTTGGAGTCACTCGACTCCGACGGCTCGCCAGAAGGAATCGCGATCGGAGCGCCCGGGTCGACGTCGGCGGCGGCGCCGTCCTGGGTGAGCCCCGCGACCGGCGCGCAACTCGGCCAGGCCTTGGTCCCCTGGTCGTCGAGGACCTTCTCGGCCACGGAGATCTGCTGCGAACGGCTCGCCTGATCGGCGCTCGGTGCGAAGTCGAGGCCGCCGTGCTCCTCCCAGGTCTGCTGCGAGAGCTGGAGTCCGCCGTAGTAGCCGTTGCCCGCGTCCGCGCTCCAGGCTCCGCCGCTCTCGCACTCCGCGAGCTTGTCCCACGTGGCGGTGTCCGCCGCGCTCGCGCTGGTGGCGCCGAGCAGCGGGATGGCGATGGCCGACCCCGCCACTCCTGCCGCGACGATCAGGGCCGGGGCCTGGCGGGGGCGTCGGTGACGACCATTGCCGGAGAGCATGCGGTTGCCTTTCGCGTGACTGGAGCGACGACTGCGGCACGGGATGCCGAGTCGTCGGTGAACGTAGCGGCAGTCGAACGCTTGTCACAAGTCGATGCAGCGGAGATCACGTGAAAGTCACAGTCTTGACGGTCCGTCAGCTAAACGTCGTTTCGGGGGCTTCTCATTCGCCGATTATTTGCTCTGCTGTGCGGGTGTGAACTCCACGGGAAGCGTGCGGAGTCCACGCATGATGAGGCCGCCACGCCACCTCAAATCACCAGGTTCCGCCGCGAGACGCAGGTCAGGGAGGCGCCGCAGGAGGGTCGCGAGGGCGGCCTGCCCTTCGAGCCTGGCCAGTGGTGCGCCGAGACAGTAATGAATGCCATGGCCGTAGCCGAGGTGTTGGTTGTCGCGGCGGGAGAGGTCGAGCGTGTCCGGTCGGTCGAATCGTGCGGGGTCGCGATCGGCGGCTGCGAGGACCACGAGGACGGGGTCGCCGGCGGCGATGTCCTCCCCTCCGACGGTCAGCGGCTCGGTGGCGTACCGCCAGGTGGCGAGTTCGACGGGCCCGTCGAAGCGGAGGAGTTCCTCGAGTCCCGTCTCCAAGAGCGCGGTGTCGCCCTCCCTGAGGGAGGCCTGGAGCCGCTCGCGCTGCTCGGGGTGGGTGAGGAGGGCGTACGTGCCGTTACCGATCAGATTGACGGTGGTCTCGAAGCCGGCGAACAGCAGGATGAAGGCCATCGCGGCGGCCTCGTTCTCGGTGAGGTGCTCGCCGTGGTCGGAGGCGCGGATGAGCCCGGAGATGAGGTCGTCGCCGGGTTCCAGGCGCTTGCGGTGGATCAGCTCGGCGAGATAGCCGCGCATCTTCTTCACCGACCGGGCGACCCCTCCCCTGGGCCCGCCGCCGTGCCGGATCATCATCCCCGCCCAGTCGCGGAAGTCGTCCTGGTCCTCGCGGGGCACGCCGAGCAGGTCGCAGATCGCGTAGATGGGGAGCGGGAAGGCGAAGTCGTGGATGAGGTCGGCCTCCCCCTTCTCCACGAACTGGTCTATGAGCCGGTCGGTCAGCTCCTGCACGCGGGGCGCGAACTCGGCGATACGGCGGGGGGTGAAGGCCTTGGAGACGAGGCGGCGCAGGCGGGTGTGGTCGGGCGGATCGATGTTGAGCAGATGCGTCATGAGGTTGGCGCTGCGCTCGCCGGGGATGCCGGTCTTGCCCTTCGCGTGCGCGGAGACGCCGTGATGGGCCGGGTTCTTGCTGAGCCGCTGGTCGGCGAGTGCCTGCTTGGCGTCGGCGTACCGGGTGACCAGCCAGGCCTCCACGCCACTGGGCAGCCGCGTCTTGTGCACGGGCGCGTGCTCGCGGAGCCAGGCGTAGGCGGGGTAGGGGTCGGTGGCGAACTCCCAGGTGAAGAGTTCTGGCCCCTGGGCCTCGGGCGGGGTCGCGTGTGCCCCTGCGGGGGCTGGCGGCTGGTCTTGCATGGGGTCGACGTTATCCGGCGCCGTCATCACCGGCTCCGCCGAGTTCGTCCTCAATCGCCGGACGGGCTGACAGATGTCAGCC
>NZ_JBSGYY010000071.1:0-21687 GCF_053610705.1 Streptomyces sp. NPDC054872 | reverse complement strand
CGCCGGAGGGGCTGAACTACTCAGCCCCTCCGGCGTTTGAGGAGCGGGGTTGAGGAGAGGAAAAACGCCCCTACTCCACCTGCTCCCGAAACGCCGGCAACTCAAAGATCCGCGTCTTCGCCTCGTCGTCCATCACCTCGACCAGCGGCATCACCAGCTCCCACAGGTCCCGCTTGTCGACCTCCAGGGCAAGTGCATCGAGGTCGGGCGCGGGCAACGCCCCGGCCGCGTCGGCGACGACCTTGCGGGACTCCTCCGGCAGCACCTCCACGAGCGGCAGGAACTCCGCCCACAGCCCAGTCGCGACCACCGCCCGAACCACCCCACCCAGTACCCCCGCATCCCGCAGGGAAGGCAGCACCGCGACCGCCCGCCTCTCCTCCTCCCCAAGGAGCGCGACCAGCGGAAGCAGTGACTCCCACAGGTCCTGCTCCGCCACTGTCGCGACCAGGGAGTCCAGCTCGGCCTGCGGCCGCCCCGCGGTGAGCGACGCGATACGCCCCCGCTGCTCCCCCGTCACCATCCCGGCGACGGCCAGCGCCTCCGGCCACAGCCCCTCCCCCGACGCGGAGGCGATGACCGACGCGAGACGCTCCGCGCCCATCAGATCGATGATCTGGCCCAGCCGCTCCGGCAGGTCGATCACGAACCCCGTCCGAAGGACAGCCGCATCGTCCACCTGCGGCAGGATCCGCCGCAGCGCCGAGTCCGGCAGGTAGCCGACGAAGCGGCCCATCGTCAGGTAGTCGCCCCGCTCGGCCAGTGCCACCGCGATCCGCACCACCAGGCCCTCGTCGAGCCGGTCGACGATGCCCTTGATCCTGCGCGGGTCGAGATGCCCGCACGACTCCGCCGTGAACGGCACCGGCAGCTTCTCGATGATGTCCGCGGCCCGGGCGGGTTCGAGGCGCCCGGCGACCCCGGCGGCGAGCCGCGGGCCGAGTGCCTTCTGCGAGATCGCGGCCGCGACCCCGGCCGGCACCAGCTTCGTCGCCGACGCGATCCGGTCCAGCATGTCGGGCGTACGGTCGAAGAGCGCCGCGACGCAGCTCTCGCGGAAGCGGCGTACGTCCTCGACGGGGAGTGCCGCGAGGAAGGAGAGCTCGTCCGGCTCCACGTCCAGCAGTCGCGCGATCTTCAGGGTCTCCGCCCTGCTCCGCAGCTTGTCCATGGCCTGCCCTTCCCTGGCGGCTATCGGAACAGAATCCGGCGTACGGGACCGCGGGCCAGCGCGGGCACCAGTTTCAGGGCCTCCTCGGCGGCCTCGTTCAGGCCCGAGGCGCGGCTCTCGCGTTCGCGCCGCAGGGCGTCAGCCAGCAGGGCCAGCTGTTCGGGCGCCAACTGCCCGAAGGATTCCGGCGGTTCGTCCCGCAGCTCCTTGCTCAGCTGCTCCCGCGCTTCGGTGCTCATAGGGCCTCCCATGGCCGGGTACGGCTCCGTACGGCTCCCGAGACTGGAGTGCGATTGACTAATAGTCAATAGAGCCGGATCCGGAAGGCGCGCTACCGCGAAACCGCACGTACTCTTGTGCGAATGAAACGTGCAGGCCTCCTCCTTCTCGCCGTCGCCCCGGTCGCCACGGTCGCCGTCTACCTCCTGGGCGGGGACTCCGACAGTGATGCCGCCGCAGGTCAGCACGGGCCCAGCACGCAGCGGCCGTACGACAAGGACAAGTCGGCGACCGAGATCGAGGCCGACGACAAGCTGATCGCGGACCTGCCCCCGGGCCTCGCGGCGCCCGCCAAGAAGGAGCTGGCCCAGAAGCTCGTGACGAGCGCGGAGAACTCCACGCTGAACTGGCGCGGCCAGTACGGCTACATCGAGGACATCGGCGACGGAAACGGCTACACCGCGGGCATCATCGGCTTCTGCACCGGCACCAACGACCTGCTGACCCTCGTCGAGCGGTACACGAAGGACCACCCGGACAACGGCCTCGCCCGCTACCTGCCCGCCCTGCGCAAGGTCGACGGCACCGACTCGCACGAGGGCCTGGACCCCGGCTTCACCAAGGCCTGGAAGGCGGAGGCCGCGAAGCCCGCGTTCCGCAAGGCGCAGGACAGGACGCGTGACGGCGTCTACTTCGACCCGGCGGTCCGCCTGGCCAAGCTCGACGGGCTCGGCACGCTCGGCCAGTTCATCTATTACGACGCGATGGTCCTGCACGGCCCCGGCACGGGCCCCCGCGGTTTCTACGGCCTGCGCGAGGCCGCCCTGAAGGAGGCGAACACGCCGGCCCAGGGCGGCAAGGAGAAGGCGTACCTGGACATCTTCCTCGACATCCGCACCCAGGCGATGAAGGAGAAGAAGGCCCACCGCGACACGACGCGCGTCGAGACGGCACAGCGCCAGTTCCTCTACGACGGCAACCTGGGCCTGAAGACGCCGCTGACGTGGAAGGTGTACGGGGAGACGTTCAAGGTCCCGTAAGCCCGTACACCTCCCGTGCGGGGGTCAGCCCTTGACGGCTCCCGCCGCCAAGCCCGAACCCAGCTTCCGGTGCACGATCACGAAGAAGATCATCACCGGCACGGTGACCAGCGTGGAGCTGGCCATGACCGGGCCCCAGGCCGTGGAGTTCTCACCGAAGAACTGGTAGATGCCCACGGCGGCCGTGTACTTGTCGCTGCCCTTCATGAACGTGTACGCGAAGACGAACTCGTTCCACGCCGTGATGAAGGCGAAGATCGAGGTCGCGACGAGTCCGGGCGCCACCAGCGGAAGCAGCACGGACCGGAACATCCGGAACCAGGAGGCCCCGTCGATGTACGCGGCTTCCTCGACCTCCTTGGGGACGGTCTGCACGAAGCCGCGCAGGGTCCAGATCGCGAAGGGCAGCGAGAGCGCGACGTACACGATCGTCAGGCCGAGCAGCGAGTTGAGCATGTCGTAGTCCCGCATCTGGATGAAGAGCGGGATGACGAGCGCCTCCAGCGGCACCATCTGCACGATCAGGACCATGATCAGTACGGAGGTGCGGAACCGGAACTTGAAGCGGGCCACCGCGATGGCCGCGAAGAGCGAGAGCACCCCGGCGGCGAGGATCGTGCCGAAGCCGACGAGCGCCGAGTTCAGCAGGTACGTGCCGAAGTTGCCCTTCTCGAACACGTAGGTGAAGTGCTCGAAGCTGAGGCCGCTGGGGAGCACGTCCGAACCGCGCGTGACGGCCTTCGGATCAAGTGCCGTGGAGATCATCCAGTACACGGGGAAGAGCGCGAAGAGCAGCAGCGCGGCGACCGCGACGGGCAGGCCGATGCGTGCGCCGAGTGTGGCGCGACGGACACTCACAGGTCCTCCTCCCCCTGCCGGAACAGCGTGCGGATGTAGACGATCGTGATGGCGAGCAGCAGCAGCGTCAGCAGGACGGCGGCCGCCGCGCCGGTGCCGTAGTCGTTCTTGGCGAACGCCTGGATGTAGGAGAAGACGCCCAGGTTGTAGACCTCTTCGTTGGCGCCGTCGCCGCCCGGCATCAGATAGATCTGGGTGAAGACCTTGAAGTCCCAGATGGTGGAGAGGATGGTCACCACGAGGAAGACGGGCTTGATCGTCGGCACGGTGATCTTCCAGAACCGCTGCCAGGCGTTGGCCCCGTCCAGCTCCCCCGCCTCGTAGAGCTCCTTGGGGATCGTCATCAGGCCCGCGAGGACGGTGATGGCGACGAACGGGAAGCCGTGGTGGACGACGTTCAGGGTCGCGATCGCGTAGAACGGGCCGCGTTCGGTGAACCAGTTGGTGGTCTCGGGGTCGATGAGCCCGATCGAGCCCGCGATCTGGCTGACCATGCCGTCCTGCGGCTGGAAGAGCCAGATCCAGACGTACGTCCCGGTGACGGCGGGCATGGCCCAGGCGGCGAGGATCGCGATGGAGCAGATCAGCCGCCAGGTCGAGCCGAGGCGGTTGAGCAGCAGCGCGACGAGCGTGCCGAGCGCGACGGTGAGGCCGACGCAGGCGATCGCGAAGAACGCCGTGTTGGGCAGGACGGTCTTCCACAGGAGTGCGCTGCCGAGCAGGTCGGTGTAGTGGTCGAATCCGGTGTACGTGCCCACTCCGCCGCCGAACTTGACGGCGTAGTCCTGCAGGGAGAGCTTGCCGACCTGGATCAGCGGCCAGAGCAGCAGGCCCGCGAGGACCAGGAGGGACGGGGCGAGGAGCAGCCACGGCCGGGCGAGGCCGACCAGCTTCTTCTTGCGGAGGGCCGCTTCGTGTTCCGGTCGGGGGGTGGCGGGGCGACGGGCCTCGGCGCCTTCCTTCGGCCCGTCGCTGACGAACGTTTCTTTCACGGTGCCGACTCGCCCTCGCCTACTTGTCCTTGGCGAAGATCGCGTCCATGTCCTTGGCGGCCTTGTCCGCCGCCTCCTGGACGGAGGACTTGCCGGTCAGGATCGACTGGACCATGCCGGGGATGACCTTCGATGCCTGGATCTCGCCGTACGCCTTGGTCTTGGGGACGGTCGCGCCGGCCTCCAGCATCTGCTGCGCGAACGGCTCGACCAGCGGATCCTTCTTGGCCTCGATCTTCTTCAGCTCGGAGTTCTGACCCGGGAAGTAGTTGGTCTCCTCGGCCCACTTGGCCGCGAAGTCACCGGTGGTCAGCATCTTCACGAACTCCCAGGCCAGGTCCTTCTTGTCCGTGTTGAACGTGGACAGGTAGGAGCCGCCGAGGAAGGACTTGCTCATGCCGCCGGTCTGGCCGGGGATCGGCACGGCGCCGAGCTTGCCCTTGAGGTCCGGGTTGGCCTCGACGATGGCCTTCGGCGTCCAGTTGCCGTTGACGGACATCGCGACCTCGCCCTTGCCCCAGGCGTCGCCGACCTCCTTCTCCGTCCAGGTGTTGACCTTGGCCGGGGAGACCTTGTCCTTGGTGGCGAGGCCCGTGTAGAACTCGATGCCCTTGACGGCCTCGGGCGAGTTGATGCCGGACTTCCACGTGCCGCCCTGCTCGGTGGCGAGTTCGCCTCCGGCGCCCCAGATGAAGGGGGTGGCGAACATCTCGGCGCCGCCCGCGACCGGGAAGGGGATCATCCCGGGCTCCTTGGCCTTCAGCGTCTTGGCCGCGGCCTTGAGCTCCTTCCAGGTGGTCGGCGCCTTCAGCTGGTGCTTCTCGAAGATGTCCTTGCGGTAGACGATGCTGCGTACGCCCGCGTACCACGGCATGCCGTACTGCTTGCCGTCGAGCGTGCCCGCGTCCTTGAGGCCCTCGACGAGGTCGTCGTTCAGGCCCGACTTCTTGACGTCGTCGGTCACGTCGACGAGGGCGCCGGTCTCGGCGAACTGCGGCACCCAGGTCGTGCCGACCTCGGCCACGTCCGGGACCTGGTCCTCGCCGCCCTCGATGGCGGTCGTGAACTTCTTCTGCGCGGTGGCCCACTGCTGGTACTCGACGTGGATCTTGGCGCCGGTCTTCTTCTGGAACGCCTTCTCGGCCTCCTTGAAGAAGGGCCTGGCGTCGGGGTTGGTGCCCTCCATGATCCAGACGGTGAGCGTCTTGCCCTTGCCGTCCGTCGCCTTGCCGCCGCTGTCGCTCCCGTCATCGCTGCCGCATGCCGTCGCGGTCAGTCCGAGCGTCATGGCGATACCTGCCGCGATGACCCGTCGCTTCATACCGGCCCCCTCATGGGTACGTGCTGTAACTGCGCCGATCCGTTTGTGGGAGCGATTCTGGTCACAGGCTCAGGGCGCGGTCTAGACCCATTCGGCTAGCGGGGCCGAAACGTGATTTGCGTTGCAAGCAATGCGCGTTGCGCGGGCTGCAACGCGTGGGCACGCCGCCGTGGCCTGGAAACGCCACGGCGCCCGCCCTGGTCCGGTCGGGGACAAGGCGGGCGCCGCATCAGTTCCGTACGCCGTTGTACGGGACGTACTGGGGGGCGGTACTAGACCATCAGAGAACGGTCCGTGGGGCGGATGGGTGACGGCAAGTCACTCGCCCCGGTCAGGAATCGGTCCACGCCCCGCGCGGCGGAACGGCCCTCGGCGATCGCCCAGACGATGAGCGACTGACCGCGACCCGCGTCACCGGCGACGAAGACGCCGGGCACGTTCGTCTGGAACTCGGCGTCACGGGCGACGTTCCCGCGCTCGTCGAGGTCCAGGGAGAACTGGTCCACCAGACCGTTCTCGCGGTCCGTGCCCGTGAAGCCCATCGCGAGCGTCACCAGCTGGGCGGGGATCTTGCGCTCCGTGCCCGGCTTCGGGGTCAGCTTGCCGTCGATGAACTCGACCTCGGTGAGGTGCAGGAACTGGACGTTGCCCTCCTCGTCGCCCTCGAAGTGGGTGGTCGAGACGGAGTAGACCCGCTCGCCGCCCTCCTCGTGCGCGGAGGTCACCTTGTAGAGCATGGGGAAGGTCGGCCACGGCTGGTTGGCGTTCCGGTCCTCGCCCGGACGCGGCATGATCTCCAGCTGCGTGACCGAGGCCGCGCCCTGGCGGTGGGCGGTGCCCACGCAGTCCGCGCCGGTGTCGCCGCCGCCGATGACGACGACGTGCTTGCCCTCGGCCGAGACCGGGGTCGTGACGTAGTCGCCCTCCTGGACCTTGTTGGCCAGGGGCAGGTACTCCATCGCCTGGTAGACACCCTTGAGCTCACGGCCGGGGACCGGGAGATCGCGTGCCATCGTGGCGCCCGCGGCGATGACCACCGCGTCGTACCGCTTGCGCAGCTTCATCGCGTCTATGTCGCGGCCGATCTCCACGCCCGTACGGAACTTGGTGCCCTCCGCGCGCATCTGCTCGATGCGGCGGTTGATGTGGCGCTTCTCCATCTTGAACTCGGGGATGCCGTAGCGCAGGAGGCCGCCGATGCGGTCCGCGCGCTCGTACACGGCGACCGTGTGACCGGCCCGCGTCAGCTGCTGGGCGGCGGCGAGACCCGCCGGGCCCGAGCCGATGACGGCGACGGTCTTGCCGGAGAGCCGGTCGGGCGCCTGGGGCAGCACGTCGTTGGCGTCCCACGCCTTGTCGATGATCGAGACTTCGACGTTCTTGATGGTGACGGCCGGCTGGTTGATGCCGAGCACGCACGCCGACTCACAGGGCGCCGGGCAGAGGCGTCCGGTGAACTCCGGGAAGTTGTTCGTGGCGTGCAGCCGCTCGGAGGCGGCCGACCAGTCCTCGCGGTACGCGAAGTCGTTCCACTCGGGGATCAGGTTGCCCAGCGGACAGCCCTGGTGGCAGAACGGGATGCCGCAGTCCATGCAGCGCGACGCCTGCTTGGAGATGATCGGGAGGAGGGAGCCCGGAACGTAGACCTCGTTCCAGTCCTGGACGCGCTCGCCGACCGGGCGGGTCTTCGCGACCTCGCGGCCATGGTTCAAAAAGCCCTTGGGATCAGCCATTGGTCGCCGCCTCCATCATCTTCTCGGTGATCTCGGTCTCGGAGAGACCGTCTCGCTCGGCGGCGTCCTTGGCGGCGAGCACTGCCTTGTACGTGCTGGGGATGATCCGGCTGAAGCGCTCCACGGCGGTGTCCCACTCGGCGAGCAGCTTCTCGGCGACGGTCGAGCCGGTCTCCTCCTGGTGGCGGCGCACGACGTCGTGCAGCCACGTCTTGTCGGAGTCGTCCAGGGCCTCGACGGCGCCCAGGTTGCCGGGGTTGACGTTGTCCCGGTCCAGGTCGATGACGTACGCGATGCCGCCCGACATGCCGGCCGCGAAGTTGCGGCCCGTCTCGCCGAGGACCACCGCGTGACCGCCGGTCATGTACTCGCAGCCGTGGTCGCCCACGCCCTCGGACACGACGGTCGCACCGGAGTTGCGGACGCAGAACCGCTCGCCCGTGCGGCCACGGAGGAACAGCTCGCCGCCGGTCGCGCCGTACCCGATGGTGTTGCCCGCGATCGTCGAGTACTCGGCGAGGTGGTCGGCGCCGCGGTCCGGGCGGACGATGATGCGGCCGCCGGAAAGGCCCTTGCCGACGTAGTCGTTGGCGTCGCCCTCGAGGCGCAGCGTCACGCCGCGCGGCACGAAGGCGCCGAACGACTGGCCCGCCGAGCCGGTGAAGGTGATGTCGATGGTGTCGTCGGGCAGGCCCGCGCCACCGAACTTCTTCGTCACCTCGTGGCCGAGCATGGTGCCGACCGTGCGGTTGATGTTGCGGATCGCGACCTGCGCGCGGACCGGCTGGGCGTCGGTCGCGCCGGCCGCGGAGAGCGCGTCGGCGGCGAGCTTGATCAGCTCGTTGTCGAGTGCCTTCTCCAGGCCGTGGTCCTGGGCGGCGATCTGGTGGCGCACGGCGCCGCCGGGCAGCGACGGCACGTGGAAGAGGGGCTCCAGGTCGAGGCCCTGCGCCTTCCAGTGCTTCACGGCGCGCTCGGTGTCGAGGAGCTCGGCGTGGCCGACGGCCTCCTCGATGGTGCGGAAGCCGAGCTCGGCGAGGATCTCGCGGACCTCTTCGGCGATGAACTCGAAGAAGTTGACGATGTACTCGGCCTTGCCGGAGAACCGCTCGCGCAGCGCCGGGTTCTGCGTGGCGATGCCGACCGGGCAGGTGTCCAGGTGGCAGACGCGCATCATGACGCAGCCGGAGACGACGAGCGGCGCGGTCGCGAAACCGAACTCCTCGGCGCCGAGCAGCGCGGCGATGACGACGTCACGGCCGGTCTTGAGCTGGCCGTCCGTCTGGACCACGATGCGGTCGCGCAGGCCGTTGAGCAGGAGCGTCTGCTGGGTCTCGGCGAGGCCGAGCTCCCAGGGGCCGCCCGCGTGCTTGAGCGAGGTGAGCGGCGACGCGCCCGTACCGCCGTCGTGGCCGGAGATGAGGACCACGTCGGCGTGGGCCTTGGAGACACCCGCGGCGACCGTGCCGACGCCGACCTCGGAGACCAGCTTCACGTGAATCCGCGCCTGCGGGTTCGCGTTCTTCAGGTCGTGGATCAGCTGGGCGAGGTCCTCGATGGAGTAGATGTCGTGGTGCGGCGGCGGGGAGATCAGGCCCACGCCCGGCGTCGAGTGACGCGTCTTGGCGACCCACGGGTAGACCTTGTGTCCCGGCAGCTGGCCGCCCTCGCCGGGCTTGGCGCCCTGCGCCATCTTGATCTGGATGTCGTCCGCGTTGACCAGGTACTCCGAGGTCACACCGAAGCGGCCGGAGGCGACCTGCTTGATGGACGAGCGGCGGGCCGGGTCGTACAGGCGGTCCGCGTCCTCGCCGCCCTCGCCGGTGTTGGACTTGCCGCCCAGCTGGTTCATGGCGATGGCGAGGGTCTCGTGCGCCTCGCGGGAGATCGAGCCGTACGACATGGCGCCGGTCGAGAACCGCTTGACGATGTCGGCGGCCGACTCGACCTCGTCGATGGAGATCGAGGGGCGGTCCGACTTCAGGTTGAACAGGCCGCGCAGCGTCATCAGGCGCTCGGACTGCTCGTTCACGCGGTCCGTGTACTTCTTGAAGATGTCGTAGCGGCGGTTGCGCGTGGAGTGCTGCAGGCGGAAGACCGTCTCCGGGTCGAAGAGGTGCGGCTCGCCCTCGCGGCGCCACTGGTACTCACCGCCTATGTCGAGCGCGCGGTGCGCGGAGGCGACGCCCGAACCCGGGTAGGCCTTCGCGTGCCGGGCGGCGACCTCCTGCGCGACGACGTCGATGCCGACTCCGCCGATCTTGGAGGTCGTGCCGACGAAGTACTTCGCGACGAAGTCCTCCTGGAGGCCGACGGCCTCGAAGACCTGCGCGCCGCGGTAGGAGGCGACGGTCGAGATGCCCATCTTGGACATGACCTTCAGGACGCCCTTGCCGAGCGCGTAGATCAGGTTCCGGATGGCCTGCTCGGCCCCGCCGTTCTCGTCGGCGTCCAGGAACGTGCCTGCCCGGACGAGGTCCTCGACGGACTCCATCGCGAGGTACGGGTTGACGGCCGCGGCGCCGTAGCCGATGAGGAGGGCCACGTGGTGGACCTCGCGGACGTCGCCCGCCTCGACGAGCAGGCCCACCTGGGTGCGCTGCTTCGTGCGGATGAGGTGGTGGTGGACGGCCGCGGTGAGAAGGAGCGAGGGGATCGGCGCGTGCTCGGCGTCGGAGTGCCGGTCGGAGAGCACGATCAGGCGGGCGCCGGCCTCTATGGCGGCGTCGGCCTCGGTGCAGATCTCCTCGATGCGGGCGGCGAGGGCGTCGCCGCCGCCGCTGACGCGGTAGAGACCGGAGAGGGTCGCGGCCGTCATGCCGGGCATGTCGCCGTCGGCGTTGATGTGGATGAGCTTGGCGAGCTCGTCGTTGTCGATCACCGGGAAGGGCAGCGTGACGCTGCGACAGGTCGCGGCGGTCGGCTCCAGGATGTTGCCCTGCGGGCCGAGCGAGGAGTGCAGCGAGGTGACGAGCTCTTCACGGATGGCGTCCAGCGGCGGGTTGGTGACCTGCGCGAACAGCTGCGTGAAGTAGTCGAAGATCAGCCGCGGGCGCTCGGAGAGGGCCGCGATCGGGGTGTCCGTGCCCATGGAGCCGAGCGGCTCGCCGCCGGTCTTGGCCATCGGCGCGAGGATGATGCGCAGCTCTTCCTCGGTGTAGCCGAAGGTCTGCTGGCGGCGCGTGACGGAGGCGTGCGTGTGCACGATGTGCTCGCGCTCGGGCAGGTCGGAGAGCTCGATCTCGCCGGCTTCCAGCCACTCCTGGTACGGGTTCTCGGCGGCGAGGGCGGCCTTGATCTCGTCGTCCTCGACGATGCGGTGCTCGGCGGTGTCGACGAGGAACATCCTGCCGGGCTGCAGGCGGCCCTTGCGGACGACCTTCGCGGGGTCGATGTCCAGGACGCCGACCTCGGAGCCGAGGACGACGAGGCCGTCGTCGGTGACCCAATAGCGGCCGGGACGCAGACCGTTGCGGTCGAGAACGGCGCCGACCTGGGTGCCGTCGGTGAAGGTGACGCAGGCCGGTCCGTCCCAGGGCTCCATCATCGTGGAGTGGTACTGGTAGAAGGCGCGGCGGGCCGGGTCCATCGAGCCGTGGTTCTCCCACGCCTCGGGGATCATCATCAGGACCGAGTGCGGAAGCGAACGTCCACCGAGGTGGAGGAGTTCGAGCACCTCGTCGAAGGACGCGGAGTCGGAGGCGTCCGGCGTGCAGATCGGGAAGATGCGGTCCAGCTTCTCGGTGCTGGTCTCGCCGGCGGAGGCGCTGTGCCCATGGTCGGCAGAGCCGAACAAGCCGGAGGCGAGCTGCGACTCGCGCGCCCGCATCCAGTTCCGGTTGCCCTTGACCGTGTTGATCTCGCCGTTGTGCGCGACGAAGCGGTACGGGTGTGCGAGCGGCCAGCTCGGGAACGTGTTCGTGGAGAAGCGCGAGTGGACGAGCGCGACGGCCGTGGCGAAACGGCGGTCGGACAGGTCGGGGAAGAACGGCTCCAGCTGGCCGGTGGTCAGCATGCCCTTGTAGACGATGGTCCGGGCGGAGAGCGACGGGAAGTAGGTCCCGGCCTCACGCTCGGCGCGCTTGCGCAGGACGAAGGCCTTGCGGTCGAGCGCGACGCCGGTGCTCTCGCCGTCGGCGACGAAGATCTGCCGGAAGACCGGCATCGTCGAGCGTGCGGTGGAGCCGAGCAGCTCGGGGGCGACGGGCACGTCGCGCCAGCCGAGGACCGTCAGGCCCTCCTCCGAGGCGATCGTCTCGATCTGTGAGACGGCGCCGTCCGTCGTACCCGCGGTGTCGACGGGCAGGAAGGCGATGCCGACGGCGTACGCTCCGGCCTCGGGGAGCGCGAAACCGGCGACCTCGCGCAGGAAGGCGTCCGGCACCTGGAGCAGGATTCCGGCGCCGTCACCGGAGTCGGGCTCGGAACCGGTGGCACCACGGTGTTCGAGATTGCGCAGTACGGTCAGCGCCTGTTCCACAAGCTCATGGCTGGCTACACCGGTGAGGGTGGCCACGAACCCGACACCACAGGCGTCGTGCTCGTTACGGGGGTCGTACATGCCCTGAGGGGCGGGGCGACCGTCCATGGGCGACCAGGCGTGCGTACGCATTGGCTCTCCCGTCGTCGTCGTGGCATATGCAATAAGCGAGGGACGACGTTGGCCCAGGCAAAATTTCGTGCAGGTTACATGATGGAACGCTTCTCGAAAAGCGGATAGCTCATTCCACCATGTGGACACCGCCCAGGGGCGTGGGGAGCGGTGGGGGACCTCTGCGGACAGATCGATGACCGTAGGCCCGAGAGCGGCACAGGCCTCATTGCCCGCAGCGCTTACGGCTCATGCCCGGTGGTTAAGGATTCGAAACCGCCGAGTAACGGCTAGTTATGCAGAGTCCCGCATAGGACTGCAAGGGTTCATCCTACGGCGGTACCGAACAAGCTGCCCAGGGCGTACGTCACACCCGCCGCCGCCCCGCCGAGCGCGAGCTGCCGCAGACCGCTGAACCACCAGGACCGCGCGGTCACCTTCGCCACCACGGCACCGCAGGCGAAGAGGCCGATCAGCGCGAGCAGCAGCGCGGGCAGGAACGTGTTCGCACCGAGCAGGTACGGCAGCACGGGCAGCAGGGCGCCGAGCGCGAAGGCACCGAAGGAGGAGACCGCGGCGACGGTCGGCGAGGGCAGATCGCCGGGATCGATGCCCAGCTCCTCGCGCGCGTGGATCTCCAGGGCCTGCTCGGGGTCCTTGGACAGCTGCTTGGCGACCTCGCGGGCGAGGCCGGGTTCGACTCCGCGCGACTCGTACAGGGCGGCGAGCTCCTTCTCCTCGTCCGCCGGGTGCTTGCGCAACTCCCGCCGCTCCACGTCGAGTTCGGCCTGTACGAGCTCACGCTGCGAGGCGACCGAGGTGTATTCGCCCGCCGCCATGGAGAAGGCTCCCGCGGCGAGGCCGACCAGACCCGTGACGACGATGGTCTGCTGCGAGACGGCTCCGCCGGCGACACCGGTCATCAGGGCCAGGTTGGACACCAGGCCGTCCATCGCACCGAAGACGGCGGGGCGCAGCCAGCCGCCGTTGACGTCGCGGTGGGTGTGGTTGTCGCGGTGTGCCTCGTGCAGTGCCGCTTCGGTCTCGATGATCGCCATGGTGGGCCCCCTCAGTGCTTGGACGATCTCGAAAGTACGCGCGAAAAATCGCTCTCGCCAGCAAGGAAGGCCGTACTTACCTGCATGAACAAGCGTCTGTCGAACCGGTGACCGCATGCGTCGGAGGGGTGACGTCGGCGGTGCGGATGCTCGCCTCGGGGGCGCCGCGTGGCAGGGATACCCGCAACGTCTCGGCACCATGGAGGCACGGCATGACGAGCTCGACCGGTGTGACAGGAGCGATCGGCCTGAGAGAGCGGGCGCGCGGCGCCCTCCTCGGCCTCGCGGTCGGCGACGCGCTGGGCGCGCCGGCGGAGAACATGAAGCCGTCGGAGATCCGCCGCCGTTGGGGACGCATCACCGGATACGTCGCCGAGCATCCCTCGGGCACGGACGACACCGAGTACGCGATCTTCTCCGGGCTCCTCCTGGCCCGGCACGGCTCGGCGCTCACCGTCGCGCACGTCGAGGCGGCCTGGCACGAGTGGATCGCGGATCTCGACGAGGGCCCTTTCCGGGGCGCGGGCTTCAGCGAGCGCGGCACGCTCGAGAACCTGCGCCGCGGCCTCGCGGCGCCCATCTCGGCGCAGCACCGGCACGCGTGGAGCGACGGCCTCGCGATGCGGGCCGCGCCGTTCGGGGTGTTCGCCGCGGGCCGGCCCGCCGAAGCGGCCCGGCTCGTCGCGATCGACGGCTCGGTCAGCCATGACGGCGAGGGCATCTACGGCGGGCAGGCGGTGGCCGCGGGGGTCGCGGCGGCGATGGGCGGCGAGCCGGTGGACTCGGTGGTGGCCGCGGCCCTGTCCGTCATCCCGGAGGACTGCTGGACGTCCCGCTCGCTGCGGCGGGCCGTGGCGGTGGCCCACCGCGGCGAACGCGCGGTCCGCTCCGCGGTGGTGATCGGCGGCTACCCCTGGACCGACCTCGCCCCCGAGGCGGTGGGGCTCGCCTTCGGGGCGTACGCGGCGGCCGCCGGGGGGTTCCCCGGGGCGGTGCTCACCGCCGTGAACATGGGGCGGGACGCGGACACCACCGCGGCGGTGGCGGGGGCGTTGGCCGGGGCGACCTGCGGGGCGGGGGCCATTCCGCCGCCGTGGGCCGCGGCGATCGCTCCCGCGCGGGGGAGCTGCTTGCCCTCGATGCGGGGCCATCACGTGCTGGACGTGGCGGACCTGCTTGTTTCTGGCCTGGGGGCCTCATGACCACCGACGAGCCCGCCGCGTCTTGGCCCGGGGCCGCGTTGCCGGAGGCCACGCCCGCCACGACTGGGCCTGGAGCCGCCCTGCCCGAGAACACGCCCGCCACGACTGGGCCTGGAGCCGCCCTATCGGAGGACGAGCGGCGCGCCACGACTTGGCCCGGAGCCGCCCAGCCCGAGAACACGCCCGCCACGACCTGGCCCGGAGCCACTCAGCCCGAAGACACGGCTGCCGCGACTCGGCGCGGAGCCGTCCAGCCCGAAGACACGCCCGCCACGCCTTGGCCCGGCGCCGACTTGCCGGAGGACGAGCCCGCCACGACTCGGCCCGGCGCCACCCTCCCCGAGCACACGCTCACCACGACCTGGCCCGGAGCCGCCCAGCCCGAGAACACGCCCGCCACGCCTTGGCCCGGAGCCGATTTTCCGGAGGACGAGCCCGCCACGACTCGGCCCGGCGCCACCCTCCCCGAGCACACGCTCACCACGACCTGGCCCGGAGCCGCCCAGCCCGAGAACGAGCCCGCCATGACTCGGCCCGGCGTCACCCTGCCCCAGCACAAGCCCGCCGCTACTCGGCCCGGTGCCGCCCTCCCCGAGCACAAGCCCGCCGCTTCGCGGCGGATCCTTTCCGCCCACCCACCCGTTTGCCCCGCAGCCGCTCCCGCCCCCGTGGGCCCCGTCGCTTCCACCAAGGGTGGGCACTCCGACCCCCTCGAAGGCGCTGCCGCTCCCGGCGCAGCCAAGCCTTCCGCCCGGGAAAACGGGTGGGCGCAGCCCGTGATGCCGGAGGGTGGTGAGCCGAGCGCCCAGCGGATCGCGGGGCTTCTCCTGGGGCTCGCCGCGGGGGACGCCGCCGGCTGGCCCGCGGCCAGGCACCGGGCCGCACGCATGCCCGAGTGGACCCGCAGGCTCACCCGCGAACTGGACACCTTCGCCGAGCAGAACGCCACCACCACCCTCCCCGTACCCATCGCGCTCAACCAGCCCCCGGAACCCCTCCGCCTCGGCCCCTCCGACGACGCCGAATGGGCGGCCTTCACCGCCGAGTCGCTGCTCCGCGCGGCGGACGGGACCCTCGACCCCGGGCTGTCCCCCGACCGCCGGGTCCGCGCGGCCCTCGACCTCGCCTGGAACACCCTCGCCAGCGAGATCGCCGCGGCGGCGGCCCGCGCCCCCGAGGTCGAGTCCGCGGTACTCCCCCTGCGCGCCCGCATCTCCGTACGCGCCGGCCTCGGCAACCTCGCCACCGGCCTGCGCCCGCCCGCCACCGGCCACGACAACCCCCACTTCTTCGACGACGCCGCCTGCGTACGCGCCTGCGTCCTCGCCCTCGTCCACCCCGGCGAGCCCGAACAGGCCGCCTCCCTCGCCGAGTTCGACGCCCGCTACTCCCAGGACGGCGACGGCGTACACGGTGCACGCGCCATGGCCGCCGCCGTCGCCGCGGCTCTGGGCGGCGCGGACGTCGACGCGGCCGTGGACGCCGCTCTCGCCCAGCTCCCGGAGCACACCGAGATCGGCCGCAACGCCTGGCACGCCGTCAAACTCGCCCGCAGCCAGCCCGAGGACGGCGCGTTCGGGATCGTCCCGCTCCTGGAACACCAGATCGTCGACCACGTCTACAGCTACGGCATCGCCGCCGCCGAGACCGTCCCGGTCGCCCTCGCCCTGGCGACCGCGGCCCGCGGCCGCATCCGTGACGCGGTCCCCGCCGCCGCCTGCCTCTCCCGCGTCGCCGACTCCGCACCCGCCCTGGCCGGCGCCCTGACCGGGGCGCTCGGCACGGCCGCAGCCATCCCCGAGGCCTGGCGCGACGCCTGCCGCACCCTCTCCGGGTGCGCGCTCCCCCGCCTCGCGGGCACCGACCTGGTGGAACTCGCCGGGCACCTCGCAGCCACGGAACCGACCACCCCGGGAGGACAATTCCGACATGACGTCACCAACACCCCGGACTCCGGCCACTGAGCTGCTTCCCACCGACCTGCCCCTCTCCGAGCGGATCACCGCCTGCCTGGTCGGTGCGGCGGTGGGCGACGCCCTCGGCGGCCCCGTCGAGGGCTACTCCCCCGAGCAGATCGTCGAACGGCACGGCGGCCGCGTACACGGCATCGTCGGCCCGTGGAACGGCGACCAGTGGCGCACCGCCCGCCCCATCGCGCCGTACCACAAGGGCGACGGGCACGTCACCGACGACACCTTGATGACGCACGCCCTCATCCGCGTGTACGCCGCCGTCCGCGACCACCTGGACGCCTACGCGGTCGCCGACCACCTGGTCCCCGACCTCATGTCGCACCCGCGCTGGATCCCGGAACTGGAGACGGAGGCCATCCCGCTGCACCGCCTGTTCCTCGCCGAGAAGTGGATCGTCGCCCGCATCCACTACGGGCACGTCGACCCGCGCGAGGCGGGCACGGGAAACATCGTCAACTGCGGCGCCGCGATGTACATGGCCCCGGTCGGCCTGGTCAACGCGGCGAACCCGCAGGGCGCGTACGCCGAGGCCCTCGATGTCGCCGGCGCCCACCAGTCGTCGTACGGACGTGAGGCGGCCGCCGTCTTCGCGGCGGCCGTGGCGGCGGCCTGCGCGCCGGGCGCGACCCCGACCTCGGTGATCGACACCGCGCTCTCCCTCGCGAAGGACGGCACGCGCGCTGCGATCGAGTCGGCGGCCGAAGTGGCCGCCCACTACACGGACTTCGAGTCGGCGCTCGCCCCCCTCCGCACCGCCGTCACCCCCTTCGACACGGTCGGCCAGGACTACCGCGCCCCCTCCCTCGGAGCCCGCCGCCCCTCCCGCCTGCACGCCATCGAGGAACTCCCGATCGCCCTCGGCATGCTCCTGGTGGGCGACGGCGACTACCGCCATACGGTGCTCGGCTCGGTCAACTACGGCCGTGACTGCGACTCCATCGCCACCATGAGCGGCGCGATCGCCGGCGCGCTGGGCTCGGAGGCACCGGCCGAGTGGTCCAAGACGGTCGCGGAGGCGAGCCGCCTGGACCTGCACGCCCCCGCGGCGGCACTCGCGGAGGTCACCCAGGAGATCTTCCTCAGCGACGTACGCCGCCGCCGCGCCCACGAGTCGGCGTACGCGGCCCTGACGGCGACCCCATGATCCGCCTCACCTGGGTCCAGCCGGAGGACTTGATCGGCCACGAACTCCGCCAGGCGGCGGAGGAGGGCACGGACGTGCGTTCCGTACGTGCTCGCTGGCTGACAGCGGGCGGCCACCTGGCCCCGCCCCGAGCGGGCGCCTCCCCCACACCGCCCTCCCCGGAGCTACGCGCCCTGGCCGTCCAGCTCCTGGACGAACTGTCCGCACCGCCGTGCCCACCCGCACCCGAGAACCAGGCCCCCGTGCGGGCCGCTCCGGGAAGGGGAGCCCGCGCGCGGAGCGCGCTGATGGGGCACAGCGGGGAGAAGAACGCCCTGCGCCACCGTCTGCACGCCGCCTGGCTGGGCAGAGCGGCAGGCTGCCTCCTCGGCAAACCGGTGGAGAAGCTCCCGCTGGAAGGCATCAGAAGCCTCGCCAGGGCAACAGGAAACTGGCCCCTCACCACCTGGTTCACGGAGAAGGGACTCCCCAGGGAGCTCCAGGACGCCTACCCCTGGAACAGACGCTCCGCGCGGACCTCCCTCGCCGAGAACATCGACGGCATGCCCGAGGACGACGACCTCAACTACCCCCTCCTCAACCTCCGCCTCCTCCAGCGCCACGGCAGACACTTCACCACCATGGACGTGGCGAAGCTCTGGCTGGACGAGCTGCCCGCCGCCCGCACCTTCACCGCCGAACGCGTCGCCTACCGCAACCTCCTGAACGGCATCGAGCCCCCGCACACCGCCACCCACCACAATCCCTTCCGCGAGTGGATCGGCGCCCTGATCCGCGCCGACGCCCACGGCTGGACGAACCCGGGCGCCCCCGACGCCGCCGCCGACCAGGCCCGCCGCGACGCGACCCTCACCCACACCGCCAACGGCGTGTACGGCGCGATGTTCGCGGCGGCCACCATCGCCGAGGCGGCGGCGGGCACCGGAGACGTCCACCACTGCCTGCGCACGGGCCTGGCCGTCGTACCGCAGGACTCACGCCTGTCCCGCGCCGTCCGCCACAGCATCCAACTGGCAAGCACGACAACGGACTTCGACGAGGTCGTGGACGGCCTGCACACCGCGTACGGCCACCTCCACTGGGTCCACGTCATCCCCAACGCCGCCCTCCTGGCCGCCGCCCTCACCCACGCCGACGGCGACTTCACCCGCTCCATCACGCGCGCGGTGTCCGGCGGCTGGGACACCGACTCCAACGGCGCCACCGCGGGCTCGATCGCGGGCCTGCTCGCGGGCCACCCGGACGCGCTGCCCGACCACTGGACGTCCCCGCTGAAGAACCGCCTCGCCAGCTCCGTCCCGGGCTTCGACGGCACCGGCTTCGACACCCTCGCGGACCTCACCACCGAACTCGCCGCACCAGCCGAACCAGCCGCACTCGCCCAGGAGACCCAGGAGAGGCCCCACCCATGACCCACATCGCCGTGCTCGGCAGCACGAACATGGACCTCGTCGCGTACGTCGCCAAGGCGCCGCAGCGCGGAGAGACCGTCACCGGGCGCGAGTTCCGCACGCTCCCCGGCGGCAAGGGCGCCAACCAGGCCGTCGCCGCGGCCCGCGCGGGCGCCGACGCCGTGTCGATGATCGGCGCGGTCGGCGCCGACGCCTTCGGCACCCAGCTGCGTTCCGCGCTCGAACACTCCGGCGTCGACACCGACCTGCTGCGCACCGTGGACACCGCGGCCACCGGCACCGCGCACATCGTGGTCGACGACGAGGGCGGCAACGCGATCGTCGTCATCCCCGGCGCCAACGCCACGCTCACCGCGCTCGCCCCCGGTGACGAAGGCCTGATCACCTCCGCCGACACCCTCCTGCTCCAGCTGGAGATCCCCGTGGAGGGGGTGCTCGCCGCCGCGCAGGCCGCCCGCAGGCACGGCGTGCGCACCATCCTCACCCCGGCACCCGCCCAGCCGCTGCCTCCCGAACTCCTCGACGCCGTCGACCTGTTGGTGCCGAACGAGTACGAGGCGGCCACCCTCACCGGCCTGACCGATCCGCACGACGCCGCCCGTGCGCTGCTCTCCCAGGTACCCGAGGTCGTCGTCACGCTCGGCTCGCGCGGCAGCCTGTACGCGGCCAGGGGCGCCGAGCCGGTCATGGTCCAGGCCCCGCACGTCACCGCCGTGGACACGACCGGCGCGGGCGACACCTTCGTCGGCACCCTCGCGGTGGCGCTCGCCGAGGGGGGCTCCGTGCGGGACGCGCTCACCTGGGCCTCGTCGGCCGCCTCGCTCTCCGTCCAGCGCCCGGGAGCATCCGCGTCGATGCCGTTCCGCTCCGAGATCGACACCCAGGCGAACGGCGGCGCGTCATGACGGCACCCCTGACCGGCGGTACGGCGCCTCTCACCGGCCTCCGCGTCCTCGACCTGGCGACGCTCTTCGCGGGCCCGCTCGCCGCGACGATGCTCGGCGACTTCGGCGCGGAGGTCATCAAGGTCGAGCACCCGCACAAGCCCGACCCGTCCCGCGGGCACGGTCCGTCCAAGGACGGCGTCGGCCTCTGGTGGAAGATCCTGGGCCGCAACAAACGCACGATGACCCTCGACCTCTCCACACCCGGCGGCCGCGAGACCCTTCTGCGCCTTGCCGAGACGGCGGACGTGATCGTCGAGAACTTCCGTCCGGGAACCCTGGAGAAGTGGGACCTGGGCTGGGAGGAGCTGAGCGAGGCGAACCCCCGCCTCGTGCTGACCCGCGTCACGGGCTTCGGTCAGTTCGGCCCGTACTCCCGCCGCCCCGGCTTCGGCACCCTCGCGGAGGCGATGAGCGGTTTCGCCGCGATCACCGGCGAGCCCGACGGGCCGCCGACCCTGCCGCCCTTCGGGCTCGCCGACTCGATCGCGGGGCTCGCGACGGCGTACGCGGTGATGACGGCCCTCGCCGCCCGCGACCGGACGGGCAGGGGCCAGGTGGTCGACATGGCGATCATCGAGCCGATCCTCACGGTCCTCGGCCCGCAGCCGCTCTGGTACGACCAGCTCGGCCACGTCCAGCCCCGCACCGGCAACCGCTCCACCAACAACGCGCCCCGCAACACCTACCGCACGGCGGACGGCAGTTGGGTCGCCGTCTCCACCTCCGCCCAGTCGATCGCGGAGCGCGTGATGCGCCTGGTGGGCCGCCCCGAACTGATCGCCGAGCCCTGGTTCGCGACGGGCGCGGACCGGGCGGCCCACGCGGACGAGCTCGACGGTGCGGTCGGCGGCTGGATCGCCCTGCACACCCGTGACGAGGTGATCGCGGCCTTCGAGAAGGCGGAGGCGGCGGTCGCCCCCATCCAGGACGTACGCGACGTGATGACCGATCCCCAGTACGCGGCCCTGGACACCGTCACCACCGTCGACGACCCGGAGCTCGGCCCGCTGCGCATGCAGAACGTCCTCTTCCGTCTCTCCGAGACCCCCGGCTCGATCGGCTGGGCGGGCCGCCCGCACGGAGCGGACACGGAGCAGGTCCTGGTTGAACTGGGCCTGACGGAAGGGGAGATCGCCGGGCTGCGCAAGGAGGGCGCCCTGTGAGGGAGACGCCTCTGACCTGGCTGTACGCGCCGGGAGACCGGCCTTCAGTGGTGGCGAAGGCGCTGCTCGCGGGCGCCGACGTCGTCATCGTCGACCTGGAGGACGCGGTCGCCCCCGACCGCAAGGAGTACGCGCGGGCGGCGACGGCCGAGCTGCTCTCCGAGGCCCCCGCCGTCCCGGTCCACGTCCGCGTGAACGCCCTGGACGGCCCGCTCGCCGAGGCCGACCTCGGGGCGATCGCGCACCTGCCCGGGGTCTCCGGTCTCCGCCTGCCCAAGGTGACCTGCCCCGCCGACGTCGTGCGCGTCGCGGAGCGGTCGGCTCCGGCGGACGGCGGTGCCCCCGCGCTGCACGCCCTGATCGAGTCCGCCGTCGGCCTGGAGCACGCCTTCGCCATCGCCACCGCGCACCCCGCCCTGCACGGACTGTCCCTCGGCGAGGCCGACCTCCGCGCGGACCTGGGAGTACGCGAGGAGGCGGGCCTCGACTGGCCTCGCGCGCGCGTGGTGGTGGCCGCGAGGGCCGCGGGCCTCGCACCGCCCGCACAGTCGGTGTACGCCGACATCCGTGACATCGAGGGGCTGACGGCGTCCTGCGCGCACGGCCGTTCCCTGGGGTTCCTGGGCCGCGCCGCGATCCATCCGCGCCAGCTCCCGGCCATCGAACGCGCCTACCTGCCCACGCCGGAGGAGGTCGACCACGCCGAGCAGATCGTCAAGGCGTCCACGACGGAGGCGGGCGCCCTGGCGCTCCCGGACGGCACGTTCGTGGACAAGGCCGTGGTGGACGGAGCGCGGCGGGTCCTGGAGCTGGCTCGGCGCCACCCGTAGCCGTTCATGGAGACGGGGCCGCCGGATCAGTGA
>NZ_JBSGYY010000070.1:0-22025 GCF_053610705.1 Streptomyces sp. NPDC054872 | reverse complement strand
CTGGGGCGGCCCCCCCCCGCGCCCCGGGCGCCCCCCCGCGCCCCGGGGGGGCCCGGGGCGCCGCCGCCGGGCGCCCCCGCGCGGGGGGGGCCCCCGCCGCCCCGGGGGCCGGGCCCCCCCCCCCGCGCTCGGGGGTGTTGAGGGTGGTCACGAGCCGCAGCAGCCGCCCGCCGGGGTCTCCTCGGTGACCCCAGCGGCGGGGGAGCCCACACCGATTTGGACGAGCGCGGGCGCCGGGGCGCAGCAGCCGCCCGCGTCGGCCTGTGCGGCTGACGGGTCGTCGAAGAGACCGGCGCCGCCGCACACCCCCGTTTCGGGGAGGGTGAGTTCGACGCGGTCGGCGGCCTCGAAGTCTCCGGCGAGGGCCGCGGCGACGGAGCGGACCTGCTCGTAGCCGGTCATGGCCAAGAAGGTGGGGGCGCGGCCGTAGGACTTCATGCCGACCAGGTAGACGTCTGGTTCGGGGTGGGAGAGTTCGCGGTGGCCGTGCGGGTAGACGGTGCCGCAGGAGTGCTGATTGGGGTCGATCAGCGGGGCCAGCTCGGTGGGTGCCTGGAGCCGTTCGTCCAGACCGAGGCGGATCTCGGAGAGGAAGGAGAGATCCGGGCGGAAGCCGGTGAGCACGATGGCCTCGTCCACCGGGTCGAGGCGACGGCCGTCCTCACCGGCCAGGACCAGGTGGTTTTCGCCGTCGCGCTCGATGGCCTCGGTGCGGAAGCCGGTGACCGCGTCCGCGTAGCCGTTGTCGACGGCGGCCTTCGCCGCGAGTCCGAGGGCGCCGCGGGCGGGCAACTGGTCGGCTTCGCCGCCGCCGAAGGTGGAGCCGGAGATGCCCCGGCGCAGGATCCACACCGCATGCGTTCCCGGCTCCTCCCTGGCGAGGTCGGCGAGAGTGGCCAGCGCGGTGAAGGCGGAGGCGCCGGAGCCGATGACGGCCGTCCGCTTGCCTGCGTAACGGGCCCGCACCGCCGGGTCCTTGAGGTCGGGCACGCGGTAGGTGATGCGGTCGGCGGCGGCCTTCTCGCCGAGGGCGGCGAGTCCGCTGGCGCCGGCCGGTCTTGGCGTGGTCCAGGTGCCGGAGGCGTCGATGACGGCACGGGCGAAGACGCGCTCCTCGCCGTCGGCGGTGGTGAAGTGGACGACGAAGGGCTGGGTTTCGCGGTCGGCGTCGACGATGCGGTCGCGTCCGGTGCGGGAGACCCCGGTGACGGTGGCGCCCAGGCGAACGCGGTCGCCCAGGACGTCCGCGAGGGGTTGGAGGTAAAGCTCGGCCCAGTCGCCGCCGCTCGGGTACGTGGTGGTGTCCGGCTTGGTCCAGCCCGTCGGGGCGAGCAGCTTTTCCGCTGCCGGGTCGGTGAGCTCGCCCCAGGTGGAGAACAGGCGGACGTGGGACCACTCGCGCACCGCGGAGGCCGCCGACGGTCCGGTTTCCAGGACCAGCGGTTCGATGCCGCGCTCGACGAGGTGGGCGGCCGCGGCCAGGCCGGCGGGGCCGGCCCCGATGACGACGACGGGGAGCTGTTGCTCGCTCATGGTGGTCGATCTCCCTGAGTGGTTGGGGCGAAATCAGTGGGTGAAAGTGGGCGAAGTCAGTGGGCGAAAGCGAGCGCGGACTGGGCACGCCTCTGGTGAGCCGTGGCCCGGCAGGAGGCGTCACAGACCTGTGCGCAGCCGTCGCAGAGGCCTACGCCGGTCAGGTGACGAGCCGTGCAGCGGGCCCGGGCGGCGGTGAGAACGGTGCGCATCCGTGGTCACGACGACTCCTTGTTTCGATGTCTGTCGATGTCTGGAGCTTGCCACTTGCATCGACGGGTGTCAACATAGACGTATGTCGAAGTCGAAGGTTGTCGAACCGCCCGTCCTGGACACCGGGGCGGTAGTGCCGTGCTGCCCGCCGATCACTGCCGGGGAGCTGTCGCAGGCGGATGCGGAGAAGATGGCCGCGATGTTCAAGGCGCTGTCCGATCCCGTGCGGCTGCGGCTGTTCTCCAAGATCGCCTCGTACGCGGGCGGCGAGGCATGCGTGTGCGACATCTCCGACGTCGGCGTGTCCCAGCCGACCGTCTCCCACCACCTGAAGAAGCTGCGCGAGGCCGGACTGCTGACCTCCGAGCGGCGTGGCACCTGGGTCTACTACCAGGTCGCCCCGTCCGTGGTCGCCGCGATGTCCGCCATGCTCGACCTGCGCGCCTGACCGATCGCGGCTCCACCTTGGCACTTCTGGGCAGCCGCAGCCCGGCGCGCAGCAGCGCGCCAGCCACTCCTGGAGAAGTCGGCCGCGACGCCGGCCGTGTCCTGTCCCGGCTGCGACGGCAGGTCGCACAGGCCGACGTCCCCGGTCAGGACAGGAGCGCGGCGATCTCGGCAGCGGCTTCTCGGGCGGGGCGTCCGACGCCGATCAGGGTGGCCGAAGCGGGGCCGGTCCAGTCGCCGTAGCCGAGCAGGTGCAGTCGCGGCTCGCCGAGGGCGCGCGTGCCTTCGGTGGCGATGTGGCCGCGGGACCCGCGCAGGCCTAGCGGGGCCAGGTGGGACAGGGCGGGCCGAAAGCCCGTGCACCAGATCACCGCGTCCGCGAGAGCCGACGTCCCGTCGGCCCACACCACCCCGTCGCGCGTGAGCCGTTCGAACATCGGCTGGGCCTTCAGCAGTCCGGCGTCCCGGGCGACGCGGACCGGCGGCACGGCGACGATGTCGCCGAGCGAGGCCACACCGCCGGTGTCGGCCGTCCCGTTGTCGAGGGCGTGGCGGCGGGCGGTCGCGGCGTCGAACAGGGCGCGCCCGTCGATGTCGTCGGCGAGGTAGCGGGGCGGGCGCTGGGTGACCCAGGTCAGATCGATGCCGTCGTGCGCGGCGAGGTCGGCGGCGATCTGCGCGCCGGAGTTCCCTCCACCGACCACGACGACCCGCCGGCCGGTGAAGTCGGCGGGGCGCCGGTAGCCGGTGGTGTGGAGCTGGCGGCAACCGAATGCTTCCCGGCCGGGGACGGCGGGCAGGAAGGGGCGCCACCAGGTGCCGGTCGCCGACACGACCGCCCCCACCGACCAGGCGCCTGCGTCCGTCTCCACCCGCAGCCGCCCGGCGTCGTACCGCACCGCGCTCACCCGGACCGGTCGCCGGACGGGCAGGTCGTAGCGCTGCTCGTAGTCGGTCAGGTAGTCCACGACGTGAGCGGCGTCCGGATACTGCTCACCCGCCTGGGCGGGCATGAGCCGGCCCGGCAGCGAGGAGAACGCCGCCGGGGAGAACAGGTGCAGCGAGTCCCACATGTGCGGCCAGGCCCCGCCGGGCGTGGGCTGGGCGTCGAGGATGACGAAGTCGAGCTTCTTGCGGCGCAGGTGGTAGCCGGCGGCGAGTCCGGCCTGCCCGCCGCCGATCACCACCACGTCGGCATGCTGCGTCATGCGGCCCGCGCCGTGGCGCACGTGGCGCACGTGGCGCATCGCACCGTACGGGCCGTGGGCTGGTGCGGAACGCTGAGCATCGATCCGCGGCGGATCTCGTTCACCGCTACACGGGCAGGTTCCGCACGGACGGCGGCGTCGCCGTCGCCGTCGCGGCAGATTCCGATGGCCGTGGGGGTGGTTGCTTGCGTGAGGCAGTCGAGGCGATGCATCAGCGGGGTCCTCCCGCGGTGGGCAGCGCCGGCGCAGCAAACTTCCTGCGCCAGGCCAGAGCGACGTAGACCAGGCCGATCAGCACCGGGACTTCGATGAGCGGTCCGACGACACCGGACAGGGCCTGGCCGGAGGTGACGCCGAAGGTGGCGATGGCGACCGCGATGGCCAGCTCGAAGTTGTTGCCCGCCGCGGTGAACGCCAGCGTCGCCGTACGGTCGTAGGCGAGACCGAGGCCCTTGCCGAGCAGGAAGCTGCCGAAGAACATGACAGCGAAGTACACCAGCAGCGGCAGGGCGATCCGTACGACGTCCAGCGGCTGCGAGGTGATCGTCTTTCCCTGCAGCGCGAAGAGGATGACGATCGTGAACAACAGCCCGTACAAAGCCCACGGACCGATCTTCGGCAGGAACTTCGTCTCGTAGGACTCGCGGCCCATCTTCTGCTCACCGATCCGGCGAGTGAGGAATCCGGCAAGCAGCGGGACGCCGAGGAAGATGACGACGTTCAGGGCGATCTCCCACATGGAGATGTCCAGGTGTTCCCCGTCCCCCAGACCCAGCCAGCCCGGCAGCAGATCCAGGTACAGCCAGCCCAGCAAGCCGAACGCGATCACCTGGAACACCGAGTTCAGCGCGACCAGGACAGCGGCCGCCTCACGGTCGCCGCACGCGAGGTCGTTCCAGATGATGACCATCGCGATGCACCGCGCCAGGCCGACGATGATCAGGCCGGTGCGGTATTCCGGCAGGTCCGGCAGGAAGATCCACGCCAGCGCGAACATCACCGCGGGGCCGACGATCCAGTTGATGGCGAGCGAGGAGGCCATCAACTTCTTGTCGCCGGTGACGGAATCCAGCTTGTCGTAGCGGACCTTGGCCAGCACCGGATACATCATGATCAGCAGTCCGAGCGCGATCGGCAGGGAGATCCCGCCGATCTCGATCTTCGCCAGCGCGTCGTTCATCCCCGGGACGAGGCGGCCCAGGCCCAGGCCGACGGCCATGGCGAGCAGGATCCACACCGCGAGGTAGCGGTCGAGGGTGGAGAGCTTCTTGACGATCGAGTCGTCCGCGTCGGCGTCTGCCGGGATGATCGAGTCGTCCCCGCCGGTGTCTTCCGATGCGACGGTGTGCTCGGTGGAGGTCACGGGCAGGCCCTCTTGTTCTCGGCAGCGGTACGGGCGGAGGCGGCCAGCGCGGCGAACTGCTCGGACAGCCCGGCCAGGACGTCGGGCCTGAGCTTGAAGTAGGTGAACCGGCCACACGGCTCGGTGTCCACAAGACCGGCCTCGCGCAGCACCTTCATGTGGTTCGACAGGTTGGTCTGCTTGGCTCCGGTCTCCTCGACCAGGTGCGTCATGCAGAGCGTCTCCCGCGCCAGCAGGGTCACGATTTTCAGGCGGAGCGGATCGCCCAGTACCCGGATCACATCAGGATCGACTGACATCAGCATGCGCTGATAGTGTCACATCATCACGCGCTGATACCAGCGCGGGATGACTTGTTGGGCGCGTCGAAGGAGTTCCCGTGGCCGCCTTCTCCCTACCGCGCCTGCCCGCCCGGCGCCTGGCCGCCGGAGTCGCCCGCCTCGCCACCCGGCACGCCGGCCAGGCGCCGCTCACCGACGCCTCCGGTCTGCTGGCGTTCTCCTCGCAGGTGCGCGCGCCTGGTCGTGCTGGCCGAACGATTCACCGCGCAGATCCTCACGAAGGCCGACCCCGACGGCGCCCCGCTCCCCGCCGTCCGTGACATCCGGGACGCGATCGACACCCGCGTCACCGACCTTCCGTCCTCCCTGCCCGCCTGAACCACCCGCTGACCCTGAAGGAAGAACCCATGTCCACCGCCCCGCTCGCCTCCGTGCTCTTCGTCTGCGTCCACAACGCCGGCCGCTCGCAGATGGCCGCCGGATTCCTCAACCACCTCGCGGGCGACCGGATCGATGTCCGCTCCGCCGGTTCGATCCCGGGTGAGCAGGTCAATCCGGCCGCCGTCGAGGCGATGAAGGAGGTCGGCGTCGACATCGCCGACGCCAAGCCGAAGATCCTGACCACCGAGGCCGTCCAGGCATCCGACTACGTCATCACGATGGGCTGCGGCGACGCCTGCCCGATCTTCC
The DNA here is from genome assembly GCF_053610705.1 of Streptomyces sp. NPDC054872. Lineage (NCBI taxonomy): Bacteria > Bacillati > Actinomycetota > Actinomycetes > Kitasatosporales > Streptomycetaceae > Streptomyces > Streptomyces sp. NPDC054872. Next base: position 16,290 of record NZ_JBSGYY010000070.1, on the reverse strand, counting down.
CCGGCAAGAAGTACCTCGACTGGGCCCTGGAGGACCCGGCGGGCCAGGGTGTCGAGTCCGTACGCCCGATCCGCGACGAGATCAAGACCCGCATCGAGGGCCTGATCGCCGAGATCGACGCCAATCAGGAGGCATGAGCGGCGTGAGGACATCCCAACAGCACACAACACCAAGGTGTCTCAGGCCCAAGGTCCCGCAGGCGGCGCAGCTCCCATAGACGAGGGCGACGCGCGTCGCGGCCTCGTGCCGCAGCGGTCGCTCAGAGGTGACCGTCCAGCAACGTCCGTACCTCGGCGATGGTCATGGGCCCCGTGCCGTGTGCCACAGCCTCTCCGTCCTTCAGCAGAACGCAGGACGGGGCTCCGGTGATCTCGTATCGCTCGGTTGCGGCCGGGCAACGCGTGATGTCGGTGCGCACGGCCGTCAGGCGGCCCGTGTAGTCGTCGGCGATGTCACCCACGACGAGGTCCATTTCCCGGCAGGGCTCAAGTGCCTTGGGCCATGTCCCGGTGAAGTACGCGAGGACCGGAACCGCGCTCATCTCGAGGATGAAATTGAACTCCGCGTCCTCACGGGGCCGGTGAATGCGCTGCGCCATGGAAGTTCCTGACCTCACGTTCCGTCATTACCTCGCCATCATCTCTCGCGCGACCGGCCGGGCCGGCCCGGCCGGTCGCCCAGGCCACCCGTCGGAGTACGCGTCAGCTGGCCCGAAGGCCGACCGCCAGCGTCAGTTCAAGGACCCGGTGTGGCGTTGCGAGGTCCGGAAACAGCTCCCGCAGCTGCGACATCCGGTATCGGACTGTCTGGGGATGGACGAACAACGCCGCCGCCACCTCGTCCCGCCTGCCCTGGTGCAGCAGCCACTCCCGCAACGTCTCCTCCAGCCGCCGTGCGGTGGCGGCAGGCAAGGTCCGCAACGGGGCGAGGGCTCGGGTACGCAGGTCTGCGAGCGCGTCCGCGTCGGCGCTCAGCACCAGCTCGGGCAGGTGGTCCTCGGTGTCGCGAATCTCAGAGGAGAGGGAGCGCGCGCGTACGGCGCGTGCGTACGAGGCGGACGCGCGGGTCCACGGCCGGGCCGGGCCGACCACGGCGGTGCGTTCGGTCAGCTGCCGCAGGAGATGTGATCGGTCGGCGTCGGGGACGAGCAGCACGCTGGTGGCATCCGGCAGATCGTCGAGGACGAGGGTGCTCGGGTCGAGCGTGCGGTAGGCGGGCCGGGCCTGGGCGGCGGGCAGCAGGACCGCCGTCAGCGAAACCGGCGGCTGCCACCCGGCTCGTTGAGCAGAGGACAGAAGCACGTCCGGGCTTGCCCCGGCGAGGAGGTCGCGGGCCAGGTGTTCCAGGTGGCGCTCGTGGGCCCTGCCCTGGGCGGCCAGCTCGTCGGCGTGGCCCGCGGCGCTCGCGGCGGAGAGCTCGTCGATGTAGGCGAAGGTCAGCTCGGCGAACTTGGCGACCTCGGCGGCGGGCAGACCTGCGGGTACGGCCCCCGCTGCCAGGCATCGCCAGGCCACGCGGGCGCCGACGCGGTAGGCGCTGAGCAGGGCGTCCATCGAACGGCCGTCGCGGACCTCGCCGCGGCCCAGCTCGTAGGCCGCGTCGCCGCCGTCGCCGCCCGTGGCGTTCCCGCTCGCGAGGTCCAGATAGTGCCCCAGGGCGGTGCGCACGGCCCGGCGGATGGTGGCGCCCATGTGGCCGGAGAGGGCGTTGGCGTAGGAAGGGACCTCGTCGATGATCGCCTGGACGACCTCGTCGGCGGTGGCCTTCAGCGCGGCCCGAAGTGCTGTGACCGTCGTCTCATCCAGGTCCAGTTCACTGGCCCTACGCATCACATGGCTCACTTTTTATTCCCTGCGAACAATTTAGGCGACCCGATTTACGTCCTGCGGTCAGGACTTTACGCCCTGAGGCGCAGCAAGCTGAAGCCATGACGAGTACAGCCCTCCGCAGCAGGGCGTGGAAACTGCTGGAGATGGTCACGACGCCGCTGCTGCCGTCGGACTACCTCGACCTGGTCAGCCCGCTGCGTGCCGGCGCGGACCTGCGTGGGCGCATCGAGGCCGTGCAGCCCGAGACGGGTGACGCCGCGACCATCGTGATCAGGCCGGGCCGGGGCTGGCGCGGCCACACGGCCGGTCAGTACGTGCGGATCGGGGTCGACGTCGACGGGGTGCGCCTGTGGCGCGCCTACTCCATCACCTCGCCGACCGACCGCCACCGCCAGGACGGCCGCGTCATGATCACCGTGAAGGCGATCCCGGACGGCAAGGTCAGCAACCACCTGGTCCGCAAGGCGAAACCGGGCACGCTGATCCAGCTCGACCAGCCGACCGGCGACTTCGTGCTGCCGCAGGCCAAGCCCGCCAAGGTGCTCTACCTGACGGCCGGAAGCGGCATCACGCCCGTGATGGGCATGCTGCGCGACACCGAGTTCGACGACGTCGTCATGGTCCACTGCGCGCCACAGCCCCACGACGTGATCTTCCGCAACGAACTGCACGACCTGGCCGCGGACAAGAAGCTGCGGCTCACCGAGGTGCACACCGACACGGACGGCATGCTCGACATCACCCGTCTCGACGAGCTCGTGCCCGACTGGGCCGAGCGCGAGACCTGGGCCTGCGGTCCCGCGGGCCTGCTCGACGCCGCCGAAAAGCACTGGGCCGACCACGGCGTCCAAGAGCGCCTGCACACTGAACGCTTCCGCCCCAGCATCGTCGTCGCGGGCGACGGCGGCGAGGTCACGTTCAGCGCCACCGGAAAGACCGTCGACGCGGACGGCGCCACGCCGTTGCTGGACGTCGGCGAGGAGGCCGGCGTGCTCATGCCCTCCGGGTGCCGCATGGGCATCTGCTTCGGCTGCGTCACGCCGCTCAAGGCGGGCGCCGTCCGCGACCTGCGCACCGGCGAGCTCACCGAGGCCGAGCCCGGCGTCCTCATCCAGACCTGCGTGTCCGCTGCGGCGGGCCCCTGCGACATCGAACGGTAGGAGCACCTTGACCGCCATCGACCCCACCGCCCACCTGACCGCAGAGCAGATCGAGGAACTCGGCCGCGAACTGGACGCGATCCGCGACGAGGTGATCGCCGACCGCGGCGAGAAAGACGCCGCCTACATCCGCAAGGTCATCGCGGCACAGCGCAAGCTCGAGCTGGCCAGCAGGGGCGTACTGCTGTTCTCGATCTTCCCGCCCGCGTGGCTGCTCGGTACCGCCGGGCTGTCCGTGGCGAAGATCATGGACAACATGGAGATCGGCCACAACATCCTGCACGGCCAGTGGGACTGGATGCGGGACCCGAAGATTCACTCCACCACCTGGGAGTGGGATCACGTCTCGCCGTCGGAGCAGTGGAAGCACTCGCACAACGAGCTGCATCACACCTACACCAACGTGATCGGCAAGGACAACGACCTCGGCTACGGCATCATGCGCGTCGACGAGGACCAGAAGTGGCACCCGTTCCACCTCGGCCAGCCGCTGTGGAACTTCATCAACGCCTGCTTCTTCGAGTACGGCATCGCGGCGTACGACCTGGAGCTCGGCAAGAACCTCAACAAGGCGCGCCGCAAGAGCCCGGAGTTCCGCGCGCGGGCCAAGGCCGTGGGCCGCAAGATCCGCAAGCAGGTACTCAAGGACTACGTGATCCACCCGCTCCTTTCGGGCCCGTCGTTCCTGCCCACGCTCGCCGCCACGTTCACCGCGAACCTGGTCCGCAACGTCTGGACCCACTCGGTGATCATGTGCGGGCACTTCCCCGAAGGCGTCCAGGTCTTCGAGCGCCGGTCGATCAACGGCGAGACGCGCGGCCAGTGGTACCTGCGCCAGATGATGGGCTCGGCGAACATCAGCGGCAGCAAGGCCATGCACTTCATGACCGGCAACCTGTCGCACCAGATCGAGCACCACCTGTTCCCGGACCTGCCGAGCAACCGGTACGCCGAGGTCGCGGTGAAGGTGCGCGCACTGTTCGAGAAGTACGAACTGGAGTACGTCACCGGGCCGCTGCCCAAGCAGGTGTTCTCCGCGTGGCACAAGGTCTTCCGGCTCTCGCTGCCGAACAAGAAGCCCAAGGTCACAGCGCCGGACCGCGAGCAGGAGCTTGTCGCCGCCTGATCACAGACGGCGTTACGCGTCCTGCACGGGCGTCATGGACGCAGGGTCTTTCAGGCTGCGCACCTTCGTAGACGAGAAGGCGAGACGCTTCGCCGCCGATGGTTCGGGAGGCGAGTAAGGAAAAAGGGCCGCGCGGTCGTCGGCGCGGCTCAGATAGCCTGCGCGGATGGAGTGGATGCAGCGGGCCGCCGGCACGGTCGTCGGCTCGGCGGTGGGTGACGCACTGGGCGGCCCCTTCGAGTTTGGTCCCCAGGCCGTGTTCTCCGCGCGGTTTCCCGCGCCCGGCAGCGGTGGCGAGATGTGCGGAGGCGGTGGCTGGGACCCCGGCGAGGCCACTGACGACACGCAGATGGCCGTCTTGGTCGCGGAGTCGCTGTTGGAGCGGGGCCGACTGGATCTGCCGGACATCTTCGCCCGCTTCCAGCGGTGGGCAGCGTCAGAACCGAAGGACATCGGTTTGCAGACCGAAGACGTCCTGACCAACGGCATGCCCTGGGACCTCGCCGCCGCGAGCCATTTCCAGGTCAACCAGCGGGCAGCGGGCAACGGTTCCTTGATGCGGGCGTCGACCTCCGCGGTCCACTTCGCGGCCGCCGGCCAGGAAGCCACCATGGACGCGGCCCGCCGGATCGCAGCGCTCACCCACGGGGATCGCGCGGCTTGGGAAGGCACTGCGCTCTTCCACGAACTCATCCGTGTCACGTTCGAGGACGCCGACCCCCTCGCCGCGCTTCCGAACATGCTGGCTCATGTCCACCCCGACCATCGGGACCGTTACGCCACCGTCCTCGCGCCTGACTGGCACCCTGATCAGGCAACCGAGTTCAACGGTGCCGTCTGGCCCTGCCTGGGCTCCGCCGTCTGGGCCCTACGCACCACTGCCGGCTTCGAAGAAGCGATCCGCGCGGCCATCGACCTCGGCGGTGACACGGACACCGTCGCCGCAGTGACCGGAGGCCTCGCGGGGGCGCACTACGGGCTGGATGCGATCCCCGCCCGCTGGACCCAGCCGCTGCATGTCCCCCTCCCTGGATTCGGCGGACGGGTGCTGTACCTGGCGGATCTGCTCCACCTTGCACGACGCCTCGGAGGCTGAACCGACTTGCCGGGGCCCACGCATCGCGGCGCGGGCGCGGGTTCGGACGTAATGCGAGCCAAGACCGGAATGTCATCGCCACCATCGTTCCGTTTACAGAACGTTCTGCTTATGGAACGCTAGTCGCGTCACGGCCAATGCATCAACGGCCAGCGCAGCAACAGCGCAGTAGGGGGCGGCAATCCATGGAACTGGCCCAGGAGGTGGGCGCGCGGCTGCGCCGTCTGCGCCAGGACCGCGGTCTGTCGCTGTCGGAACTGGCCCGCCGCTCCGGCGTCGGCAAGGGCACGCTCTCGGAACTGGAGACCGGCCGGCGCAACCCGACCCTGGAGACCCTGTATGCGCTGACCACGGCTCTCGAGGCGCCGCTGAGCACGGTCGTCGGCCCCGTGCCGGTGCAGGGCGCGGCGGTGCACGCGGTGCTGACGGACCGAGTGCAGGACCCGGCTGCGGTATCCGAGGTGTATCGCATCCGCATTCAAAGCGGCGCGGTGCAGCGCTCGGCCGCTCATGCGACCGGCACGCAGGAGCACTTGCTGGTCCTCAGCGGCACGGCCCGGGTCGGTCCCGCCTCCGCCCCGCTCGAGGTAGGCCCGGGCGGCCACGCCCAGTGGGCGGCGGATGTACCGCATCTGTACGAGGCGGTGGGGACCGATGCGGAGGGGGTGTTGGTGGTGCGTTACCCGGTCGAATGAGAGGCCTACGCCGCACCATCCTGTGGCCAGGCCACGACCACGACCACCGCCGATCGGCCGTCGGTACCGCTGGATTTCATGCAAAGCCAGCCAGCCAGCCAGCCAGCTACGTCGTCGAGAAAAGGATGATCCCGGTACATGCCTATACGTATCGCACGCCCAGACGAACTCCCTGCCCTCGTCCAGCACCCCGAGCAGCCCGAGCGCAACGCTTGGACGGCCGCCTACCTCACCGATCTACTTGCCAAGAAGTGCACCCGGCCGGAGTGGTGCCTGGTCGCGGAGGACGAGGCCGGTCGGCTCACCGCGGCCACCGCGCTGTGGACCATCCCCGGGAACGACGTCCCAAGGGCCCTGGTGCTCCTTGAGGCACCGTGGGACGAGCCCGGTCTGACCACCGGCCGGGCGCTGCTGGCCGAGGCCGTCGCCCTGGCCGGCTCGCTCGGCGCCAAGGAGCTGGAGCACGACGTCGACTCGCCGACGCAGCCGCCGCAGTTCCAGGATGAGCTGGAACGGCGCGCCGAGCTGCTCCGTCTGGCGGGCTTCGAGCGCGCCCGAGACGGTCGCCGCTTCCGCCGCCAATCCGGGGCAGAACTCACTGCGCATGAGGACCGGTTGAACTGGCATTCCCTGCCCAGTCTGGGCCGCGAGCCGTTCATCGCTCTCCTCGCCGAGGCGCTGCCGACCAGCGCCGACGCCCACCTCGCTGCCAGGGTCGCCCAGTATGGCGCCCGGCGGGCCGCGGAGAGCCTCTTCACGGACATGGAGGAATTCTCGTACGAACACCAGTGGTGGGAGATCGGCTACGCCCCGGACGGCACGCCGGCTGCCATCAGCCTCCCCGCCCGAAACCCCTCGACCGCGGTGATCGGCTTGGTGGCTGTGTCTCCCACCTGCCGCGGCAACGGCTACGCGACGGCGGTGGTGGCCCGCGGTACGCGGCTGCTGGTCGAAGCGGGCGCCGAGGAGATCCGCGGCGACTGCGACGCGGCCAACACCGCCATGATCAAGGCCTTCGAACGGGCAGGCTACGAGAACTTCGCCGACCGCCAGGAGTTCACCCACCGGTGGTGATCGGGGGCCCGCTCCCGCCGCCAGAGCGGAACTCGCGGTCCTCTACGAGGCTACCGTTCTCGTTGCCGTCATCAACGAATGGTTGTGGCGTACTGATCTGACGTCAACTCAAACACCCGTACTCGCCGACCGCCGGTGGGATTGATGGTCTCGCGGACCGGATGCATCCCCAGTTTGGTCATGATCCGTTCGGAGGCGTCGTTGCCCACTTGAGTGATGCTGACGATCCGCTCCAACCCTCGCTCTTCGAACCCGAACCGTACGGCGGCCGCAGCGGCTTCGGTGGCCAAGCCCTGCCCCCAGTGGGGACGTCCCAGCCGCCAGCCGACCTCAACCGCCGGCAGTACCTCTGGCAAGAAGTTGGGCACCGAAAGGCCAGTGAACCCGGCCAGCTCGCCAGTGGACCGGATCTCCACGGCGAACAGGCCGAAGCCCTGTGACTCCCACTCGCGTTCCCATGCCTGAATTCCGCCGCGAGTCTGCTGTTCGTCGCGGACACTGCCGTCACGGATCCACCGCATGACCTCGGGGTCGGCGTTGATGGCAGCCATGGGCGCAACGTCTTCCTCGCGCCAGCGACGCAGGATCAAACGGGGAGTCTCAAGCGTGATCATCCAATCATTCTGGATCACGAAATGGGCCCTCCGCCATCACACGCTCGAGCCTGAAGAGGCCCTCTCGGCTCTCTCCCCAGCCGCCGTCAGTATCAAGGCTGCCGCCCCGGTTACGTCGACTCGTTCACCATCGGCAACGATGGTGTCGTGTGCCTCGATGGGCCACCGTTTTCACGTGAGCCGCGCATAGGCGACTTCACGTTCTGGTCTGTACGCACGGAGGTTGGAACGCCGTTCACCCCATGAACGGCGGCGGCAACTGCAGTATTGGTAAAGGGAGATGAGCATGCAGCGCGTTTGTTTTCTGCTCAAGGTCAAGGCTGACCGTGTCGTCGAGTACCGAGCCCGCCACGAGAACATATGGGTGGAGATGCGCGAGGCGCTGACCGCCGCTGGCTGGCGTAACTACTCGCTCTTCCTGCGCGAGGACGGCCTCCTAGTCGGCTACCTGGAGACGGACAACTTCGAAGAGGCCCGCGCTGCCATGGACGCCACCGATGTGAACACCCGCTGGCAGGCGCAGATGGCCCACTTCTTCGAGGAGTTGGACGGGCAGGCGCCCGACGCGGCGATGCGGCCCCTGACGGAGGTCTTCCACCTGGCCTGAGCGGTACGAGGGGACAGGGGGAGTCGCTCGCCGTCGAGGACGGCGCGGGCAGCGGGCGGCTGCGTCGGGAGGGCGAGGGCTTCGGTGCCGCGCCGACGGCGGGTGACCTGAGCGGTGCCCGGTGGGGACGTGGGGAGTGGCGCCGGGCAGCGGAGGCGATACCTACCCCCTTAGCCAGCACGTTGTCGGCGACAAAGACACCGCGTGGCTATCGCTAATCCACGACAGTCAGCAGCGTGACGTCGGATATCAGCCCACAAGGCTGACCCCTCGCTATTCGCGGCAGGGAAGGGGGCAGGCTCTCCAGCCCCCTTCCTCAGAAGCGGTGAATGGCCCGGGTCGACGCTGCTGACCACCGTGAGGCCCTCGAAGGCGAGCAGATGGCCAGCAGGACGACGCTCGAGGCCTGGGCATTGTCGACCATCCGCACCGAGGTGCCGTGCGGAGCGACGACGGTGTGCTTACGCCTCACCCAGCGCAAGCAACATCGGACGCGTCGGCATCACCACCCACCGGCCTCGCGAAAAGATCAACAACTGCGGATGGGGTGTTGATTGACTGAGCTCGAAGGCGATCGACCGACGTCAGTGTGGCCCGAGGCGCCCTTCATGCCGCCGTTAGCGCCGCCAGGGCGCGGTCCATCGCGTCGTTGAATTCTTCCGGCGTCAGCGGCAACCGGGACTTGACGTCCCGACTCCACTGGTCGGCGAGGACCTCGGCGGAGCCCGCCTCGACGCCGTCGAGCGCCGCGTCGGCCAGGTCCGACGGCGCGATCTTGGCCACGGGCCAGCCCGCGGCCATGTCGGTGTCGGCCAGGCCGAGGTGCACCGCTGTCACGAGCGTGCCCTGCTCGGCGAGTTCCAGACGGACGCCGTTGGTCATGGCCCAGGCGGCGGCCTTGGTCAGGTGGTAGGCATTGGCGCCCTTGCCCCCGAACCATGACATGGCGGAGAGGATGTTGACGATCGCGCCCCCGTCGTTCCTCGCGAGCGCCGGTGCGAACTCCCGGATCATTTCCAAATGGCCGAACACGTTGGTCTCCAGCTCGTGCCGTACCGCGTCCAGCGAGCCGTTTACCAGGTCGGTCCCCGTCTGGATCCCCGCGTTGTTGATGAGCAGCGAGACGTCTGGGGCGGCCTCGGCTGCGGCCCTCACGGATGCGGGATCGGCGATGTCGAGGGGCAGCACGTCGACCCCGGGCAGATCCACGGTCTCGGGCCGACGAGCCGTCGCGTAGACCTTGCGGGCGCCCCGTTCCAGGAGACGCTGGGCGAAGGCGCGGCCGAGGCCGCGGTTGGCTCCGGTGACAAGGGCAACTGAGTTGTTGATGTCCATGCCCGGTACGCTAAAACCTGACGCTAACGTCAGAGGCAAGTGCTGGTCGTCAGGGCCGCGATGAGAGGAACCACCATGACCGTCGCAGAGGTCGCAGAGGTCGCAGAGGTCGCAAAGGTCGCAGAGGTCGCAGCCGAGCGGCTGATCCGCATCGGCGAGGTGGCGCGGGGCGCCGGCGTCTCGGTACGCGCCGTGCGCTATTACGAGCAGCAGGGACTGCTCGTCGCGGAGCGCAGCCCATCCGGCCAGCGCCTCTACCGGCAGGATGCCGTCTCCCTGGTCCGTTTCTTCCAGCAGATGTTCGCCGCCGGCCTGACCAGCCGAAGGATCACGGAACTTCTTCCGTGCTGGGACTCCGGGCACACCGACGCCGAGCAACGAGCCATGCTGCGCGCCGAGCGGGACCGCATCCAGGCCAAGATCGACGATTTGCAGGCTGCCCTGGGCCGCCTCGACGAGGTCATCGCGATCACGGACACGCATCCGTAGGCGCGGTCGGTGGGACGTCGCACCAGCGATCTAGCGTGTGGGACCAGCTGCACGCCGTGCTGCTCAAAAAGCTTCGGTCGAAGAACCAGGTGGCTGGTCGCGGGGGTGATCGAATCCTCGCGTGTGCGGGCCGCCCGGAAGGGGGCCCAGGAGCGTGACTCAGCTGCTGCAGTTGCTTTCCCTACCTTCCGGTCCCCGCCCTCGTCATGCTCGCGCGGCGGAACCGCTGGTCGTCCAGGTCCCGAGACCGCAGGTGAAGTTGTAGCCGAGGATCTTCCGAACGAGCAGTTCAGTCCTGACCCGGGCTCGCCCTGCCAGGGTGATCGCGAGGCGGCCTGGGGGAGGGGCTTGCGCAAGGTCCGTGGTGACGTAAGTGCGCTGCATCCAGCGGTCGGCCCCGTTAAAGCGGGGGTGGCAGGTGGTGCGGCCGTGAACGGTGGCGCGGTGCCGGGTGGCCTCCTCCGTCAACGTGACGTCGAGTTCGAGGCCTTCCTCGGCGCCGATCGGGGATACGGTCCGCGATGACCGGCGCGTGGCGCGTGCGATCTCGTTGCGACTCTTACCTTGCGTGTCAGCTGGATGATCTCGGCGCGCTCGTCGTCGGTGACGAGGCCCGCCTTTACTGACGTTGGGGCACGTCACGGGTCACCTCTGCAGGCATGCGAAGGCCCGGCCGCTCACGGGAGGGGCCGGGCCGGTTCAGCGTGGATCGATCAGTAGTTTCCGTTCGACAGGATCTCGCCGCTCTTGTCGTAGACGGTCACGAGACCGTTCTCCGAGTCGTAGCAAGAACCGAACGCACTGGCAATGAGCTTCCCGTCCGACGCGTGCGGCCCCGCGAGCCCGCCGGTGAAGTCGGTGAACACCTCGGCCGAGTCGAGGACGTCATTGTTCTTGTCCGCGCCGGTGACCTTGGTGACGTGCTTGGCAGCTGCCTTCTCGTTCGAGCTGCCGCCCTTGGCGACGCATGCCTTGAACTGGTCCGCCTGACTTCCCTTGTCTTCGGCCGGCGGGTCCTTCTTCGCGTCGCCGGACCCGGGCTTGTCGTTGGTCGTCGCGGCCTTGTCGCTGCTGGTCGAGTCCTTGGAGTCGCCTCCGGTGGCTGCCGCGATCGCGGCGATCACGACGAAGAGCGCGACCACGCCGAGGCAGCCGAAACCGAGCATCTTCCCGGTTTTTGACTTCTTCGGGGGTTGAGGCTGGGGCGACTGCTGGTCCTGTGTTCCCCATCCTGGCGGTTGCTGCGGCTGATTCATGGTTCCCCCTGGGACGCTCTGATGAGGGGAGCATCATGCGCCGTGCGTGACTTCTATGGAGGGGGTATGGCCGTGCTGTACACGAATGAGTGGAAGCGAGGGGCGCCGGATCTGGAGTCGAGCCAGTATCGGCTGACCTGATGTGCCGTCTTCTCTGAGGACAACCATGTTTTGTGAGGCGAGTGGGACTACTGAGTGCAGCTCAGTGCCAGTGCGAGCGACAATGACGTGTGCAACACCTGTGGCAGCACTTGAACTTGTGTGCCAGCAGCCGGATGGCCAGACGACCGAATGGCTCCGTGCGAGTGTTCTCCCCGCGGGGCAATTCGAAGGCGGTCATGGCCACCGCTGCATAGGCTCTCCACATGTCAAGCTCAGAACTTCAGGGCATCAACGCCTTCCTCTCCGCCTTCGCCCGCCGCCAGGCCGCGCACATCGTCGACCTTCCTGGCGGATTTGCTGTATATGACGACGTCTTTCACCAATCCCGCGCGAACAACCAGGTCATTATCGATATGGCCATCGACCCGGAGACGCTGCCCACCATCGCGGAGGAAGCACTGGGCCATCTTCCGCACCGACTGATCTCCGTCCTTGACAACGAAGTTGGAATGGCATGTGCAGAGCCGCTGACCCGGGCCGGATACGCCCACTCCATCTATACGGTCATGCGGCACGAAGGCCCGGTGCCAGCAGGCCGACCCGCGGGCAAGGTAGACCTCGATGCGATACGCACTCCGCTCACCCGACGTTGGCGACACTTCCTTCCGGACGTCGACGACGAGGTCATACGCCACCTTGTCGACCGACGCGAGGCTCGTCGGCGTGGGGCTGACATCGTTCGCTTCATCGGTGCCCTCACGGAGGAAGGCGAGGTCGCCTCATGGGCCGATCTCTATATGGACCCGGCAACTGGTATAGCCCAGATCGAGGACCTGATGACCTCCGAGGCCCACCTCAGGTGCGGTTACGCCGATGCAGTCCTGACCACCGCTCTGCGCCTTGCTGCCGATGAGGGTTGCGGTACTCGGTTCCTGACCGCCGATGCGTCGGACTGGCCGCGCCAGTGGTACGAGCGTCGCGGCTTCTCCAGCATCGGACACTCACACTGCTTTGAACGCGGCTGATTGGCGACACCCCGATTCCACGATCCCATGCCTCACCTCTCCAACGACGCACCTACCGGCATTCCGAGCCGTGCTGAGCAACTCATGGCGGGCGACCAAGGCCAAGAGCCCGCACCCACAGCGGCCGATAATTGTCAGACGCATTGGTTCAGGGCTCTGGTCAGATCCCGATCGGCCGCTCGGGCGGCTTCGAGATCGGACCGGGCTGCTTCGTCGAGCGCGGTGGTCAGTTCGGCGCTTTGCTGCTCCAGTCTGGCTATTCTGCACTGGAGTTCGCCGATGTCGGGCGGGGAGCCCAGTCCTGATTCTTGCCTCGCCTGAGCACCCAACGCCTGCGACAGCCGCTTCTCCAACTGTTGAACGCGAGTTGCCAGGCGGGTGTTGCAGGCCTGGGCGTTGGCGAGGTCGGCCTGGAGCGAGGCCCCGCTCACCGACGAGCCGCCTGGGCGTGGAGCCCCGGGCGCCGGCCGCGCCGACCGCGATGGCCAGCACGGCCAGCAGCAGGCCGAGCGTGTCGGTGAGATGCTGCGTTTACGGCCCAAAATCTTCGGGCCCGCGTCGATACCCTGGCTGGCGGCGGGGATGCTGGGGGAAGTCTTCACGCTCTGCGCGTCGATCACTTGAGGATGCCATGGGCGTGTAAAGGCCACGGGCCGTCGCGTTTTTAGACCCAGTGCGGCAGATCGGTGCCCCACTGGGTCGGTGCATGGTCCCAGTTCACGGGCGCGCCGTTGTAGTGGACTGGGGGCAGGGCATGACGCAGCCGGCCGTAAGGTGATTCGGTCTCGGTGAGCCAGGGTCCGGAATCGTAGGTGCCGGCTTCGCTGTGTGCGGGGGCGGGGCGGACGTCGTGCAGCAGCCAGGACGCTGTGCCTGCCAGGGAGAGACGAAGATGACGCCCACCGCCGGTGGCTTGGCGGTCGCTCAGCGCACGGAGGACGGCGGCAGCGAGCAGATACCCGGTTCCGTGGTCCAGCGCCTGCGCGGGCAGTACACCAGGGCGGCCGTCGGCCGTGGCCTCGATCGCGGCGATACCGGTACCGGCCTGGACCAGGCTGTCGAAGCCGCGACGATCGGCCCAGGAGCCGGACCAGTCCCAGGCGCACAGTTGGGCCACGACGAGGCTGGGGTACCGGTCCAGGAGCAGGTCGGGGGTCAGTCCGTGCCGGTCCAGGGCTCCGGGGCGATAGCCGGTCACCACGACATCTGCCTGGCGGAGAAGGTCCTCGAAGGCGTGCTGGTCGCCGGGGCTGCTGAGGTCCAGCAACGTGGAACGTTTGCCCAGGCCGGTGTCGGCGTGGGCATCCGCGTCCTCGGGGAGCTGGGGGGCGTCCACGCGCAGCACGTCGGCGCCCAGCAGCGCCAGGGTGCGTGTGGCGACGGGGCCTGCGATGACGCGGGTGAGGTCCAGGACCCGCACGCCGCGGGCCGGAAGGGAAGCGGGCGCCAACAGCCGAGGGCTGCTGTGACCCACGCGCCGCCTCTCGACCAGGGCGGGCCCGGCCGCAGCGGCTGCGCGAGCCACGGCCACGGCCAGGCCGCCCGCCGCGTAGATGGTCTCCTGGACCTCTTCGGCCGGACGCGACGCCAACTCCTTCGAGAGCACATCCATCAGCGCCTGATCCCCTCCCGAGTCTGCGATACCCAGGGCGCTGAGTAGCCGGGCTCGGTGGTGGGGGTAGTTGGCGTGGGTGCGAACCCATCCGTCGGCCGCCTGCCAGAACCCGGACAGCGGGGCGAAAGACGTCGGGGCCCGGCCGTCGATGCGCAGGTGGCGTTCACTGACGAACGCGGTGGCCACCGCCGCCTCGTTCACCCGCACCGCGGGCACCGGCACACGGTTGCGCAGCGACAGCAGTTCCGCCGCCGCCAGCGAGGACACCCCGACGCTGGCTCGCGCCAGTTCCCTCACCGGCAGACGTGACGGCAGAACAGCGTCCACCCCCTCGTAGGACACGTTCTGAACCAGTTGACTCCGGCCCCCCAGAGCCGCCCAGGCGTGTCCGGTGGCCGCATCCTCGGCATACGTCATCCGCCCATTGTGCGACACCACCAGGATGTCGCCTCGCTGAGCTCTGAGCGGCGTACTCATCTCTTCGCTGAGATGGCGGGCGACGCCCGCGGTGAGATCATGGCTCGCGATCTCCTCTGGCGCCAGGGCCTCATACACCCGCGCAGACCGCCCAGGTCTGGGCCGACTTGGCCTACACCCGCGACCTGCTGTCGACCTGGACTGCGGATCACTTGTGGCTGTCGCTCCGGCCCGTTCTGCGGCCCAGGAGCGCCCGAGGTGTGTCGCGCTGCCCCGCCGCTGGAAGGTTGAACGGTCCAGGGGCTGGATCATGAACGCCTGCTGCGTGTGCGGGAATACGAGCCCCGAGCAATCGGAAGCGCACCTGAACCGGGCATTCATCACCCTCATGACCAGATGCCTGCCCTGCAGCGGCCCTCGCACCAACAGCTGGACGCAGAAATCGACTGCATAGGATTCCTGAATGGCAATCACCAGCTACCTCATGCAAGGGCCGCGAGTGGCCATTCGCCACGTTTGTCTCCAAGACTATGACGAGCTGACAGGGCTGGCCGAAGACAGTGCCGAGATGCTCCGCCGCTGGCTAGGAGCCCGCGAGAACACGAAGGAAGCCTTCGCCGGCCATCTCAACCGGTGCGAACAGCCCACCCACGAAGGCTTCGTGATATGTCTGCGCAGCACAGGCGCAATTGTCGGCGGCACCAACATCAACAACATCGTCCGAGGCGCCCTCCAGAGCGGAACCCTGGGCTACACCTCGTATGCCTCCACAACCGGCCGTGGCTACATGACAGAGGGGCTCAGGCTCATCCTCCAGTACGCGTTCGGCGAACTGGCCCTGCACCGGCTGGAAGCGAACATCCAGCCCGACAACACCCCCTCACTGAACCTGGTCAAGCGTCTGGGCTTCCAGCGCGAGGGCTACTCGGCCGCCTTCCAGTTCATCAACGGCGCATGGAGAGACCACGAGCGCTGGGCCATCACCACAGAGACGGTCGAGCAGTCTGCGAACCAGCAACACCCCCACTGAGGTCCAAGGCAAGTGCTGAGCTTGTTCTGCGAGGCCGACCCGGGGCAGTGGCGACATCCGGCAGTGCGTCACCAACCGCCCCGTGCAAATCCGATGGCATGGACAGCCTTTCAGCGACAAAACTGCACTGGTGAACACCTTGCCGCCGTTACCCGGCCCGCTCCCTCAACATGCGAGGATCGAACGATGAGCAATCCCCGCCGTGAGCTACTGCGCTGGCAGTTCGACATGACCTGGTCACTGTTCACGTACCACCTGGAGCGGCTTGCACCCGACGACTTCCTGTGGGAGCCCACTGACCTGACTTGGACAGTGCGCCCGGACACCGCCGGAAACTGGATGCCGGACTGGGCCGACACCGAGCCCGACCCCATACCCGTTCCCACCATCGGCTGGGTGAGCTGGCACATCGGCTGGTGGTGGAGCACTGCCATCGATCACGCGCAGGGTCGTATCCCCCGAGAGCGCACTGACGTCACCTGGCCAGGCAACGGACCGGCAACCGTCGCCTGGCTACAGGATCTGCGTACCCAGTGGCTGGCGGTCCTCGACAAACTCACCGATGCCGATCTGGACGCCGTCTCCACGCTGCCGTGGCAGACGCCGCCCGACAACACCATCGGACACATGATTGCCTGGCTGAACGCCGAGCTGATGAAGAACGTCGCTGAGATCGGGCAGCTGCGGCTGATCCGGGCGGCCTCGAAGCCGCGATCCGGGAAGTACTAGGCGGTGTCTTCAATGTAGTGGCGCGGGATGATGGGTCTTGTGAGTCGTCGCTATGAACTGACCGATGAGGAATGGGAGTTGTTACGCCCCT
>NZ_JBSGYY010000069.1:0-22168 GCF_053610705.1 Streptomyces sp. NPDC054872 | reverse complement strand
CCCGGGGGCCGCCGGCAGGGCCCGGTCAGTCGTCGATGCCCGACCGCTCCACTCCCGCCACGATCCACCGCTGGAAGAACAGGAAGACCACGAGCAACGGCACGATCGACACGGCCGCCGCGACGAAGAGCTCGTGCAGCCGGATCACCTGTGACGTGGTGAACGACGACAGGGCCACCTGCACCGTCCACGCGTTCCGGTCCTGGCCGATGACCAGCGGCCACAGGAAGGAGTTCCAGGCACCGATGAAGACGATCGTGCCCACGGCGGCGAAGACCGGCCGCGAGTTGGGCACGACGACCTTCCAGTAGGTGCGCCAGTAGCCGAGCCCGTCGACGCGCGCCGCGTCCTCCAACTCCTTGGGGAATCCCAGGAAGTACTGCCGGAAGATGAAGCAAGCGAACGCCGAGAACAACGTCGGGACGATCAGGCCGCGCAGCGTCGAGACCCAGCCGAGCGAGGAGACCAGGACGAAGCTCGGAACGAAGGTCACGGACGCCGGGACCATCAGCGTGCCGAGGATCGCGTAGAACACCTTGTTCGCGTGGCGGTAGGGGATGCGGGCCAGGCCGTACCCGGCCAGCGAGGCAAGGAGCAGCGTGCCGACCGTCGTCGCGACGGCGATGAGCGAGGAGTTGAGCAGGGAGCGCGCGAACGGCACCGACGTGTCGTCGAAGAGCTCCTTGACGTTCCCCCAGCGCAGCGTGGAGGGAAAGAAGGTCCACTCGGGCGAGGTGATGTCACTCTCGGACGAGAGACCGTTGCGTACGAGGAGGTAGAAGGGGATCAGGAAAAGGAGCGCGAGGGCGATCAGCAGCGAGAGCCGCAGCGCGCGGCCCGCCCTGACTCTTGCGTCGTCCTTCAGGTGGTCTCTCATTCCGCCTCCTTCCTGCCGAGCCCGAACCACTTCGCCTGTCCCACCGTCACCACGGCGATGATCAGGGCGAGCAGGACGGCGCCCGCACTGCCCAGCCCGAGGTTCTGCCCCTGCCCGAGGGCCGTGTAGTAGAGGTAGACGAGCGGAGGCCTGGCGTAGGGCGGATATCCGCGGGAATCCGAGAGCAGGTTGTAGAACTCGTCGAACGCCTGGAAGGCATTGATGACGAGCAGCAGCACGACCGCCACGGACGTGGCGCGCAGCTGCGGGAACGTGATGTGGCGGAAGACCTGCCAGCCGGGCCGCGCCCCGTCCACGGCGGCCGCCTCGTAGAGGGTGGGGCTGATCCGCTGCAGGCCCGCGAGGAAGAGCACCATGTAGAAGCCCGCCTGGAGCCAGAGCCGCACGGTGACGATGACGGCCCAGTACCAGGGCGGGTCGGTGGTCGAGAGCCAGGCGATCTGGTCGGCGCCGAACCAGCCGAGGACGGTGTTGGCGAGCCCGAACCGGACCCCGTTGAAGATCGACATCTTCCAGATGAGCGCGGCCACGACGTAGGAGCAGGCCGCGGGCAGGAAGAAGACCGAGCGGAAGAACGCCTGGGCGCGGCGCTGGCGGTGGACCATGAGGGCGAGGGCGAGGGAGAGCGCGTACGTCGCGGGCACGATGAAGAGCGAGAAGACGAGGAAGGTCCACAGGCTGTCGGTGAACGCCTCGTTCCGCAGCATCTCCGTGTAGTTGCCGAGGCCCACGAAGTCGCTCGGGGTGACGGTGTTGTGTGCGTCGAAGAAGCTGAGGTAGACGCTCCAGCCGAGCGGGATGTACGTGAAGACGCCGAGGCCGAGCAGGAAGGGGCCGACGAACACCCAGAACCAGAGGGTGCGGTTCTGGTGGCCCCACAACTTCCTTCGCCCTGTTGCCTGTTGTTCGCGCGGGGCTGTTGTGGTCACGACTTCTTCTTCACCCGGTCGAGCTCGGCGGACACTTTCCGTACGACCTTCTTGAGTTCGCTCTCCGGGCTCGCGCCGTCCTTGATGATGCGGCTGAGGGCGTCCTGGTAGGCGCTCCTGGCGGCCGGGGTCCACAGGAGGGGCTCGGCGTGGCCGTGGTCCGTGGTGTAGCGGACGGCGTCGGCCGCCGCGCCCTCCCTGAGCTTCTCGGCCTTCTTCGCCAGGGACATGCGGGCCGGGATGTGGAACCCGTAGGCGAGGGCGAAGTCCTCCTGGCGGTCGGTGCTGTCGATCCACAGCCACTTGAGGAAGTCCTTGCCGGCCTTCTGGTGCTTGCTGCGGGTGCTGACCGCGGCAACGTAGGCGCCGACCGGCACGGCGGGCCTGCCCGCGGCTCCGTCCTTCGGGAACGGCAGGACGCCGAAGTCGTCGCCGAGTTCCTTCCGCACTCCGGGCAGCGCCCACAGGCCCGACCACTGCATGGCCGTCAGTCCCTGGACGAACGCCGAGGGGTCGGACCAGTCGGCGGGCGCGCCAAGGAGCAGCGACTTGTCGGCGTACAAGCGGTGGATCTTGCCGAGGGCGCGGGCGGCGGCCGGTTCGTCGAAGCCGACCTCGCCGTCGGCGGTGACGAGTTCGAGTCCGGCCGCGTACAGGGGCGTGCCGCCCAGGACACCGGCGCCTCCGTCATTCCCGAGGAAGAGCCCCTTCGTCTTTTTCGAGGTGAGCTTCTTCGCGGCGTCCACGAGCTCGTCGAGGGTCTTCGGCGGGCGGACACCGGCGTCGGCGAGGAGGCTCTTTCGGTAGTAGAGCATCTGCATGTCGATGACCTGGGGGATGCCCCAGATCTTGCCGTCGTACGTCTTCGGGGCGAGGACGGCCGGATTGAAGTCGTCCTTGACGCCGTCGAACAGCTCGGTGAGATCGGCGACCTGCTTGCCCTGGATCTGGTCGAGCGTGGGTCCGTTGACCTCGAAGACGTCGGGTCCGGAGTCCGTGAGGAGTGCGGCCGCGGTCTGTTCGTCGTAGTTGCCGGGCCGCCACTGGACGGTGACGTTCGCCTTCTTGTAGGCGGTGGCGTATTTCTTGACGGCCTGCTCGGTGCCCTGCTCGCCGTACTGGTGATACCACTGCGACAGCTTCGGCCCGGCGCCCGAACCGCCGTCGTCACGGCCGGTGTTGGAGCCACATGCGCTCAGCAGCCCGACCGCCGCGCCCGCACCGAGCAGTCCCCTGCGGCTGATGGTCATGAAAAGTCCCCCTGTCCGGTGTGCGGCTGATTCCGAAGGCCCAACGATCAACCATGCAGGGGGATTACGACAGAGGGCCTCCCCGCGGGCCGGTCCGGCTCGCGGGGAGGGGCGGGATGTCCTGTACGGCCTACCGCCCGTCGGCGGCAGCCCCCGCGGGTGTGCGCCTGCGCTCGCGGCACGCCTTGCCGAACTCCAGGCACACCCAGATGCCCACAGCGCCGACGGTGGCGAGGACGGTGATGCCGACGATGAACGGGATGATCATGCGATGAGCGTAGCTCCCCCGTCATCCGGTGGATCCACCGACGTCCCATATCGGAGGTTCAGTGATCCCGGAGCAGCCGCCGGAGGCGTTGTCAGACGCGGGGGCGGACCTTCTTCGCGCGTGCCTTTCGGGCTTCGCGGAAGTCCACGTAGGCAAGGGCGATCACCAGCAGCGGGGAGACGAACCAGAGCAGCGCGACGCGTAGCGCACCTTCCGTGAGGGCGGCGATCGTGAAGATCACCACCCCGCCCACCACAAACCCGATGAACTGTCGCCAGGAGTCGATGCCCCCGGCAGCGGCCCTCATCGGGGTCATCTCGTCGTCATCGTCCTCGCCCAGCTCGTCCAGCGCGGCCCGCGCGGGACGTCTTCGCCCCTCCAGCTGGGCCTGACGCCAGGCGAAGAACCACCGGCCCAGGAGGTAAAGGGTCAATGCGCCAAGGAGGATCCACCACTCGGCCGGGCTGTCGGGAAGAGATCGCGCCATAGTCATGGATCTCGGTTGCCCCCGCCGCACAGGAGTAGCCGATTCCGTATCCGCGGCTGCTTCAGCACGTCATGCGCAGCCCCTCGTGATCAGTTCCTCATGATCAGTTCCTTATCGCCGTTCGGCCCGCTCGATGGCCTCCAGGACCTGGCGGGTGCCGTCCTCGCGGGCGATGGCTCCGGCCGTTTCGTGGGCGCGGGAGCGCAGGGCGGGGCTGTGGACGGCCGTGATGATCGCCTGCGTGAGACGTTCCGCGGTCAGGCGCTGGAAGCGCAGCGGACGCGGTGAAAGGCCCAGCGTGTGCAGGCGGGTGGCCCAGAAGTGCTGATCCAACTGGACCGGGACGGGGATGGAGGGGACCCCGGCGCGCAGTCCGGCCGCGGTGGTGCCCGCGCCGGCGTGGTGGATGACCGCGGCCGTCCTGGGGAACAGCCATGCGTGGGGGACTTCCCGCACGGTGATCAAGTCGTCGTTCTCCGCGTGCAGACCGCTCCAGCCGGCCTGGATGATGCCGCGTACCTTCGCGCGGCGCAGGGCGTCGGCCAGCAAGGTGCTCAGCCGCTCGGAGTCGGCGGTGACGAAGCTGCCGAAGCCCGCGAACACGGGCGGTGGGCCCGCGTCGAGAAAGTCCAAGAGCCGTGGCTCCGGTTTCCAGTCGGGCGGGGTCTGCGGCCACCAGTAGCCGCCGACCTCGTGACCCGATGGCCAGTCCGCGGGGCGCGGGACGATCCGTGGGCTGAAGCCGTGCAGGACGGTACGCCCGCGGGGCAGACTCAGCGGACCGCTGAACCTCTGGCGCGGCAGGCCCAGTTCGCGGCGCAGGGCGCTGACCGCGGGGGCGAAGATGGGGTCGCTGCCGAGCCACAGGGCCCGGGAGGCCAGACGATTGCCGCGCGGCCCGAAGGAACGGGCGCCGGTGATGAGTGGCGGGAAGGCACCCGTGGGGTGGACCGGCTGCAGGTAGACCCCGATGCTCGGCAGGCGCATCGCCTCGCCGAGCGCCGCGCACATGGGGTCGGTGACCGTGGAGCTCAGCACCACGTCGGCGCCCTCGCGCACGGCGTCCGCGACACCGGCCGTCAGCCGGGGCATGAACGCCCGTGCCATACGCATCAACCGCGCCATGGCCACGGGTGGGCTGACCGCCCTGGCCAGGCCCTGTCCGACCTGGGAGGCCAGCTCCTGCCGCGGGTCGACGGGCAGGGGCCGATAGCCGAGTCCATGGGCGGTCACCGCCTGCTCGAAGCGCTCATGGGTGGCCAGGACCACCTCGTGGCCCGCCGTGCGCAGTCGCACGCCAAGTCCGGTGTAGGGGGCGACATCGCCCCAGCTTCCCGCGGTCACGATCAGTACGCGCACCGCGACAGGATGTCAGACCGGGGGCGCGGCAACGGGTGCGGCAGACCTGGCAAAGGTGTGTCGCCCGACCGTCGCCCGTCTCCCCTCCAGGCCCTGACCTGCTTCGGCGTTGCGCCAACAACGCCCCGCACACCGGGTATCGCTGCGATCTTGGAACCAAGAGATCGGCTGACTGTCGAGAGATCGGAGTGTGGGCCTGTGACGACGCGTCGGACAGTGATCAAGGCGATGGGGGCCGGGACGTTGGCGAGCGGGCATTCGTCGCCCGCCTCGGGCGCCTCCCGTACGGCGAAGACCGACGTACTGATGGTGGTGGAGAAGAGCGGCCACGCGGTCAGTTTCTACGATGCCGATTCGGGACGGCGCCAGGACACCGTCGGACTTCCCGACTACCCCCACGAGATGGTCGTCGACTCGCGCGGACGATTCGCCTACGTCGGGCACTACGGGGTGCGCATGGCGTCCACCGTCGGCGAGGGCGGCGCCGCTGTCTTCGTCATCGATCTGGCCGGGCGGTCCCTGGCCCGGACGATCGACACCCGCCCCTTCCGGCGCATCCACGGCATGGGCATCGACCGTCATGACCGGCTGTACGCACTGAGCGAGGAGAAAGCGGTTCTGCTCGGCTTCGACGAGCCGGCCACCGACCTCGCGCCCACCCGGGCAGTGCCCACCCACGGGGTGAAGACGCACCTGTTCTCTCTCAGCCATGACGGCGAACGCGCCTATGTCACCGGCCTGTTGTCCCACACGGTGAGCCTCGTGCGCCCGCACGACGCCTCGGTCCCGCCTGTCCTGGTCACGCCCGGCCAACTGCCCGAGAGCAGCGCGCTGAGCCGGGACGAGAAGACGCTGTTCGTCGGAGCCCGCAAGAGTTCCTCGCTGGTCGCGATAGACGCCCGCACCATGAAGGTGCGACGGACCAGGAAGACGTGCGGAGACCCTTTGCGGGTCTACACACTCGACGACGAACGGCTGTTGGTGACGGACATCGTCGCCAACACCCTCGCCGTCTGGAGCACCGACTTGCGGCCGATCCGCTCCCTCGAATTCGACGGGACCCCGTCGGCGGTGACACTCCACCCGAGCAAGCCCCTCGCGTACGTGTCTCTCCTGGGCACCCATCAGATCGCCGTCGTCGACCTGGACCGGTTCGCTGTCGTGAACAGCTTCGCCACCGGGTTGGAACCGGACGCGTCAGCCCTGCTGCCTGCTCCTTCCTGAGCCGGCCGGGACGCGGGTCCGTAAGGGTTTCACTGCTTCAGTGCTTCAGTGCTTCAGTGCTTCAGTGCTTCAGTGCGACGATCACGGACCTGGACAAGGAGCCGGAGCCCTGGGAGACCTTGACGGAACCGATGCCGATGATCTTGTCAGTGCCGGGGACTGCCGTGATGGCATTGAGCCGTAGCGACTGCTTGGAGTCGGACCTGACTCCGTCCGTACTGGGCAGTTCCGCCCGACCGATCCCCCTGCAGTCGCCGTCCGCGGTGAGGTAGTGGCCGGCGCCGAGCACCTTTCCGCGCTCGCCGTCGCGGATCGCGCGACCGCGGTCGGCGCACGGACCTTCGGCGTCCGGCAGCTTGCGCCAGCGGGTTCCCTCCCAGCGGAGGCGGATGTCAGCGTCAGCGGGCTCGGGATGCTGTTCGCCGTGGTTGTAGGTGTGCTCGCCGTAGACGCGGACGTCGTCCTTCGCGCGTGCGACGACGTCGGTGAGCAGGGCCTGCGCCTCGGGTGGTGAAGGAGCCGGGAAGTGGTAGTCCGGCATGCGTACCGGCCTCCAGGTCCGGCCGTCCCAGTGTGCGGCGGCGGGCTGCGTGAGCTCCGGCCCCCTTGTGCTGTTCTCGTCGACATTCTGATGGCCGACCGCCCACAGGTCGTCGGGCGCGCGGCCGTCCAGCGCGACGGCGGTGACCGGGAGCTGCGTGACCGTCCACCGCGTGCCGTTCCAGTGATGGGCCGTGCCTTCGTCTCCCAGGATCCAGATGTCGTCCTCGGCGAACGCCCTTACGTCGGTGGCCCGGTGGCCGTCGGGAAGCCCGGGCAGGGCGGTCCAGCGGGTGCCGTCCCAGCGGGCCGTCCTCGGCGCGTTCAAGTTCTCCAGGCTCGCCGTCAGAAGGAATCCTCCGGAGTCCACCGCGTCGAAGCGTGCCTCGTAGACGCTGTCACCGAACGCCGAAGGCATCGGGCGGCGCTGCCAGTTGTCGCCGTCGTAGTGCAGGAGGAATCCGTCGGCCGCCGCGTCGTCATCGGAGTCACCGGCGGGTCGGGTGGCGTTGCCCGCCACCCAGATGTCGTCGCCGTCCGTGGCCGTCACATCGGACAGTTGCCCTGTGCCCGGGTCGTCGAAGACCTTGTCGTACGTCCACTCCGTGTCGGAGTCGGTCACCGCACGTATCGCGACCACGGCCACGAAGAGGAGCAACAGCACGATCAGCGCCACGTTGACCTTGACCATGCGCGTGTTGACGTCCATGCCCCTCCCCCGGCACCGGCGGCCGCGACCCGGGCCGCGGCCGGTGGCCGCACAGCGTACTTCGGCATGGTGCACGCCGGACGGCCGCGTCCGCACGCCCGGCGGCCGGAACGGCGGCCCTGCTAATCTGATCGTCATGGCACGAGGTATCTGGTCGCAGAAGGTCCGCTCCGCCCGCTGACGGCGGCGCCTTCTCCCTGTTGAATCCGCCGCCGTTCCGGTTCCTGCCGGGCGGCTGCTTCTTGCTGCCCGGCTCCACTGCGAGCTGCGGAGCATCCGTTGAACCTCTCTCCTTTCCCCGAAGCTGTGTCCCGGCCCGTCGAAGCGGGCGGCAGTGCGCACGTCCGCGCCCAGGGACTCACCGTCACCCGCGGGTCCCGGCGCGTATGGGACGACGTCTCGGTCACGCTCTCCGCGCGGTCACGTATCGCCGTCGTGGGCGAGAACGGCCGGGGCAAGACGACGCTGCTGCACGTCCTCGCCGGGCTGATCGCGCCCGATGAGGGCACCGTGCACCGGGCCGGGACCATCGGCCTGGCCCGCCAGGAGCTGTCCGTGACCGACGGGGAGACCGTCGGCACCCTGACCTCCCGGGCGCTGGCCGCGTCGCTCGCGGCCCTCGCCGCGGTGGACGAGGCGACCCTCGCCATGGCCGAGGGCGACACCACCGCCGACGACCGTTATGCCGCCGCGCTCGACGCCGCCACCCGGCTCGACGCGTGGGACGCCGAACGCCGCGTCGATGTGGCCCTGGAGGCGCTGAACGCCTGCACCGACCGCAGCCGTCTCCTGTCGACGCTGTCAGTCGGGCAGCGCTACCGGGTCCGTCTCGCGTGCCTGCTCGGCGCGCGCCACGACATCCTGCTGCTCGACGAACCCACCAACCACCTCGACGCGGGCGGCCTGGACTTCCTGACCCGCAGGCTGCGCGAGCACGACGGCGGCCTCGCCGTCGTCAGCCACGACCGGGCGCTGCTGCGCGATGTCGCGAACCGGTTCCTGGACCTCGACCCGTCCCGTGACGGCAAGCCCCGCCTTTACGCCGGCGGCTATGAGGCCTGGCAGCACGCCAGGCGCCGCGACCGCGAGCGCTGGGAGCAGGACCATGAGGAGCAGCAGGCCGAACACCGGCGGCTGCACGACGCCGTCTCGGCGGCCCGCGACCGGCTCTCCACGGGCTGGCGGCCCGACAAGGGGACCGGCAAGCACCAGCGCCAGTCCCGCGCCCCCGGCGTCGTACAGGCCCTGAAGCGGCAGCAGGACGCCCTGGAGGCGCACCGGATCGATGTGCCGCAGCCTCCGCCCATGTTGCGGTGGCCGGACCTGGGCGTCCGGCGGGGCACCCCGCAGCTGCGGGCGCACGGCGTCGCGGTCGAGGGGCGGCTGGGCGAGCCGGTGGACCTGACTCTTGAGGGCGGCGACCGGCTCCTTGTCACGGGTCCCAACGGCGCCGGAAAGTCCACGCTGCTCGCGGTGCTCTCCGGCTCCCTCGCACCCACTCACGGTCACCTGTGGACGGCGAGGGGCGCCCGGATCGTCCAGGTCACCCAGGAGACAGCCCAGCAGGAGCCGGGCCTCACCGCTCACGAGGTGCACGCCCGGCACGTGGGACGGCTGGTGGCCGGTGGGGTGGTCCGCGACGCCGACGTCGTTCCGCTCGGGGCGCTCGGGCTGCTGGACGCCGACGCGACGCGCACGCCGGTCGGGCGCATGTCGCAGGGCCAGCAGCGGCGTCTCGACCTGGCGCTCGCGCTGGCCGGCCGGCCCGGCCTGATCCTGCTCGACGAGCCCACCAACCACCTGTCGGCGACGCTGGTCGACGAGTTGACCGACGCGCTGCGTGCCACGAGTGCCACCGTCGTCGTCGCGACGCACGACCGACAGCTTCTGCGGGACCTCGCCCACTGGCCGCGTCTGGAGGTGGGAAAACCTCCGGGCACCGCCGTGTGACGCGGCCCGGCGCGAAGCCCTCGGGGTGGCACTACAGCCAGTCGTGCTCCCGCGCGTAACGCGCCGCTTCGTGCCGGGTTCGTGTCTGGGTCTTCTGCATGGCGTTCGAGAGGTACCGGGCCGACGCGGCTCGATGACGTCTTCCGCGCCATCGGCACGACACAGAGCCCCTAGCCCGTGGCCCACCTCGAAGTCGGCATAAAACCGCCCTCTCCGGAACCTCCCCAGAAGAGGACCCTCACGATGCTTTCCATCGCTCTGAGCGAGCTCACCCAGATCTTTCGGAACCGGTTGGTTCTGCTCAACAGCTTCATCATTCCCGTGGCCGTCTGCGTGTTCTTCGTCTACCGGCACGAGACCTTCGCGGACCTGCGCAGCCTCGGATACATCGCGGCGGTGGTGATGTTCACCGTGTCCGCCTTCGGGCTCTACGCCTCCACGGTGACCACGCTCGCCTCGCGCCGTCAGACCCTCTTCCTCAAGCGGCTGCGCTCCACCCCCGCGGGCGACGCGAGCATTCTCACGGGACTGGTGCTTCCGGTCACCGTCCTCGCGCTGGTCCAAGTGGCCGCGACCCTCGCCGTGCTGGCCGCTGTCGCCGGCAAGCCGGACAACGCGCCCCTCCTGGCGGCCGCGGTGCTCGCGACCGTGATCATGATGCTCGCCCTGGGCCTTGCCACCGCGGGCCTGACCAACTCCCCCGAGCATGCCCAGGTGACGACCCTGCCCATCAGCCTCGGCGCCATCGCCGTCGCCAACTGGGTGGCCATCACCAGGACCGAGGAACTGACCCTGCTCAAGCGGCTGCTCCCCGGCGGCTCGGCCACCGAACTCGTCCTCAACGCCTGGAACGGCGGCGTCCCGGTGGCCGAGTCCCTGCCCCTGCTGCTGCCCACCCTCAGCTGGGTCATCGTCTCCGCCGCCCTGGCCTCCCGCCTCTTCCGCTGGGAACCGCGCCGGTGACCCGACCGAGGAGTCTCTTCGCGCTCAGTCGCTATGGAGGACCCGGAAGCGACCGGGTTCCGCCGGGGCTCGATCGACCACTTGGATCGGCGTCCGAGTCCACTGCCAGACATCGATGCCCGGTGTACGGGAGAACCGGATCAGCCCGCGGGTCCCTTCCACCGCGACGCGCGGCCAGGATGCGGCGATGCGCGCCCGGTCCGCGCCCTGGGAGCGCAGGATCTCGGCCAGGACGGCGACAGTGTCGTACCCCTCGAAGGCGACGAAGGAGGGTGCGGCGCCCAACCGCTCGCCAAGGGCCGTCGCGACGCGCGAACCGAGTGGGCCGAGGCGCTCGGGCAGGTAGCGCAGGAACGGGATCGCGGTGCCGTCGTCGCCCAGCAGCGCCGCCCATGTGGCGAACTCCGGCTGTCCGGCCGGAGCACCGATCTGGATCTTCGCGAGACGGGGGTCGCGGCGGACGGCCTTGACGATCGGTACGGCCGGCTCCGGGTGACCGACCAGCAGAAGGAGTGCTGTCGCCGCGCGGTCGACGAGTGCGCCGCACACGGCTGCGGGGGTGAGCGCACCCATGTCGAGTTCGATGACGCTGCCGCCGTGTGGAGCGAGGTGACCCCGCAGAACGCGCGTCCCGGATGCCCAGTAGACACTCGGCTGGGTCGCCACGGCGATGCGGCTGTGGCCCGCGTCGAGCAAGAAGTCCGCATAGACCCGCCAGCCTCGGGACTGTGGCGGGGAGAGGCGCGCGACCCACTGCGTCGGCCGGTCGGTGAGCGCGTCGAGAACCGCCGACGAGCAGAGGTACGGCAGGCCGAGTGCGTCGGCCCGGCCGGCAGCCGCGCGAGCCACGACGCTGTGATACTCGCCCACCACCGCGGCCACGCCCAGGGCCGCGAGTTCGTCCACGGCCGCTGCGGCTCTCCGCGGATCGGCAGCGGTGTCCCTGACCACCAGTTCGAGCGGCTTTCCGACGACTCCGCCGGCGTCATTGACTTCGTGAACGGCCAACTCGAGTCCGGCGAGCAGATGCCGGCCCGCCTCGACCCAGCCGGGCCGAGTCAGCGGGACGAGGGCGCCGATACGAACGGACGGCCCGTCAGCCCGGTCCGCTCCAACCGGCGATGGTGACGTACTCATGCGCGGCGCCTCCTGCTGTAGGGCGATTCGACCGAAGCCCGGTGATCACGCCGGACATTGCATCCGCCGTCGGCGTCGACGGGCAACCGATTTCCGCCCCTTCCCTCGTACGCTATAGTTGATCTTGAGCCTGCGGCCGGGGAAATCACGGCAGCGGGCCCGGCGTTGGTCGTCCAAGGAAAGACGCCCCGCTTCCTGCGGGGAAATGCAGGTGCAAGGCCTGCCCAGCGCTCAAGGCGAAGCCCCGGATGCCGGCACGGCGTCCGGGGCTTTCTGCTGCTCTCGCTACGCCACCCTCAGCGCGGCCGCCAACTCTTCCAGACTCTCCACCTGCCGGTCGAAGGTGTCGGTGCTTCTGGGCGGATCCCCCACCGGCCGCCGCACATAGGCCGTCCGCATCCCCGCCGCCTGGGCCCCTCGCAGGTCCCACGCGTGCGCGGCAACCATCAGCACCCGCTGGGCCGGACACCCCGCCGCCTCGATCGCGAGCCGGTAGACCTCCGGCGCGGGCTTGTACGCCCGCACCTCCTCGCCGGACAACGCCTGATGCCAGCGCAAGCCCGCGTACGCGTTCACCCGCAGCAGCGCTCTCCGACTGGCATGCGACAGACCCAGCACCGGAAACCGCCCCGCAAGCCGCGCCAGCCCGGCAACGGAATCTGCCCACGGCCGCAGCCGCTGCGATGCCCCGGCCAGCCGCCCGACGGCCACCGGATCGCTCAGCCCGGCGCACTCGGCCACACGCTCGGCAGCCTCGCGGTCGATGACCTCACTGTTGGCGTACGCCCGTGATCCCTCCCCGATGCGCCGCTGCTCACGCTCGACGTGCTCCTGCCAGACCGTGAGCAGACGCTCCACGAGCGCCCCACCGGACGCCCCGTCGGCGGAGGCGGGCAGCGCCTCGCGGAGGGCCGCCCGCAACCCTCCGGACTCGTCCACCATCGTCCCCAGGACGTCGAAGACGACCACTTCGACCTCGTCTGTTCCTGGCATCGGCTCTCCTTCTCACCGCGGGTGCGCGTGTCGAGAGCCCTGCGAACCCCGACCGCACGTCACCGGCTGAACAGGTGACGAGTGTTGCCCGATTCGGCGTCACCGGTCAAGATGGTGACGTGCACTTCGCCTTCGTGAGCGGCAACCCCGCCCTGGACCTGGTCGCCACCGTGGAATCCCGCCGCGACCAGCCCCGCGACCTCCTGACCACGCCCGGGGACCTCGAACAGTGGGTGGCGGCCTGCGACGAGCTCCCCGATCACGTCAGCGCCGACGCAACGGCCCTCGCCGACGCCCTTGAACTCCGCGAGGCCATCCATCGACTCGCCCTCGACCGCGTGCACGGCCGCCGCTACGAGCCGGCCGGCCTGGACATCCTCAACAACGTCGCCGCCGGACCGCCGCCCGCTCTCCAGCTCGGCGACGCGGGCATCCGCCGGACGGGAGACCTCGCCTCCGCCCTCGCCCACATCGCCCGTCGCGCCGTCACCCTGCTCGCCGACCCCCACACCTGCCTCAAGGAGTGCGGCCGCCCGACGTGCACCCGCCTGTACCTCGACCGCTCCCGCGGCATGCGCCGTACCTGGTGCGGGATGCAAGCCTGCGGAAACCGCGTCAAGGCCGCCGCCTACCGAGCCCGCAAACACGCCACCCCGTGAAGCACGACCACCCCGGGCCCGAGGCTCGACCGCAGGTCCCGGAGCTGCGAAGCCGGACGGAGTGGTCGTACTACCCTTCCAGCGTGACGAACCCCTCCGAACCCCATGGCACGCGGTCGGCCGCCCGCGACAGCGCCGTCGGCGCGACCCGTCCGGCCAACCAGGGGCGGCGGGTGGCGGCACGCAACCGCGCCGCCCTGATCGCGGCCGCCCGTGAGGTGTTCGCCGAACTGGGTCTCGACGCGCCGCTGTCGGCCGTCGCGCGCCGCGCCGGGGTGGGGCAGGGCAGCCTCTACCGGCATTTCGCCGACCGGGTCGCGCTGGCCTCGGCCGTCCTGGACGAGAACGTCCAGCAGATCGAACAGGCCGCGGACGAGCCGGACGCGAGCCCGGCGAGCGTCCTGGGGGTGGTCACCTGGCATCTGACCCGCTCGACGGCGTTCGTGGACCTGCTGCGCATACGCGGCGCCCGGGGCGACGGCGAGCAGGCCCAAGCGCTGGCGGGGCGCGTCCACGCCGTCCTGTCCCGGTGCCTGCCCGCCGGGCACCGGCTGTCCGCCGACGACGCCATGCTCGCCGTCGCGATGGTCTCCGGGGCCGTGACCGGCCCCACCCCTGCCGAGCGGGAGCGCCGCGCTCTCGCGGCCTGGCGCCTGCTCGGCGTCGACGTGGGGCCGTTGCGGCCCGTCGAGACCGACTTGGAGAGGTGAGCGTCACCCGCCGTTGGACTGGCGGATGCCGTCGGCGAGCGCGGTGAACCGGTAGACGTATCCGCCGTCCGGGCCGCTCACGGTCATGTACGCCTTCCTGCCGCCCGGCGTGATGGCGACGTTGGTCGCCGACTCCAGGCCCTCGGCGGCCTTGGCCGGAATCTCGACGGTGGCCAGCCGTTCGCCGTCCGGGCTGAAGACGGCCATGGCCGGTCGGCCGTGCAGCGCCTGGTAGAGGTTGCCGTCGGCGTCCACGGCTATGGAGTCGGTCTGTGCCACACCGGCGTCGACGTGCACGGCCTCGTGCTGGGAGGTCACGGCGGTCTTGTCGGCGTCGAGCAGCAGGTAGGAGATGGTGTTCTCGGCGAGTTCGCTGATCCACAGGCCGCGCAGCTCGGGGTCGAACATCACCCCGTTGGGATGGGCGAGCCCGTCGGCCAGGACAGTGGCCTTCTCACCGTCGCGGTCGATGCGCACGATGCGGCCATCGGCCTTGCCCGGCTTCATGCCGTGCAGGTCGCTGACGTACAGGTTGCCCTCCTCGTCGAAGGCGATGTCGTCGAGGTTCATGCCCGATCCGTCGACCTCGCCGGAGAAGAACGTGCGCGGGTCCGAGCCGTCCGGCTCGATGCTGACCACGGATCCGGTGTAGTCGGTGAGATAGAGGCGGCCGTCGTACGGGCTGATCTGCGCGGAGGTGTAGGCGCCGGTCTTGTCGGTGTAGACGCCCTCGTGCTTTCCGGTGGCCAGGTCGACAGAGATGACCTTGGGTTCACCGGCGGGCGCGGTGACGTCCACGACGTACAGATCGCCGTTCTCCCGCAGGAGCGGGCCCTCCAGAAGGGTCCTGCCGGTGGCCTCATGAGGGTCGCTCACGTGCGCGACCTGTGTGGCGCGGATGGTCCTGCCCTCGCCGGACGACGCGGGGCGCGAGGCCGGAGCGCCGAAGGTCTGGGTGCCGCATCCGGCCAGGACCAGCAGGCTGCCTGCGGCCAGAGCCGCCAGGGCGGCGCGGTGGGGTGTGGGGTGGGTGGTCATGCGGTGGGGGTGCTCCTTCTCGTCGTCCGGATGAGCCGGACGTGATGGTGTGCAGGAGACGTGCCGGCGGCCCTGGGGCCGGGGGCCTGCCGTGGCACCGGTGCGTGGGGCCGGGCGTCGGCATGAGCGGCGGGCAACGCGCGGCCGGTGGTCAGGCGGCCGACCAGCCGCCGTCGGAGGGCAGGATGGCGCCGTTGATGTTCACCGCGTCTTTGCTGAGCAGGAACGTGATCGAGGCGGCCAGCTCGTCGGCCATGGCCAGGCGCGGTATGGCGACGCGCATCTTCGCCGTACGGGCCGAGCCGAACGGGGCAGCGGCGGGCATCGCGATGCCGGTGGCGACCGCGCCGGGGGCAACGGCGTTGATCTGCACGCCCGTTCCCGCGTACTGGTAGGCCGACGACATCGTCAGGCCGACCAGTGCGTGCTTCGATGTCGTGTACGCGGCACCGGCGGCCGAGCCGCGCAGGGCCGCCTCGGAGACGACGTTGACGATCCGGCCGCCGCCCGCGGCGAGCATGCCGGGCACGACGGCGCGCATCAGGCGCATCGGGCCCTCGACGTTGATGCGCAGGACGCGTTCCCAGGTGGTGTCGTCGACTTCGTGCACGGCGGCGTCGTTGTCCATCACGCCCGCGACGTTCGCCAGGGCGTCCACGCGGCCGGCCGCGGCGGCCACGATCGCCTCGGCGGACACGGGTTCGGTGATGTCCGCGGTGACGGGCACGAGCGCCTCGCCCAGGTCGGTTGCCAGGGCCGCGAGGCCGTCGGCGGAGATGTCGACGGCCACCACTCGGCCGCCCTCGCGCACGATGCGGGAGGCGACGGCGCGGCCGATGCCGGAGGCGGCTCCGGTGACGACGACGTGCTGGCCGGCGAAGCGTCCGGGCGTGACCTGCTCGGTCCACGGCTCGGGGGCGCCGATCTCGATGCCCGGCGCGGCATCCGCGACCGCGGGGGCGTCGGCCGCCGGCGCGGTCGGCAGACCGTCGGGAAGCTGTCCGGTCTCGGCGGCGGTGACCAGCGTCTGCACGAGTTCGGCGGGGAACTTCCCCGCGGACATCTGCACGAGCTGCTCCAACGGCAGACCGAGGGCGGGCGCAAGGGCTTCCTCGCTCTGCCCTTGGGAGGCCAGCAGGCCGCGCAGGACCTGTCCGGCGGTGGGTTCCGCCAGCCAGTCGCGGAGCGGGGAGGCGGGGGTGAGCTTGTGCATCGCAGGCCTTTCATGTCGTGGCGCACGGGCCGGCCGTGGCGGGATCGACCCCAACCGGACAACGCTGTCCGGTTCCTGGGTTACGGTACCTGTGACCGCTCGGAGCGCCCCGGCGAGGGCACTTGATGCACGCCCGCACGGCGCCCGACGCACCTCCCCCCCACGAGAGGAACTCGCCCCATGTCCCTGCCGCAGCGCGTCCCCCAGCAGCCCACCCCGCAGGAGATGGACGCCCTGCGCGAGCGCTACCGCGTCGAGCGGGAACGCCGCGTACGCCCCGAGGGAACAGGCCAGTACCGTTCCGCGGAGGCGGAGTTCGGCTACTTCGCCGCCGACCCGTACACCAACGAGGCCGAGGAGCGCGAGCCCCTGCACGACACGGTGGACGTCGCGATCGTCGGTGGCGGGTTCGGCGGAATCCTGGCGGGCGCGCGGCTGAACCGTCAGGGCGTGGCGAGGGTGCGTGTCGTCGAGAAGGGCGGCGATTTCGGCGGCACCTGGTACTGGAACCGCTACCCCGGCATCCACTGCGACATCGAGTCCCACGTGTACCTGCCGCTGCTTGACGAGACCGGCTACGTGCCCGAGTGGAAGTACGCGCCGGGCGAGGAGATCCGCCGTCACGCGGTGCGTATCGCCGAGCAGTTCGACCTGTACGAACACGCGCTGTTCTCCACCGGCGTCACCGACCTGACATGGGATCAGGCCGCCGAGCAGTGGGTGGTCGGCACCGACCGGGACGACGCGTTCCGGGCCACCTACGTCATCACCTCGACCGGCACGCTCTCGGAGCCCAAACTGCCGGGCATCCCCGGCATCGAGGACTACCGGGGCCACACCTTTCACACCTCGCGCTGGGATTACGGGTACACGGGCGGCACTCCCGAGGGCGGCATGCGGGGCCTGGCGGGCAAGAGGGTCGGCGTCGTCGGCACCGGCGCCACGGGCGTGCAAGTCATTCCGATGCTGGCCGCGGACGCCGGACACCTGTACGTCTTCCAGCGCACCCCGTCCGCCGTCGACGTGCGTGGCCAGCAGCGCATGACGCCCCAAGAGGTCGGCGCGGACCGGACCGGCTGGGCCGGCGAGCGGCGCGAGAACTTCCTGCGGATCTGCTCCGGCGAGGAGGCCGATCAGGACCTGGTCGCCGACCGCTGGACGGCGTCGGCGGGCCTGCTCGAGAAGCTCCTGCCCAGCTTCCGCCGCCACGGTGAGCCGGACTTCGAGGCCGCCTACGAGGTCGCCGACCACGCCACGATGCATCAGATCCGGGCACGGGTGGCCGCCGAGGTCACCGACGCCGCCACCGCCGCGGCCCTCACGCCCTGGTACCGGTACGCGTGCAAGCGCCCCACGTTCTCCGACAAGTACCTGCCCGCGTTCAACCGAGCCAACGTCACCCTGGTGGACACGGCCGACACCCACGGCATCGAGCGCATGACCGAGCGCGGGGTCGTCGTGGGCGGCGTGGAGTACGAGGTCGACTGTCTGGTGTTCGCCACCGGGTTCTCCGTGGGCGTCTCCGGCATCACCTCGGGAAAGCTCCCGGTGACCGGCCGCGACGGCGTACGACTCATGGACACGTGGAAGCAGCGAGGCCCGCGCACCTTGCACGGTTTCACCAGCAACGGGTTCCCGAACTTGATCCGGATGGGCTCACTGCAGAACGCCAGCAGCGTGAACTACACGCACATCCTGGACGAGCAGGCCCTGCACGCCGCCGCCCTGGTGGCCGCCGCGGAAGAGAAGGGCGCGGTCATCGAGCCCGCCCCGCAGGCCGAGGACGCCTGGGTCGACGTCTGCGCGCAGGACGCCCCCGACCACGCGTGGTTCCACGCCGAGTGCACCCCCGGCTACTACAACGGCGAGGGCCGCGGACGCCCGAACGGCCCCACGGCCTACCCGCACGGCGCCGTCGCCTTCCATGAACTGCTGCGCCGCTGGCGCGAGGAGAACATGGGCGAGGCTCTCCGGGCCAGGGCGGCCACCTCGGTCCGACAATTTGCCGGTCCCTCTTGATCAGCCTAATTTTGCGGCGACACGGCTTTTTCTCAGGCAAGAGGAGAAAAGCTTCATGGCGAAAGGCCTACCGCACCGAAACCCCCGGCGGCCCCGGAGACCGGAGACGGAATCGTCGCGCGCCTCACGGTCGGACACCGACCGCATGGCGCGCACGCTGCTGCGTCGCAGGAAGAAGACGCTCAGCGCCGAGGACGTGATGGTCTCGGACCGTCCGAAGGTGCGGCGCGCGGTGACGGCGGCCGCACTCGGCAACACCATGGAGTGGTTCGACTTCGGTGTCTACGCCTATTTGGCGGGCACCATCGGAAAAGTCTTCTTTCCTTCCAGTTCGCCCGGGGCCCAGGTCGTCGCCACGTTCGCCACATTCGCCGCGGCCTTTCTCGTTCGTCCCTTGGGCGGTCTCGTGTTCGGGCCGCTGGGCGACCGCATCGGGCGGCAGAAGGTGCTCGCGGCAACCATGATCATGATGGCTGCGAGCACCTTCGCGGTCGGCCTGCTGCCCTCGTACGCCTCCATCGGATTCGCCGCCCCGCTGCTGCTGCTCCTGTGCCGGCTGGTCCAGGGCTTCTCCACGGGCGGTGAGTACGCCGGCGCCACCACCTACATCGCCGAGTACGCGCCCGATCAGCGCCGCGGCTTCCTCGGCAGCTGGCTCGACTTCGGCACCTTCGTGGGCTACTCCCTGGGCTCGGGTCTGGTCACCGTCCTCACACTGACCCTCGGGACGGACGGCCTGGAGAGCTGGGGCTGGCGCATCCCCTTCTTCATCGCGGGGCCGCTCGGGCTCATCGGCCTCTACATGCGGCTGAAGCTGGAGGAGACGCCCGCCTTCCAGCAGGAGGCGGCCGGCGCCGCGGCCGAGCGCGAGGAGGCCTCCGGGCGGGGCGAGGACGACCCCGTCGAGCAGGCCCGCCAGTCCGGCAAGGGACGGCTCAAGGAGATCTTCACCCGCCACTGGCAGGCGGTGCTGATCTGCATGGGCCTCGTGCTGCTCTACAACGTCACGAACTACATGGTCACGTCGTACCTGCCCACGTTCATGACGGTGACCTTGGGCGAGAGCGACACCACGGCCCAGTTGCTGGTGCTCGGGACCATGCTGCTCGTGGCGCTCGCCATCACCACCGTGGGCCGCAGTTCCGACCGGTGGGGCAGACGCCCGATGTTCATGGGCGGCAGCATCGCCCTGATCGCGCTCGCCATTCCGGCCTTCCTGTTGATCCGGGAAGGTGGGATCCTGCTGCCCGCGTTCGGCTGTGCCATCCTCGGGCTGCTCCTGGTCTGCTTCGCCGGCACGGCCGCCGCGACCCTGCCCGCCCTGTTCCCCACGCGGCTGCGGTACGGAGCCCTGTCGATCGCCTACAACATCTCCGTCTCCCTCTTCGGCGGCACCACCCCGCTGCTCGCCTCCTTCCTGGTCGAGAAGACGGGCAACACCCTGGTACCTGCCTTCTACCTGATGGTGGCCGGGGCGATCGGCCTGGTCGCGACGTTCTTCCTGCACGAGACGGCGGGCCGGCCGCTGCGTGGCTCAGGCCCCATGGTCGAGACGCACGACGAGGCCCGCGAGATGGTCGCGCGCAGCCGTTCGGAGGCAGGGCGCCACGCCCGGGACGTCTGGCTGAAGCTGTGGCACCCCCGCGGGGGCCGGAACGACTCCACGAAGGGCCGCAAGCGCGGGGACTGACGGGTGGCGCCGCGGATCTCCGCGCCCCCTACCGCGCGGGCGCTTCACCATAGGGCGCGGAGGGTTCGCCCTCCGTCGTCACCTCGAAGGTGTTGAGGAAGTCGCAGATGAGTTGGTAGAAGCCCACGGTGATGACGAGGTCCGCGACCTGGTTCACCGTCAAAAACGCCAGCAGCTCCTGCCGTGCGGCCTCGTCGAGGGTGTGTCGGGCGAGCAGCCGGTCCGTGGCGGTCAGGACGGCGGCCTCGGCGCCGGAGAGCTTCCCGGGTGAACCGGTCTCGGCTGCCGTGATCGCCTCCTCTCCCAGGCCGACGAGACGAGAGATGTTCTCGTGATGGTGCACCTCG
The DNA here is from genome assembly GCF_053610705.1 of Streptomyces sp. NPDC054872. Lineage (NCBI taxonomy): Bacteria > Bacillati > Actinomycetota > Actinomycetes > Kitasatosporales > Streptomycetaceae > Streptomyces > Streptomyces sp. NPDC054872. Next base: position 1,785 of record NZ_JBSGYY010000069.1, on the reverse strand, counting down.
TAGGCGGCTCCATAGACCCGGCCGACCCGCACGATCGCGAGTTCGCGCAAGGTGTCGGGGAGCGAGTTCCGCTGCAGGACCGCGTCACCGAGCGTCAGTACGCCCGGTGCGAGCGACGGTGAGTGCATCAGCATCCGGAAGACGTTCAGCGATCCGTACGCGGTCACGACCTCCTGCAGTTCGACGGGCAGTGCGGAGAGATCCGGATACTCCATGTCGGCTCCGTTCGAGAAGGGCGACGCGCCGCATCGGGAGTCGAGCTCGCGCGCACGCCGGAGCCTAGGGGACCGACAAGGCCTTCGGCTTCAGCGTGACGTGAGGACTCTGCTGTGGAGGACTGACAAGGCTGACCGTTTCTGGGGGGCCTCATAGCTGCAGCACATGGGGCTGGTCGAAGCGCGACGCGGCCGGGCGGCGGACTTGTCCTCACCGCGGCGGGGCATGGCGCCTCGGTCGGCGGGCTCACCTCGTAGTGGATGTCGGCGGCAGCCAGTTCGGGCCCGACCTGTGGCTCGCCCAGGCTGAGCGACGACGGCCGGTGACGGCGCATCAAGGGCGTTGTCAGTGCCTCCCCATAGAGTGGAAATCACTCGGGAAGCAGCCCTCGGAGAAGGAGCAGAAACATGTCCGCCAACAGGATTCAGCACAAGGTGAATCACGTCGCGCTGGTTGTGGACTGTTCGGGTTCCATGCGTCCTCATCAGAATCAACTAATCCGCGTGGTGGATGAGTTCGTGTCGGGTTTGAAGGCCGAATCGGACAGCCTCGGCCACGAGACCCGGATCAGTCTCTACTCCTTCGACCACCGGGTGGAGAATCTCGTCTGGGACATGGATGTGAAGCACCTTCCGTCCATGCGAGGTCTCTACCAAGTCAACAATGGTGCGACGGCACTCATCGAGGCTTCGCTGAAGTCGCTTGACGACCTGGGACACATCTGGGAGGAATACGGCGAGCACAGTTTCCTGCAGATCGTGGTGACGGACGGCGAGGAGAACGCCTCCGGCGGCGACAGGCGGCACGACGGCGACATGAAGATCCTCGGCCCCTGGCTCGACAAGATCGCGTCGAAGATGGGCGGACTGCCGGGCCACTGGACATCCGCCATCCTGGTGCCGAACTCGCTGGCCAAGAGGACAGCGCAGAACTACGGCTTCCCGGCCGGGAACATAGCCATCTGGGACGCGGACTCCCAGGAGGGCGTCGAGGAGGCCATCGGCACCGTGCGCGCCGCCGCCACCAGCTTCCTCCGGGCCCGCGAGAAGGGCGTACGCGGCACGAAGAACCTGTTCGCCGTCGGTCAGGACATATCGATCGACGAAGTACGGGCGAATCTCGAACCCATTCCGGCCGACAAGTACCGGCTTCTGAAGGTCGACAAGGAAGTCGAGATCCGTCCCTTCGTCGACTCGCATCCGGGCGTGGCGTATGAACGCGGCTCTTGTTACTACCAGTTGGGTGCCCGGGCTCAGGTCCAGCCCAACAAGGAAGTCATCGTGGTCGAGAAGGACACCGATCGCGCCTATACGGGAGACGCGGCGCGCAGTCTTCTCTTCGGGTCCGGAATTCAGGGGACGGTCTCGGTGAAGGCGGGGAACAATCCCAAGCTGGAGGTCTACGTACAGAGCCGTTCGGTGAACAGGAAGCTCAAGCCGAAGACGCGTCTGCTCATCATGCTCTGAAACCGAATTGGGCTCGCCACAACACTCACTCCGACATGAAGCACTCTCCGGCATGAATGCTTCAGCACGCAGCGGGGCGCCGGGCCGGGGCGAAGAATGTCCC
>NZ_JBSGYY010000068.1:0-30474 GCF_053610705.1 Streptomyces sp. NPDC054872 | reverse complement strand
GCCTCCGGCAGCCGAATACTACGAATCCTCCGGATTCTTCGTTTCGCGCGTCCCCGCGCGAATTGCCGCCCTCCGGGCGGGAGTTGACCGAATAGCCCTCCGGGCTGTTCGGTCAACTTGTTCGACTTCCAGTCGAAAAAGAATTCCTGACTCCGTCACGAATTCCCAATGCGCAGTATTTGGGGGTGTGTTGATGCTCTGTCATTTTTGATTGGTTTGTGTGTGTCTGGGGGGCAATACCCTCCGGGTATTGGAGCGGGAATTCCATTCCCGGAAAGGATGAAAACGAGACTACATGATTTCCGGGAAAAGAAGCTAACTCCCGGAAACCTGAACAGGGTTGGCCCTCCGGGCCAACCCTCAACGGTAAGGGCCGTATCCGCCCTCCGGGCGGTAAGCCCCTCTCGCAGCTAGCCGGAGGCCTGGGGCGCCATCTCCTCCCCCAGGGCCGCAGCGGCCTGTGCGCGAAGTCCTGCGACGCGCAACACCGGAACGGCTCAGACCCCATCCCCGAGGCCACGCGCCGACCACGCCCGCCGCCCAACCCACCGCACGCAACGGGCACGGGAGCAGGGGCAGCAGAGGGGATGTCAGCAGACGTGCCAGGTCTACTTGGTGGGGTGACCTGGGACAACGTGGAGGCCGGCGGTTCGCCCGCGCAACATGTAGCGCAACCTCTACCGCAACACGATGGCGCAACATCCAGCGCAACTCATGACGCGACATGGGTTCCACCCGAGCAAGAGAGACACTATTATTTGAAGTCTCGGGGAGGTGCTCCCCGGAACCGTCCGGGGCCAAAAAGGGGATAGACATGGAACTTCAGATCACTGACGGGATCGTGCGCGGGGTGCGCGGCGCGGACGCGCCCATGACCGGGCGTGCAGTCCAGGCCCGCACCATCGCGAACTTCCTGCCCCTCCAGTGCGCGCGAGCAGGGGCGAAGATCGTTCACAACTTGGACCGGAACTACACCGGAATTCGGTTCGAGACCAAGGCCGCCGGTCCGGTCGTGCTCGAAATGCCGACGGGTGAGGAGCCTTACCGTCTGGTTCAGGAATTCATCGACCCGGACGGGGCGGGGCGCATGGAGGTTGAGTTACGGCGATTCCCTCAGATCTACCGACCGCACGGAATCGCGCTCATCACGTCTGAGTTCCTCCGGTCAAGCGGGTTTCTGAAGTAAGCCGCACGGGGGTGCCCGGGTTTTGGGCGCCCCCTTCTACTCGGCCTCACCGAAAGGAGAAGGACACCATGGAGAACACACGGATTGCAGGGCAGCAGGCCAGGGAATCCGGAGCTCCGCTCACGGACGCCGAAATGGAGCAAGCCCGTTATGCGCTGCGGGAGTTGGCGCGCAGTGAGAGGGATCCGGAGGCTTTGCGGGTGTCTCCCGAACAGTTGGACGTGGTCCGGTCGTTCTTCGAGTTGGGTTGGGCCATGGGTGTGCGCACCGGCCACACCGGGCCCGCCATGGCCGATGTTCCGGTCGACCGGGCGACGGTTGACCGCGCGTTCGTGGAACTGCTGTCCGCGCGGGCGGCACATCAGCTTTCGCTCTCAGTGGCTCAGCTCCTTGACCCGCAGGATGCCGGACCGGTCCTGTGGCAGAAGGTCAGGTATCACGGGAGCCTGACACAGCGTCACGGCCTCTACTGGGTCCGGGCGATCAAGGCGGAGGCCGGTCCGCAGGGAGCGGCGCACACCGTCCGCTACGACCTGTGCGAGGTGATCGGCGGTGTACCGGTTCCCGCTGTCGCGCACGTGCGACGGCAAAGCGTGACGCCGCTGTGCGAGTTCCGCGTGCCGTCGGCCTAAAGGTGCTGGTCAAGGGGTGGGTTCACCCACCTCTAAAACACACTATTATTGAAGTTGTTCGGGGGTGACAGCCGCCCCCGGCCCCGCAGAAGCCACCGTCGAAGGGGATGCGGCACATGACAGAGCAGACAGCCCGGCAGATGCTGCCGGAGGTAAAGGAGTACGTCGAGATCTTCGAGGCCGCCGTATCGACTCGGAACGCCGCCGAGGATGCGGCTGGTGTGAAGTACCCGCAGCGGTACGGCTACGGCGAGGACGCGCGGCGTCAGACCAGCGCCTACAGGGAGGAGGTCAGCAAGGCCTACGACACGTGCGCAGTAGTTCAGGCGGACGCGTGGGAGGCCCTCAAGGCTTCTGGGGATCCACTGGTGAAGTGGATCGCTGAGAACTCCGTCGCCTACCGGGAACAGGCCCGGTGCATTCTCGCCGCCCTCCCCGCCACGATCGATGAGCTTGACGATCTGGCGGAAGCGAACGATTTCTGCGGTGTCTGGGACGAGTTCAGGCAACAGGCCATAGCCGCCGGAGTCGTGTCCGGCTCCACTCCCCCGAGCCCGGCCAGGAAGGCAGTCTTCGAGCGGATCAACGAAGAAAGCTGCTGCCGTATGGACAGCAAGTCCGTGCGGCGCATCGACAAGGCCCTGGACGCCCTGGTCCATGAAGCCCTGACAGGCCCGGGCAGCGCCACGGCGGCGAAGCACGGAGCGCTCCCGGCATGACCGAGGCAGGCCACCACGCGCCAAGGCCCAGGTAACAGCAGCACCGAGCCGCCGCGTCCCGTTTCTTCCCACGACGGGGCGCGGCAGGTCGGCAAGGCTCACCTTCCGACGGCTCGCCCGTCCCGGCTTCCGCCCTCCCTGCCGACGGGGCGGGGCGGGGGCGGCGGGCCGCATGTCGTGCAGCCGAGCCGCGGGGCCAGAGATGGCGGCCGAGTGCGCAGCGGCACAAGGACCCCGGTGCAGGCTGGGCAGGCGCTCACCGCCCCCTGGCCAGCCTGCGCCGGCGGACAAGCCCACCGCCCCCCTCTTCCGGGAGGGCGGCAGTGCCGACGTGGGTAAACCGCCAGTTCAGGGGTGGGTTCACCCCCTACCAAAACACACTATTATTGAAATTGTTCGGGGGAGGCGGCACCGCCCCCGGGCCGCACAGACACCGACACGAAGGGGAATCGTGACTCTCACTGACGTGAACACCGCGTTCGCCGCCGAGAAGACCGCACAGGTCGAAGCCGTCCGCGAACAGGAGCGCGCCTTCCAGGCCCGTGTGGACCGAGGCGAGATCCGCATGATCGGCACCGACCGCTACGAGGTACTCACCGGCTGGGACCGGGGCGAGACGTTCACCGTCTTACGCAACACCGAAGGGCAGATCGAGCAGATCACCGCCAACCACGGGCTCGAGGAGCAGACCAACGCCACCATCTGTCTGTACACCTCGTCTCCGGCCTGGCACGGCCTCGGCCAGATCATCCCCGGCGGCACCACGGACATCGACCAGGTCCTTGGCCTGTCCGGACTCGACTTCGAGGTCACCACCGTGCCCGCCCTCTACGAGTGGCAGGGCGAAACGCGCGAGCACACCGACCAGCAGCACACCGTCCGCACCGACACCGGCGCCGCCCTCGGCGCAGTCGGCTCCCGGTACACGCCCATCCAGAACCGGGCGGGCTTCGTGTTCCTTCAGGAACTGGTGAGCCGCTACGACGTGGTGTGGGAGTCCGCCGGACTCCTGCGCGGCGGGAAGCGCGTGTTCATCTCCATCCGCCTCCCCCAGACCGTCACCGTGGACGCCGAGGGCATCAACGACATCGTGGTCCCCTACATCGCCGTCATGAACGACCACTCCGGCAACGGCCAGTTCCAGTGCGTCGTCACCCCCTGGCGCCCTGTCTGCGCCAACACCGAACGGTTCGCCGTCCGTGACGCAGTCACCCGCTGGGCCGTCCGGCACACCGCAGGAGCCACCAGCCAGATCAAGGAAGCCCGCCGCACCCTGGGGCTCTCATCCCACTACTTCCAGCAGTTCGCCGACGAAGAGACCGCACTCGCCCGCACCGACATCGCCATCGCCGACTTCCACCAGGTGGTCGCCGACCTGTGGCCCCTGGAGGACGACGCCACCAGCCGCAAGCAAACCAACCACGCCACCCGACGGGACGCCATCACCGACGTGTTCCACACCGAGAGCAAACGCCTCGGACCGACCGCCTACGCGGCCGAGCGCGCCATCACCGGCTACCTCGACCACCTCACCCCCAGGCGCCCGCCCCAATCCATGACCGAGGAAATCGCCCGCGCCACGGCCGCACTCGAAGGCGCCGACGACGAGATCAAATCCAAGGCACACCGGCGCCTGCTCCAGCTCCCCACACGCTGACTTGCTGGAACGGCAGCCTCACAGCCAACAGCCCCCGTGCGGGCCGGGAACTTCCCCGAGCCCGGCCCGCACGGGCCCACCTCCCCCCACAGCGCGCAGCACACGGCGCCACCCGCTCATGAAGCACGAAACGCGCCCGCCGGCCGCCCCCGCCCCGCAGCCCAGCGTGACGTAGCAGCGGAGCCGAACACGCGCCAACACCACACCGTTGCGCCTACAGACGCAGCGCGGGCCACACCCTCCAGCACCCACCGCCCCACCGCCCTGTGCGCGGTGCATGGGCCACCCTCCCCGCCACGACGGCCGCCCCCTCTTTCACACGGCCCCCACAACAACCAACACGCGGACCGCATGTCCGGCTGACAGCTGACGGCTGGCCGCTGGCGGCTGCAAGCAGGCCCCTCAACTCGCCCACGAGAAAGGCGTACACGTGACTCACACACCCCCGCCCCCCGAGCACGGCGGCGAACCATCGCACGCGGAAGGAGACACAGCGCATACCGACCCCCAGACGATCCGCCGCCTCCTGCGCCAGGAAATGCCCGGCACCATCGGCCTCCTCGCCGACGAACACGACTTCCACGCCATGCGGCACTACCGCAGCTTCCCCTTCGACGACCACACGACCTACCTGACAGGGGTCCAAGACCTCCTCAGCACCCGCGCCTCACAGGGCATGCACACCATGCTCGCCCTCTTCGACCCCGAGGAGTACACCGACTTCTGCACCGAGAACAGCCTTGAACCCGACAGCCCGACCAGCCGCACCCGCTTCACCGCCGAGATCGCCACAACAGCACCGGCCATCCCCTACGACGGCACGCCCCTGGCCGACCTCATCCCAGACCTGATCGACGAAACCCTCCGCAACGCCACCTGGGAGTACGCCTCCACCCTCCTGGCCCGCCTCGGCGCCTGCGCCGCCTGCGGAAAAGACGTCGGCCACGAAGCCCTCGACCGCGCCCGAAACCTCCTCCTGCGCATCCTCACCACAGCCAAACCCGGTCACAGCCACCTGGTATGCAGTATCTCGACCACACCGGAAACCCTGGTATCCGTCCTGCACGCAGACACCGACACCGACGGCACCACCCACGTCGGCGACACCGAAGCCCTGGAATTCACCACGGTCCTCGCCCTCGGTCTCGCCGCCCTACCCGGCGGACTCATCATGCGGACCACCGCCCCAGACGCCACAGACCGCGTATTCGGATGGCGACTGCACGCGGGGGACCCCGAACCCCTCACAGCCGCAGAGGTCTTCGACGCCTACTGCTCCGATACCGACACCGGCGACCCCATCCCCCCAGAGACAGACGTCGACTACTGCACACCGCCCGACCTCGGACCAGACCCCACAACGCCGAAACACCACTACTGAACACCCCCAGGCCGTCGCTCCTGGCACCCTGCCCGCCAGGAGCAACGACCCACCCCCCGGCCCCAGTTCTCAAAATCCTTCATGCCCCGAACGCTGCAACCGCGCCCTGCGACCAGCACGGCCGCGTAAACCATCCGCCGGTTCACCGCCGGAAGCGCCGAACTGCCGCCCACCGCCCGCGAAACGCTCGGCCATGACGCCACCAACCAGGAAGCCATCGCCAACCACCGCGACCGCGCCGCCCACCGCCCCTATCGCAGCAGATCCCCCCGACGCACGACGACGGCCTGGACGACGCCGTCCACGCCCGCAACTTCCCTCCACTCGGTCCCCCGCACAAAACCCGGCGTCCACCCACGCCGCCCTCACCGCCCTGAAAGCCGACCACACCGCCACCCACCAAAACTCATCCACCCTGACCCCGAGCCGCCCCACCAAGGCGACCCGCACGGAAGACGAAAGAAGGCCGATGTACCTCGTCATACCCGACCCCGCTCACGGACTCGTCGCCGCCCCACAGTCCCCCAACGACCTCACACCCCACACCGAACAAGCACTCACCGCCCAGGGATTCACCTGGAACAACGAGATCGAGGCATACACCCGACAGACCAACCACGCCCCCGCAGCCGTGGACACCACCGCCGGCATGCTGCGCCAGCTGGGCCACTACGTCTTCTCCACCCACAACCCGCTGCCCAAAACCAGCACGGACAAGAACTGCACCGACCAGGACCACACACCGCACCCCGCCAACACCTCCCCTCACCCCCAGGCACCCCTCAGCCTCGGACTCTGGGACACCGAAGCCTGCGCCGAAACGAACAGCTCAGCGGTCTTCCACCCCCAGGCACACCCCGCCGACGACGGCCTCCCCTGCATCGAACTCGCGGGCATCCTCGTATTCGCCTACCTCGACGCCGACCTCCACACAGTACGAATCTCCATACATCTGGACACCACCCACGAACAACTCGTGCGGGCCGACGGCACCGTTCCCCTCCAGATCGAGATCGAAGACACCACCGTCTTCGACAACCTCACCCCGCCGCCGCCCCCGCCAGAGCCAACCGGATAGAAAGCCAGCATCCGCCACACCGCACCACACCCGGCAACAGAGAACGGCAACAAGAGGACCACTCAACAACACTATTATGCAAGTTAGGAGGTGTATGCGTGGCCCCGTCCGCCATACACGTGAGCGGCACCATCACCGGCGACGTCGAAGCCCGCCTCACCCAAAACAGCACCGCCGTCTGCCGGTTCCGCCTCACCCAGACCCCCACCCAGTGGGACACCACCACACATGAATGGCGCGACGGGACCCCCACCCCCTACATCTGCACCGCCTGGCGGGACCTGGCCCACAGCACCACCACATCACTCACCAACGGAACCAACATCCTGACCACAGGCTGCCTCGGTGCTGTCGACGAGCCCGGCCATCCACCGCGTGTGGTCCACGGGCATCGACCACTGCTACCTCAAACCAGGTCTTTCGCAGTCTGGTTGTGGCAGCCGTTCACCTGATGGGGTGAACTCAACGTCGCTGAGGGGCAGTTGTGCCGTTGGTAGTGGCAAGTTCCCTGCTGCACGTCGGTGGCTCATCACTGGCGTCCGCCTCATGCCGCTTCCGGCGGAGCAGGAGCAAGCTGCGAGAGGTCCAGGCGCCACCGAGGCGCTGTTGGGGCTGATCGTTCTTCGGGCGCTGGCCGGTGGACCGTACGGGGCGAGGACCGCCGCACACCCTCAGGGGGGCGGCTCGATTCCTCGCCGGCACGAGGCTCCGCACTCGGGCGCGTGACACGCTCCCGATGGTCGGGAGTTTCTGTGCTCGCCCGGGATGCCCGGGTGGAAGGACATCATCATGGCCGTGAAACGGTCCGACGACATCTACCCGCAGATCGGCAACGCCCTCTGGGCCGGTCGTCTGGCGGACGCAATCGAGAACACCTGCGCGGACTACGAGGTCGTACCGCCTCCGCGGCAGGCGATCCTCGATGGTCTGGCCGCCGCGCTCCCGGACACCGAGATCAAGGCTCTGATCGCGACCCAGCGCGGCAGGAAGGTCCTCAAGCCGAACGCCTACCGGATCGTGCAGGCCGGTGACGAACAGGTGCTCCTGCTGACCTGCGACGTCCACGGCGCAGCGGTGGTCCCGTGGGACCTCAACGACCGCACGGCCATCTGCTGGTCGTCGCCCGCCCCGGAGGCGAGCCAGCGCGTCAAGGATCTCGTCGCCGCCGAGATGGCACTCCAAGACGCCACGAAGAGCGCGAAGTCCGCCGAGAAGGAGCGAGAGGCGCTGCGCAGGGCGCCCGGGGACGACACGTACGCGTCGCAGGCGTTGGCGGCTGCCACGCAGAAGCACCAGGACGCCATCCGTCACGTGCACGAGCTTGAGGCCGAGAAGCACGCTCTGCTCGCCGCGCTGGGCCACCGGCGGCCGCGCCCGGTGGTCCGCGCCGTCTATGACGACGGGCAGCCGAGGGCGGCTCTTACGCTCGCCGAGCAGCCGTACGCGGTGGCTGTGCACATGCAGCGGTACGCCGCCGACAACCTGAGGCGCGCCGGAACGAAGCGCGGGTACGACCTGGCCGAGTCCCTCGCGGACGCGGGTCAGCTTTCCAAGGGCATGAACGTCCTGCAGCAGTGGCAGATCATCCACGCCGACGGCACAGTGTCGAAGCCGTGGCGACTGGCTGCAGTGACGGGGAATAACCGGGCGCTGGCCCGGTTGGAGGTCTTCCGGGTACGCCCGGAGCACCTGATCATGGGCATGCCGCAGTCCCTCGTGCCCATGCCGAAGGACAAGAAGGAGGGCCCCGAGCCCCTGCTGCTGGGTCTGCGGGAAATCCTGAACCGGCTCTCCGCCCGGCTCAACCGGGATGGTGCGAAGCCGGAGACGGAGGCGACCGACCCGTCGCTCCGGGCAGCGAAGATCGCCACGGTGTCCGCGGAGATCGTAATCGGCTGCACGAAGCCCGAGGCCATGGAACACGTCCTGCGGGCACTCAACGTCAACGACCACCTACGTGGTATCCAGCCCTACGACGAGGACGCGCGGCTGATCGCCCTGTTCGCGACGCTCGTCGACGCCTACGCCAGGGAGTCCCTCCTCGCGGACGCGCTCGCCGAGGCATTCCCCGACGCGCGCGGGGCGGACCTCCTCGATCTGACGGGGGTACGCGACGCGCTGACGGTCAACGGGCCGCTCGATCCGCTGGAGCCGCTCGTGCCCGCGGGCGCCGACGTCTCCCCGGTCGTGCTCCGTGACATCGCAGTGCAGGCCATCACCGCGCTGGTGTTCCCCGGGATTCCACCCGAGGGACCGCAGCAGGCGAACGGGCGCACCGTCCGCGACACCGGGCGGTTCTGGCCGGTCGTCAGGGGGACACTGCAGGAGCCGGCATGGAGCCAGATCCGGGCGAAGGCAGCCGAGGGGCGCATGCGTCTATGGTCCGCCGCCATCGCACAATTGTTTGTGCACCGGGGCAACATCCTCTCCGCCCTCGGCCTCTTTGGCACCACGGAGACCAAGGAGGGCGCAGGACAGGATCCGAGGCCGCTCACGGAGCTGCTCCTTGGGGCGGAGGCCGGTGACGCGACCGCCTGGACCGCCCTGGTCCGGCGGATGACACCGGCACTGATCCATGCTCCGCAGCCGTTCATCACCCCCGGACAGGGCAGCGAAGCCAGCGAAGGGCGCAAGGGCGTGCGCCGTACCCCCAAAAGCGCCCTCGCCGCCCTGACACTTGCGTACACGGTGGGCGCACCTGGTGTCAGCCGGGCCCTTCTGCTCGCGTTCGCGAAGGCAGTGCTGGAGCACCCGGACGCACCGCGGCCGCCCGAGCCAGACGATGGCACGCCCCTGATCTGCTACGGGGAGCAGCACTGGGCCGAGGCGGACCGGACGGCGATCACCGCAGGGATGGTGATCGCCCCAGACACCGAGGGCCGGCCCACCCGCTACGTCGCCGATAAGGCGTGGTTCGACGAGCTGTTCCCCGTAAGCCTCGGTGCCCCGGCGCCGACCGCATCCGGGGATTCCGCCAACGCGCCTGCAGGCGCCGGGAACACCGCGGACGCCGACGCCCCGTCCACCGCGCACGGCGAGGCGGCCGCCGACCCGCGCGACCAACTCGCCAAGCTGCGCCGGGAGCTGCCGGCGCGGGTCGAACTCGCCGAGGAGAATTACCGGAAGGCGGTGGACGCCGCCCACGCCCTGATGACGGACTTCGAGCAGGCGCACCGCCTGCGCGTCCAGCTCGAGGAGGAGTCGCTCCCGGCCGAGCGGCGGATCGAGTGGATGGAGAAGCTCTCGAAGGCCCGGGCCGCCGCGCAAGCCAGCGTGACAACCCTCGAACAGGTGGAAGCACTAATCCTCAAGGTCTGACCGGTCAAATCGGCCCCGGGCGGGGCCCGGGCGGGCCCCTCGGCGCGGTCGAGGGCCCCGCCCCCTCGCTTCGAGAACACCGCCCGCCCGCGACGGCCTCTCGGCAAGGGGCGCTGCTGTCCGGCCAGTGCGTAGGAAATCTTCTGGACGACGGCGAGCAGCCGCTTCGCCTGCTTGACCGGCCGCTACTCGTGCTCCACCGGCGAGGGACTGACCTTCACGGATTACCGGCTGTAGAGCTCGGCACCCACCAGGTTGGATCGGGACCGGTGATGTGGTCGACACGCAAGGGGCTGCATGCCGCCCCGGGACGGCGCAGCTCGCCGACCAACCGGGTGAGACGATCTCCGAGGTGCCTGTGCACGTCCTCGGCTGGGGTCTGGCTCACCGTGCGGACTCGCTCGACGGTGTGCCAATTGCTCAGAAATTCGAGGGCCATGTCGACGATGCCCCGGGCAGCGTGTGCGGTCAGTTCATCCGATGGGGCGGTGAAGTGGCCACGGTGAAAGGCAAGGTTGCGCGTGGCGTAGAGCCATTCCAGGACCCCCTGATACATGCCGGCCTGAATTTCGAGCCAGTCAGCCAAGTCCTTGGGGTTCGCCATCCGGGAGCGCCACAGAGCGAACGTCTCGGCAGCGATCCCCCCGCAGCGCTTCGCAAGCCTTATCGCAGCGGCCTGCGCTTTCTGCAGTGCCGGCGGGGACGCCGGCACTGCAGGCAGCAGAACTTCGAGCCAAGGATGGAAGGATGTCAGGCGCTCTTTCATCCCCTCGGTCGGCACGAACGCTGCCAGAGTGGCCAGGTCGGCAGTCACCTCATTCTCGACGGCCTCTAGATCCAGCTCTGCTTGCCTCAAACGGGCCCGAGCGTCATCGACTTCTCGAAGCTGCCTGGGGAGCGCGGCCTTAGCCTGTGGACTGTCGGTCTGCTCGCAGGAGCGCGCCGCATGTTCGTGCCCCCTCAGTTGCCCCTTCGCTACACCGACGCGGTGCTGTTGGTAGTCGAGGTGAGACCGGCTGCCGGCCACCAGGAGGGTGTGAGCCGAGGCGAGGTGGCGGCGCAACGTCTGCAGCGCGCACGCACCAGCCAGGAGCTTCACCTTGGTGGCTTTGAGGCCGGACGACTCAAGTGCACTCCAAGACAAGGCTGCGCTCGCCACGGGGGCATCGACCCGTCGCGCGAGGTTGGCTGCACGCATCGCGGCACGCAGCGAATCCGGCATGTAGCCGGTGAGGGGATAAGAAGCACGCTGCCCCGGGACCCGGACGGTACCGATCTTGGGATCACTCGACGGTAGTTCCGCCGCCCACGCGGGGTCGATGGTCAGGTCGATCAGGCGATCACCGGCCGCGTAGTGGTCAAGGGCCTCACTGAGCTCACGTCGCGCAATGCGGGCGGCAGTCTCAAGATCAGCGGCCTGAGTCTTGATGCCGACGACCACAGCAGACCCTGCGACGGGTCCGACCGTGCGCATCATCTTGCGTATCGCGAATCTGCCTGGGAGATCTGCCTCGGGCTGCCCGGCCCACAACTTCCATTGCTGGGAGTCGGGCACAAAGGTATGCAGGCCTCGTAGTTCCCTGGTCCCGTGCACGAGGAGACTCACCAGATAGGACTGCTTGCGCGGCCACAACACGCTTCGTACAGCGTCCGCACTGGGCGCGCCTCGGCGCATGAGGGTCAGAGCGTCCTCATACAGTGCAGTGCTGTCACGGCCCTCCAACGCAACGACGACGGCGATCTCGGATACTGCCCGCTCTACGAGTGAGCGATCAGCGAATCCGCCGGTCCATAGCGGCTTCACCCACCCCTTGACCGCATCCGTGAGCGGGCCGAGGAGTTGATCCAGTTGCGTCGCGGCGTGCTGCGTTTGTCTGGGCGGAGTCTTCTCTTTCTTCTGCGCGATGACTGCGGCTACCGCCTGCAACTCTGTGCCTGCTGCGGCCAGAGCTGCGTGGCCACCATGGCGATAGACGGGCTCAGCGCCGTCTACACAGGTGACTGCCTCAGCGACGATACGGCCGAGAAGGCCAAAGTGGGGTTGGTTGGAGCCCGAGCCGTGACTCTGCAGCGCTGCCTGGGCGCGAATCAGCGCGACAAGGGCGCTGGGCAGCGACGCAACGTTTTGCCCCAGATGGCCGGCGTCATCAAGAGCGAACAGAACGCGCTCGAGCAAGCTTCGCTGCCGATCGTTCAGGGGCGCTGTGGTGACTGCTTGCAGCCAGCCGGAGTTCACGTACCGCACGAGCGAACCGTACGCCCACACGGCGTCGGCCGGAGCAGCATTGAGCAAGCCGAGTCACCCACGTATTCGGGTGCTCCTCAGCGCCCCTTGGAGCGCCTTTACTGGCGCCAGTGACAGACGGGCTACCGCGAAAGGCAGACGGCCAGGAGGCCGATCGTACTGCCGGCCGCGGGTCCGAAGCCGGTCATCACGGCAACCGTGGCCACCAGGCCGGGCTCTGGGCTCCCAGCGCGACAATGAGAACCGGCAAACATGGTCATGAGCCATGCGGCGCCCCGACCGTGACGGGCGCCTGAGCGGCGTGCCACAGACAGCTCGGGCCGATGACGGCAAGGGCGCTGTGGAGTGCGGCGCGCCGGAGAAGGGGAGCGGTCAACCGTCGAACTACGGCAACTCCTCGGTCGCGCGGCATCCACGTCGAAGACACGTACATGCAGTGGTGGGCGAGCGCCAACTGCACCCCCATCAAGGGGATACTCAATGATGATGAGCACGACCCGGCGCATCCTCGACCTCGCCGCGGCGGCACCGGCCAGCCACGGCGAGGACCTAGTGCTGCTCCTGCGCGAGGCAAACGAGCTGCACAGCCAAGGCTTTCGGGACCTGCACCAGGATATGGCAGCGCGTCTTGAGGGACGGGCCACCGCGGACTTGATGTGCACCGCCCACAGGTCCGCCATACCCTGTGATGGATCTCAGAGTCGCGACGAGATGATCCTGCACCTCGCACTGGCCAAATGGGAGATGACGTCAGCCGCCATGGCCTACACAGAGATGGCCGAAGACGCCGCACGCCGCGGCATCTGCCTGATCCCCGGAGAGTAAGGCCGCGGCCGCCGACAGGTCAGGAAAGACGTGCGCCGCCGGCTGGACCCCCAACCAAAACTCCTGCCATTATTTGCTTTGTGAGCCGGGCCGGCCGGCTCACAGCCGACAGGACGGACGGTTCAGCCATGGCCCCGCCCCGTGAGCCTCGCCTGGCCGACGCCGCCGAGATCGCGGCCGAACAAGGCCTGACACCCGCCAGAATCACCGGCCTCTACACCGGGCGCACCAAAAACGCGGCCGGCCAGACCTTCCCCGAGCCCGTCGGCACACGCGGCCGCGCGCGCCTGTGGGACCACACGCAGGTCACCGAATGGTTCGCCCACCGGGCGCCGGCACGGCTCGCTGAACACACGCCGCCCTCCCTCGACCCGCAGACGCTGCTGAACGCGGCGGAAGCCTCGAGGTATCTCGGCTACAAGAACTCCAACCAGGTCACCACCTTCGTACGCGACCACCCCGGCTACTTCCCCCAACCCGACGTGGTCGAAGAAAAGGGCACAGCGGAAAACCCCTACCGCCGACAACTCTGGAAGGTGCAGACCCTCCAGGAATGGATTGGCACCCGGCCCGGCCGCGGCAGACGAGCCGGAACCAAACAGGCACCGCCCCTACCCGATGTCCCCCTCGAGGGCGACCCCGAGGAACTGCTGGGGGCCAGCCAAGCGGCCGCCCTGCTCGGCTACAAAAGCGTCGGCTCCTTCTCCAGCAGCCTCGCCCAAGGCAACCTCCCCCTGCTGAAAAACACCGACGGGATCGCCGAGAACGCCGGACGCCAAAACGGACGCCGCCGATGGACACGCCGGCGCATCCTTGAGCAGGCGGCCCAAAGGTCCAAGAAATAACCCAGCGGAGAGCGAACTACCACCCACCGCCCACCGCCCCACGAACGCGGCCTCCTGCTGCAGGAGTTGGCTCCTTGCCGGCCGGGTTCCCCGCGATGGCCGGCAGGGCCCAGGGGCCATGCTCACGGCTCGCCGCCCCGCATCGCAGCAGTCACGGCTGTGGCGGACCGGCCATCACCGAACCACCCGCGGCGACCCTGGGCAGATACGTGGCGCCCGCTGGGCCTGCCCAGCCCCAGGCCCCGGTCCTCGAGCCTCAGTGCGTGTTTGAGTACCTCGAGCAGCTCGACCAGGACGCGGTCCGGGAGACGCATCCCGGCGTCCTTCACCGAGACGTCGCCCTTCAACTTCGCTGCGGCCTCCGCCGCCTCTTCAGGGGAGGCGTGGGAGCTGACGGCCTTGCCGCCCTTGACGACCTCCCACCGGGCGAAGGTC
The DNA here is from genome assembly GCF_053610705.1 of Streptomyces sp. NPDC054872. NCBI lineage: Bacteria > Bacillati > Actinomycetota > Actinomycetes > Kitasatosporales > Streptomycetaceae > Streptomyces > Streptomyces sp. NPDC054872. The sequence continues at coordinate 16,153 of NZ_JBSGYY010000068.1, read as the reverse complement.
TGCGCGGACTCGGGCAGCATCAGCCGCGCCAGGAACAGGCGCAGCGAAGCCGCGCTTGAATCCGCATTGCCTCCCGTTCGCGGCGGTGTAGACCACGCGAGCGTGGCGAAGCAGTCGAAGACGAAGCCGTTGTCTTCACCGACCACGGGCCGGCCGCAGGTATCGACGCGGGTGACGCGGATGACGTCGGCGTTTGCGATCAGGGGGCAGGGCATCCCAGGGGCCTCCAACACACGAGGTGGTGTCGGCCCGGCCCACAACCAGCGGCTACCAGGAGTCTAGCCGCGCCCAACGGGCACGATCGTTACCGCCTTGGCGAAGATCGTGTACGGGCAACCCTTAGGTGCCTTTCTGCCATCTCTCCGCGGCAGCTCCCGGCTCTCCCACCAGGAAGTTAGCCGCTCTTAACAGACACTTCATGACATAGGCGAAACGCGCAACTCTCGCAGCAAAGCCCAGTGTTGACGCGCGCGAAGTCGTCACCAAGGATGGTCGCGATCTTGCTCACTCCTCTGAAAGGAAACGCATGAGCATCGCTCGCAGGTCTTTGAGCGCGTTCGCCATCACGGCCAGCTTCGTAGGCGCCAACCTCTTCATGTCTCAGCCAGCACAGGCCGCTACATCCTGCTCCGGTACCGTCACGGCCAGATACTCCGGCTCCTACCCCGGAGCAGGCGTAGTCGGCGAATTGATCGTCTACTATAACAGCACGAACGGTGGCACCAATAGCGCCTGCCTCTACCACCGCGGCGCAGCCTCCGGCGTGGCCAGCGACACCTTCGTCCGGATCGAAAAATGCTCACAGACTTCGGGCGAGGGGAGAACGTGCACGAGGATTGGCTACGACGAGGACCGTGGCAACTACAGCTCCTACGCTGGCCCGGCTGGCGTGACCGGCACAGCAAACAACTGCGTGGCGGTCAGAGGATGGGTGGAGTACCGCGGCACCCTCGTGCCCGTGGGTTCAGGCAATACAGTCGGATGCTGAACTTGATCGCAGCGGCGGTCGACTAGTACTTCATTCGCGGCCCGCAGAACGGCCGCGGGGAATTTCACTGTAGGGGTTGGCAGGGATTCACCACCGACCCCTACAGCCTCCTTGAGAGGCTAGCAACCCGTTACCACAGAGCTGACACTCGAACAAGCATAGCCCCCTCACCTGCTCGCTCCTATTTGCAGACCAGGGAACGGGCGCGTTTCGCTACCTGAATTATCAGATAGTCAATCCAGCACTCAGAAGCCAGTACTCTCCACCCCCCACTTCTGTCCTAAGTGCGACTGCCGCCGCCGTCGGCGCGTCCATTTCTGGCAGAAGCATTACTCCCACAGCCCCACCCGTTGCAACGGCGAAAGCGCCCCATGCTTGAACCTCGGGCTCGTTCGGCATCTCGAAACGGGCTTCCTTCTCTTCGGCCTCGAAGGTAAAGAGAAGTCGACCGTCGGATTTGACCACCCAACAGGCTCGAGACGCATCGGCCCGAGCCGTTTCCCCCCGAGGGGCGAAACCGTGACGCACGATAAATTCATCCAACTCGCCGCGCGGGACACTAGAAGGAACCGCCAGAGCGAGTACGGGGGTCATGCGACCGGACAGCTCAAGCCCAACCGGCAGGCCGATAACCGCAGGCATATTCTCAACCACCGTGGTGACTCGTCGTTGACTCATTGGTGGGTCCCCTCCGCAGCAGGCGTTCCGAACCGCGAGCACCCCCGCAGTGGACAGATTCTAGTACCGACGGTGGCGGTGGATCTGACGCATGGGTGTGAGCCCCTCCGTACTCAGGTCAAGGCTGGTGCGTTACGCGTGGGGCTGGAGTCGCCGCTCCGTGAAAGCGTCACGGTGACGGAACCTGATGATGGGCGTCGAGAGCACTTGGTGCGTTATGCCGGAAAGGCCGATGATCACCGCCGGAACCGTCTTCGTCCAGACCGGTTCAGCTACCAGTGGAGCCCGTCCGGGTCAGGACGGGCAACACCCCGACCGGTGAGAAGCTGAGGCTTCCGAACACTCACTCAAGGAGGGTCGGAACGGTCAGTAGCGACAGCTGGCCAATTGTCTGACGCAGGTGGATGCAGGGCGGGAGCGGAGCGTCAAACTCTTGCGACGGTGATTGAGGAGACTTTGTCGTTGAACTCGGCAGCGAGGCGTGGGGTATCGGAGGTCAGGGTCAGGCTGCGGCCCTTGAGGTACCGGTCGGTGTACAGGGTGACCTTCCAACCGGCTGGCGTCTTCACCGAACTGAGTGCGTCATCGGCTACCGCCTTGTCGTCGAGAGCGGTGTAGCTGCCTTCCTCGAGCCATGCCGCCGTCCCCTTGTAGTCGAAGTGGTCATACAGCGTGGGGCGGGGCTTCCCATCCGGCGTGCGGTCCTCCGGACGGCCAACCATGGCCGCAGAAGCGGTGTTCACCGCGTCCGGCATGAGGGCGCCCCATGCCCCCCGACGGTGCTACCGGCCAGTTCGAGGAGGTTGTCGTCAGGTTTACTGAAGTGGCCCTGCGCCGCCTTGATCGCGGCAAGGTTCGCGTCCTTCGGCACGATAGCGCCGAATGCACTGCCGATCAGGTTGCCAGCGGTGCCAAGAACGCCGTCGACCAGACCCATGGGGGTGGTCCTTCCTGTGAGGTGATCAGTACAGTCCCGGCCTGATCATGGGGCCCCCTCCGCCGCACATCATGCACTTCAGGCGCGTGTCACCCCAACGAGACATCCGGGTTCGCGCTCATGACCTGCGAGCAGGAAGTGGCCCACCTTCGGCTGCCGCGAGCCGCTACGAATGTCTGTTCGGAAGCCTCAGCTTCTCACCGGTCGGGGTGTTGCCCGTCCTGACCCGGACGGGCTCCACTGGTAGCTGAACCGGTCTGGACGAAGACGGTTCCGGCGGTGATCATCGGCCTTTCCGGCATAACGCACCAAGTGCTCTCGACGCCCATCATCAGGTTCCGTCACCGTGACGCTTTCACGGAGCGGCGACTCCAGCCCCACGCGTAACGCACCAGCCTTGACCTGGCCTTTCGAGGTACTCAAACACGCACTCAGAGGTCGTTTTCACCTCTGAAGCCTGTTTGATCCCAACATGCACCTGTGGCGGGGCATGACTCGACGGGCGTCGAGTGCGGAGGTGCTCCAAGAGCCGCTTGGGAGACCCGACTTGCCGGTCTCATCCCGAGAAGCTCGTCTCATCCCAAGACATACATCGATGCCCTATCCGTGCAGCGCAGGCGTACCCGACATCGACACGTGTGAGACCCGGGGCAAGTTTAGAGATGCATGAGGTGACGCAAACCAGGTGAAAATGACCTCTCAGCGAACGGTCTTACGCCGCCTCACCCCGACCACAGCCCTACCACCCACGGCGTTGCGATGTCGTGACCGTGGTCGGGGCCCTGTGGTCGGGGATCTGGTCGGGCCCCGCTGGTTTCCTCATCAGCAACCAACGGACCCGCCGCAGCCCCCGCAGCACTGATGAGGAGCGCTGGGACGCGGGGGCCGCGTCGGAAATCCTCACACCGGCCACAAGGGAAGGGAAACCGCGTGAGCAGCCCCGCACCGAACACCCCCGCCACGAGCCTGGCCCCCAGCCCCGTTGAACCCCTGCGCAACCAAGTGCTGGCCGCCCTCGCCCAGCACCGCATCGCCACCACCGGCCAGCTGTGCCAGATGCTCAGACCCGGCAATACACGGCAGTTGCTGTCCCGGGTCCTGAACCGGCTGCGAACCGAGGGACTCGTCGCCTGCCTGGGGCTGCCACACGCGAACCGCTCCCGTACCAAAGCCTGGCACCTCACCCAGGAAGGCGCCCGACTGACCCGAGACCTGCCCCTGCTACGAGGACGACCGCCCTACTCCCTCGCCTCACCCGCGGTCGCTTCGCTGAAAATCCCCCACACCCTCGCCGTCGTCCGCGCCCACCTGGCCTTCGCGGAAGACGCCCGTCGGCAAGGCCACGAACACGGCCCCTTCGACTGGACCCCCGAAGTCGCCCACCACCTCGAGTCGACCGCTCCACCATGAGCAGCGAACGCATGGCCTCAAAGCTCATCGCCTACGCGCGCCTGCGCCTCTACCAGCCCAGCGCCGTCAGGCGGCGCAAACCCGCGCCGGGGCTGGAGGGGCCGGTGTGGCAGCGCTGGTATCCCCTCTTCCCCCGTGTCCTGTTCATCCTCACCGGCGCCCACCCCCACACCCTGACCCACCGCACCGCTGACCTACGCTCCATGGCCGAGGTGCACCCCGCCGTCACCGAACTCGCGCGCCACACCCCCCTCGGCGCCGCCGTCCTGGAAGACCTAGAGCAGCACGGCCCCACCGCCGCCATCTGGACACCCCTCACCGGCAACAACGAACCACGCCCCTGGACCGACCTCTGACCCAAACACCAGACGACCACACACAGAGAAAACCCCGCCCTGGACGGCTTCCTGAGTGACCTTGAAACCCACACAGGACCTCAGACACAGGCCGTCACACGGCCAAGCCCCCCATCCCCACGCGCACCCACAACCCGGGTGCTTTCCCAGGACAACACACCCCACCCCCCCTTCACATCCAAGACGCCACCCCGCCGACAGACCTTCAGATCCCAGACACACGCCAAAAGGTGAAGCTGAAGCTGACATCGAGACACCAACAACTCGATCACTCGATGTGCCCCTCACCCAGCACCCCCAGGACCGACAATCCAGACCCACACGGCCCCACGGAGCGGCACCACACAACGCCCTGTGCCACACGCGAAACAGCCACCAACCCACACCTCTCCGCCCACCCGCAGAAAGACCGCCCGGTCACGAACACCACGCCGGTGACGTGCACGTCATGGCGCTGCCACCGACCCGGCCCAAGCCAAGGAGCCCCTAGCCGCTGAGACGTCACCGCTGGATGAGGCGGCGCCCGACGCCGGCAGAGTGGCAGCGCGAAGGCCCTATCGAGGATCAGACCAAAATGCTCGGCAACGACTGCTTGCCGCCCGCGCCGCGCATGCACTCCTCATCCACGGCCGGGGCACCGTCAACCCGGAGCCAGCTGGAGCCGATGAGGTGCTCAGCCGGTGGCGGGTAACGTCCACGTGCCGCGCGGATAGACGACCCCTCCGAGGGTGTCCGGCTCGCTGTGCCGCCCTTTGGCCTCAGCCACCGCCACCACAAACCCCAGCGGAGCCCCGGCAACGCCTGATGGGTTCGATCCCGCCACAGGACCAACAACCGCAGGAGGCAAGAGTTTTAGGTAAGGCAGGCGCTCTGTGGCTCAGCTTTAGATACTGTGCAGCCGTCGGGTGGGTGATACCCGCCATGGTGAAGCATCAGGGGGCAATGCACGTGCGCATCATCGAAGGATCACCACAAGAGATCGTGGAATACGAGCGCGTGCACACCGCCGTATCCCCCACACAGCCGGCCGTGGACGCCGCTCCCTCCCGCGAGGAGACCGCGGACACCGAGAGCGGCGGCGAAGCCGCCACGCTCAGCGCTTCGGCCTTCTTGACGCCCGAAGACCACGTCGCCCTGATGAAGTTCATCTACGGCCGGGCGGGCAAGAACGACCTGCGCACCTTCCTGACCGAACGGTTCGTCATGCGACTGCTGAACGAGAAGGACATCGTCGTGGCTTTCGGCCGCTCCTCCAAGACCTTCGACGGTCTCGCCGACTACCTGATGATCCGCGACGACGGCCCCCAGCGCTACGGAGCCGTTGCCTACCTGCGTCCCAGCAACGGCGGCCTGACCCTCCGGCTCGGCCCCGACGACATCGAGCGCCTCGGCGAGAAGGACAACCCCCGCATCCAGCCCCGCAACGTCGCATCCTCCGACCCCTACAAGATCAACTGCCCCCTCGCCGACGACGCCGCCCTCGACCTCGCCCTCACCCTCGTCGATGCCGCACTGGACGTCGTGCGCCGTGAATAACCCCCACAGATCACCCCCACCCCATCGACGAGGATCAGACGATGTGGTGCGCAAGTTTCCCCGACTGCACACCAATTCGTGAAGCCCGCTGAATTCGTTCGTCTCCCACCAGCGCTCTTCGAAGGCTTCTCCGTCGCGGCTCAACCAGTTTCAACGGCTCGTCCGCCCCGGCCCACGTTCGCGGCAAGAGGCGGCCCCCTGGGACAAAGGGCCTACTGCCTGCCGGTCTCGCGGCAACCGTCCGTGGGGTTGGCGGCCTCAGCCACAAGCCGGGCCGCTTGTACGGCCCGGCGGATTCGTCGTCCGTCCTCGCACGGCTCCACGGCCCGGCACTGAGGGCAGGAGGTCACGTGCGCGAGCTGCACCTGATAGGCCTCCTGTGCCCTGCGGGCGACCTCGACCGGGACGGCGGGCTTCACCGCTCTGTCCCTCTGGCCGTGTTGCAGGCCAGGGTGACGAGCGCGTCGACAGCGGCGGGCTCGCACAGGTCCCCCACGTGACGCGGAGGCACAGCCCAGTACGTACCCGGTGGCTCCCTGCGCTCAATGCGGGGCACGCCGAGATAGGTTCCCTGACCCAGCAGTGGCGCAACGGCCTGGTGCTTCCACACGGGCATGGTCTGCGGCCGAGTCAGCGGATAGTAGGTTCCGCCCATGGTCCGGCCATCGAAGATGACAGGACCAAGAGCCTGCGCGAGATACGCGGCAGCCTCCTGTAGATCCACCGTCCCCGCAGCGGCGTACACCAGGGCTTCGGGCAGGCGGGGTGCCACGAAGATACGGCCGAGCGGGAGCAGGGCCACCCCGCCGCCGCTGGGGGACCACTCACGCCACGCCTGTGCGGGTTCCTGATGAGCGCGCGCGAGCCACTCACACAGGGCGTTGTCTCTTTGCCGCGTATCCACCCTCTGCCCCTGCCGTCATCAGCGTCGATCAGGTCTCAGACCAGGGTGATGACGTGCAGGGACGCCAACTGTCACTCTTGGGTGACAGCAGATGTCACAGGCCAAGCCACGAGGACATGTAACTAAGGGCGTCTGGTGTGCGGCGCTGTTGCTGCACCAGGCCCTCGATCGTTGCTCGCGCCCCGGGGTGGTAGCGGGTCTGCTGCGGGGCCACTTCGCGGGCCTTCGTGATGGAGTTCAGCGCCGCCTGACTGTGGCCGGTCTCCATCTCCGAGCGGCCTCGGTCGATCCAGACATGGGCCCGGCGGGAAGTGGGCCAGGACGCGGGCATGCGGATCTTCTTGGCCTTCTCCACCGCCCTCCCGTACCGCCCCAGCTCGGTGAGCGCCGACAGCTCGTGCGCTGCCCAGTTCGTGGGCCCGAACGACAGCCAATGGACCTTCTCGGCCTCGCCGACCCGCTCCACGATCCGCTTCGCCTCGGCGAGGTGGGTCTCCACCGTGCTCTCGTCGTGAGCACGGGCGGCGATGACGGTAGCCCCAAGGTGCAGCTGCCCAGCCACCGCGAGGGACGCGCGGGTCTCCTGGCCCTGGGACAGGATGTGGTGGCCGGCGTTCACCAGGCGCAGGCCGATGGTGTGCTCGCCCTCGCGGTGGTAGACGAGGCCGCGCATGTATTGGCGGACGGCGGAGAGCACCGGATCTGACGCGCGCTGCGCAGCCCACTCCATCCGGTCAAGCGCGATGGTAGACAGATCGTAGAAACCGAGCTTGACGGTGACGTCGTGGGCCGTGCGGTAGGTGGAGCCCAGCGCAGCCCACAGCTCGGCCGACGGTGTGCGGTACGCCGCGGTCGTCAGCTCGGCGACCAGCCGCGGCAGCGTGCGCGCGGCCGTGTTCAGCTGCGTCGCGCGTACCTGCTCACACACATGTGCTGCGGCCTTGAGGAGTTGAGGCGTCTGGCGAGTGGCGACGTCGGGGTCAGCTCCAAGGTCGTACAGGTCGAGTGACTCGCGGATGGGACGGATCAGCTCGGCAAGCCGGTCCTGTTGCAGTTCGGTCATGTACGGCTGCCCGGTCAGGGCCGTGACGCCGATGCGCAGCGCGCGTGCGACAGCCGACACGAGATCCAAACTCGCAGCCTTATGCCCGCCCTCTACCTGGTGGAGCAAGCTGTACGAGTACGGGATCCTCATGGCCAGGCCATGCTGTGTCAGACCAGCGACTTTCCGCTGGTACGCGATTCGGGCCCCGGTGTGGTCGTCTTTGGACATGCTGGAACTCCGCTCCTGGCTCACCACGTGGAACGGTACTCGCGCTGTGCGGCACTGGTCGGTTTCTGCCCTCGATCCGCCTGGACCGGGGCAGTATCCCCCTGGATCGGGGCAGTTGCGTGTGGCCGAGCATGCGGGATGGGATGAGCCCATGACCTCACCGACCTTGTACCTGTTCGGCTCGGCTGCGCCTCCCGTTTTCCAGGCCGCCGCAGTGATCGAAAGGGCACAGGCCGACGGGTGGGACGTCTGCCTGGGATTGACGCCGACGGCGGCAGCATGGCTCGACGACAGCCTCGACGCTCTTGCCGAACTCACCGGGCACCCCGTACGCAGCCAGTACAAGCAGCCCGGCGAGCCGGATGTTTGGCCTAAGGCTGACGTGATCCTGTTCGCCCCCGCCACGTTCAACACCCTCAACTCGTGGGCCCTCGGCCTGACGTCCGTGTTCGTCGTGGGCGTCGCAGCCGAAGGGATCGGCAAGAACATCCCGACCGTGGCGATGCCGTGCGTGAACGCGGCCTACGCCCACCACCGGCAACTCGACCGCAGCGTGGCAGAGCTCCGCGAGCAGGGCATCACCGTCCTCTACGGCGAAAACGGCTTCACACCCAATCCCCCCGGAACCGGAACACCCAAGGAATACCCCTGGCACCACGCCCTCACCACAGCGAAAAACCTCACCAACCGGCATAACCCACACACCGCATAAAAACGGCTGCCGGTGAGGGATCCAGACCCGCAGCCCCCGTGGCTCCGTTTCCTGGACGCCGCCGAAATCTCCGGGCTGGCGGCCATCGCCCACCGAGCCATGGGACGCCTGCCCGATGCCGAACTCGCCACGGCGCAGGCCCTGCAGCTCCTCACCCCGCCCATGCGCCGCAACATCGCCTACTACCGCGTGCAGCTCGCCGAACTCCAGATCGCCCAGGGCGACACGGACCAGGCGCGGGCGACGGCCGCACGGGTGGACACCTCAGCAATCAGCAGCCGACGGATCGTCGACCGCCTCTCCGCCATCCACCGCACCCTCGCCGTATAGGAGCCCGCCCGTGACCAGGATCGACATCCGCCACTACACCAGCGCCCAGGCCGCCGAGCTGCGCCCGACCCTGCTGGACGTGCACGCCGAGGTCTACGCCGAGGCCATCGCCGACGACCCGTTCAGCGGCATCGAGCGGTTCGCGAGCGGCCTGGACGCCTGGAGCGGCAAGCCGGGCTGGACCTGCACCGTCGGATACGACGGCGAGCAGGTCGTCGGCTACGCCTACGGCGCCCCGCTGCCCGAGAACGCGCGGTGGTGGGGCGGACTGCTCGACGAGGTCCCCCAGGACATCGTCCGTGAGACCGGCACCCGCACCTACGCGCTCTCCGAGCTGATGGTGCGCACCCCCTGGCGCAAGACCGGCATCGCGCGGCGACTGCACGATGCGCTGCTCGCCGAGCGGAACGAAGAGCGCGCCACCCTCCTGGTGCGGCAGTCCCACCCCAGGGTCCACACGCTGTACGAGACGTGGGGCTGGAAAACCCTCGGTGACCTGCGACCGCGCAAGGAACATGCGCCGCTCTTCCACGCCATGCTGCGCGACCTCACCGCCCGCTGACCGGCCCGTCCGGACTCGTCAGCACACGGGATACCCGGATCGAGTGAACTCCCCGCACCGCTCAACCGGCACCGTGCCCGGACCGGGCAGTTCAGGCTGATAGCCCGTCAACACTGGCTCCGGGCCCCCGAGACGAACGCTCGGCGCCGCAGAAAACATGAGCGACACGCGTCACGGAAGTTGGTGGTGCATCAGAATCGTCGGAACCTGGTGCGGCTTTCTCCGATGGTGTCCCCGGAAGTGCACAAGTTGGCTTCGCCAACGCGAAGGCGGCCGGGGTCAGCGTCGGGCACTACGTCGCGAAGCTCATCGAGCGCGACGAGCTCAACCAGGACGGAGTCCCGTAGTAGCGGGGGCCCGCCGGGCGGACGCAGCACCAGCAGGCGGGAAACGGGCAGTTGCTGCTCGCGCAGGAATTCCAGCACGTCCCGTGTCGGGTCGGTGCGGTGGCGATCGCCACCGCGAGGTCGGGGCCGAGATCGAGGCGATGCTCGTGGACGGCCGGCTCCGGGGGCTGCCGTACTCCTTCACCAGACGACCACAGCTGGGGCCCCTGGGCCACGGCAATGTCTGTGCCGGTCACCATCCGAAAGGCAGCACCGACCAGAAATGTAGGGGCCAGGCGGAGACTGCCGGTGAGGGCCACGGCAGTGGCGGCCAGTCCTTTCGGCAGAGTGCTATTAGCTGTGACGGAGCCCATTAGAAAGCCGAATCAGCCCCGGAATATTCCGTGTTAATGTTTTGAGGTCTGATCTGAGGTGGTGGGGTGTGATGGCGTCCGGTGACCTGCAGGCGCATCCCGGCATGCTCGCGCTCGCGCGCGAGTCGCGGGGCATGACGCAGGTCGACGTGGCCGCGGCCATGACCAAGGCCGCGCCTGCCGGGGCCGCGGTGGTGTCCCAGGGATATGTCAGCCGCGCGGAATCGGGACGCCTTGTGGTCGCCGACGACCGTCTTCAGCTGTATGCCGCCGCCCTGGGCTACCCGGGAGACTTGCTGTGTCTGGATCCCCGGGTGAGCGGGGTGGGGGTGGGACTGATCCATCACCGCAAGAGAGCCTCTCTGTCGTCCTCGGCGCTGCGCCGCATCCACGCCCAACTCGCTCTGGTGCGGCTGCAGGTGACAGGCCTCGTGCAGGCCGCCGCGGCAGCGGACGTGCCGCACTGCTTCTCCCACGTGCTCCTGGATGACTTCACGACGGCCAAGGATGCGGCCCGCCAGGTGCGCCGTGCCTGGGGCCTGCCCAGAGGGCCGGTGGCGGATGTGATCGCCGCGATCGAGGAGGCCGGCGGCTTGGTCGTGATGCGGAGTCTCGGCAGTGAGCTGCTGGACGCGGTCAGTCAGTGGGACGACCCCCAGGTCCCGCTGGTCCTGGTCAACGACCATGCGCCGGGCGATCGTTGCCGCTTCAGTGTCGCGCACGAGCTGGGCCATCTGGTGATGCATCCCGCGCCCGGCACGTCGAGCGAGCAGGAGAAGCAGGCCGACGCGTTCGCCGCGGAATTCCTGATGCCCGCGGCCGACATACGGCAGGCATTCGCCGACGGTGTGGACTTGGCGCGGCTGGCGGAGCTCAAGCGCGTCTGGCGGGTGTCGATGAGCGCGCTGCTGCGGCGCGCGCTCACCCTGAACGCCATCACCGAATGGCAGTACCGCACGGTGATGGTGGAGATGTCGGCGCTCGGTTACCGCACGGCCGAACCAGTCGAGGTGGAGCCGGAGCGACCCACGCGCGTCCCGGCTCTGGTGGACACCCTGTTGTCCGACCGCGGCTTGGCGATCGACGAGGCGGCCGCGTGCGCCCGCCTGCTGCCCGAGGACTTCAAGCGCCTGTATGTGGCAGGCCACCGCTCGTTATCCCCTGAGCCGCTTCGAAGGTGAGGACATGATCGACCCGTCTGCTCCGCTGCCGCGTCCGCGCTCCGATCTCACCGAGCCTCCCGACGCGCCGCAGGCCCTGTCCGGCGCGCTGAGCGTTCTGCAGGGGCGCATGCTGCTGCAAGTGTCTCCTGCCCGTGTCGGCTATCTGCGCGGACAGCTAGATGCGGGCCGCAGCGGGCTGGTGCTGTGCGGGAAGAACGCGCTGCGCAAGGCGAAAAGACTGCGCGAGGAGGAACAGTTCAGCGGGCCCCTGCTGGTCGATCCGGCCGTGTACGAGGTCCGGGCGGCAAGCGAGGAGGACCCATTCCCGCCCGCGTCGGAGGACACCTTCGCCTTCGACGATCCGCTTGCGGTGTCGCTGGCGGAGCAGCGAGCAGTTGGCGTTACCGCGCCGGTGACCCCGACCGGCTACATCCACGCCGAGGACTCCGACGCCCTCAAGGCAGCGGTGCGGCGGGTGGCCGACCTGGACGATGCGCAGGTCGTCTTCGTGGCGCCGGTCGACGTGGGCTGGCTGCGGGAGGAGGATGCGGTGCGGCAACTGATCGCCTGTCTGCGGCTGGTGAAGGGGCCCAAGGCGATCATGCTGGGCGGGCAGATGGACCCTCTCGCGCGTCATGCACGGGCCGTCGACCACCTGCGGCGGGTGATCGAGGAAGTGCCGGGAGCGGCGTTGCTGCGCACCGATCTGGCGGCCTTCGGCGCGCTGGCCGCGGGAGCCTCTTTCACAGCGTTCGGTGCCGGCAGCCGCCTGCGGCACATCGTGGCCCCGGGCGAGAAGGCCAAGACCAGCAAGGGCTTTTCGACGTCGCCGCACGTGCTGTTCGCCGAGCTGATGGACTTCTTCCTCGGCAAGACCCTGGCCGATCGCTTCGCCAGTGCAGAGGCTCCCGTCTGCGGCTGCGCGGCGTGTGAGGGGGTGTGGGCACTGGATGAATTCGCCAGCAATGCCGGTGAACGGCCGGCGCGGGCCGCCGCGCACAATGTGGCCGTGCTGATGGAGTGGCTGCGCACGCTGACTGCGATCACTCCCGGGCTGGCGCGCCAGCACTGGTGGCACGAGCGCTGCCGCACGGCGGTGGAGCAGTATCCACTGGTGAACGCGCAACTACGGCAGCCGGATGCCTTCAAGGTGCCCCAGCAGCTGAGGCGGTGGGCGCTGGCGGCCCCGGCCTCGGTGGCGGACGGAGCGAACGGGCAGGCGGCGGCCAACCATCAGCGCAGGAGCTGATACAGCTCCTCGACGAAGCACCACGCGGCGGCGGTGTGCCGCTGCGGCCGGTACTCCTCCGGCGCGAGCAGCATCTCCACACCGTGCTCAGCGGCGAGGAACACGCCGATGCCGTAGAAGTCGGCCTCGGCCAGCAGCTCTTCCAGGTGTGCGGGGCGGCGGGTGAGCAGCATGGCGCGGCGGCAGAACGGCGCGAACCGGCCCGCGTCCCGCAGTCCCTGGCGCCATCCGGCGGCGCGCACCACGGCCAGGTCCACGCGCACCGGCCGGACCGCGCGTCGGGTCACCGTCGTACGGTCACGGTCTGCGGCGCCCGCGGGCAGGGCGCGTACGGCCCGCCGCTGGCCGGCCTCGAACGAGGCGAGGGGAACGGGGATCCCCACTGGCAGCGTCAGGAGGGTCTCCAGCGCCGCCATCCGATCCAGCCGTCCTGCGGCGGCGTCCTGGCGCCGGGCGTGCTCGGCGGCATCCAACCGGTGGAAGAACAGGGCCTCAGCGCCCCGCAGGGAGGCGGCCTTGGTCTGGGTGCCCGCCTCCAGCAGGGCGGCCGAAGCCGTCCGCACGGAACGGCCGATCACGGAGTTCGCCAAGGTCACCATGGCCTCCACCCTGCCTCACCGGGCTCCGGCCGCACGCGGCGGCCCCGCCGACTATCCAACCCGCATGGGTACGGACTGTTCTGCCAAACAGCTCAACAGGCCTTCGAGACACTGCCAGAGCGCGTCGTTGTCGCTACGCCGGTACCAGCGGCGCCGCTCCCCCGGCGTCCTCGGCAGCCGCTCGGCCAGCCCGGCCTCCACCAGGGCCCGGATCGGCGCCTGGTAGACACTCGCCGGTGCGTTGCGTGCGGCGGCAAGGTCTCCCAGGCACACGCCCCGCTCGCCGGCCGATGCCAGCGCCCCCATCAGCTCCGCCCGGTAACGGTTGCCGAAGACCCGCACGGACACCTCACGCAGCCGCTCCACGTCCTGTTGAGGCATGATTCATGATTCGCGAATCGTGTCTCAGATGTCAACACTGCAGCGGGAGTGCGTTGTCGCGGCGGGTATGCCTACCGGAACGGTGCCTGGGGCAGTTCAGGCATCCTCAAGCGTGGTGCCGCCTCTTGGGGATTGGAGGTGCACGGTGACAGCGGCCGTTCCCGTGGGACTGCCGACGATGACGGCAGGGGCGGTGCTGCGGTTGGCGGAGCTGGCGGGGATTACGGCGAGCGAGGTGATCGGTGCGCCGGTGACCAGGCGGAGAACTTCCTGGCCCGTGTGGTGGTCCCACACGCGGATGCTGGTGTCGTCCGAGCAGGCGCTGACGAGCATGTGGCGGTCGATGTCCGGGTGGGGCAGGGCGGCAAGGGCGGTGACGGGGCCCTGGTGGCCGGTCAGCGGTGGATGGGTTTCTGAGCGCGGGGCGAAGGGGTCCCACAGCCGGATCACGCCGTCCGATCCGCCGGTGGCCAAGAGGTGCCCGTCGGCCGTGGTCAGGCAGGTGAGGCTGCGCACGGCGCCGATGCGCTGGGGCAGAGCAATGTGCGGGTCGTGGCCGGGGTGCAGCAGGCGCACGGCACGCGTGGTGGCGATAGCCAGCAGCGGTGATCTGATGTCGGGCAGGACGGCAAGCGCCCGAACGGTCGCCTCGGCACGCAGTGTCGGCAAGCGGGGGGTGTCGTCGTCGACGCGCAGGTACTCGATGCGGGAGTCGCTGATGGCGGCGGCGAGGAGGGACTGTCCGGTTTCCGGGTGGGGGAAGCGGGCCAGCGCCCGGACCCTGCTGTTGGAGTAGTACGAGGGAAGCAGGACGCGCCGTGCGCCTTCTTCCGTGGTGAGGTCGACGCCTCGGATTCGGTGTACTGCAGCAAGCGGTGCCGCACGCGCGCGTGGCGACTTCGGAAGCGACTCGCAGCGACCGGTGACGCTTCCGAACGGGCGTCGCGGTAGACGTCACCGCGAGGCCCTTACGCGTAACGATGGATCACACCACGGACCTGGCCCCGGGGAAGCGTCGCCGAACATCACCAGCGCGCGGGCACACGAACAAGCCGACCACCGAAGTGGTCGGCCCCGGTGAAGACGACGCTCAGGCCTCGCGCTCGGACGTCGGCGTGTAGGTGTCGCCGTACAGGTCGGCGTACACCTCGTCGTGCAGGTCGTCGGCGGTCACGCTGATCGGGGTCTCGTTCTGAGGGGTCGTGTCGCTCATCGGGTGCCTCCGAGGGGGTCGGGGTGGTCGTGCTGACGGGCTCTGCCCGATCGCGGGTTCTCGGGGGTGCCAAGGCTCGCGCTTGCGCGACCGCGTAGCGGCTCGGCCTTGGCGCCCCCGAGGTTCCGTGATTGCCTCCGGCGTCAGTACGGGCACGCTGGCCCCCGGCAACCGGCCTGAGCCACCCGAGGGAGAAGGTCGTCACGGCTGGAACCCACTCCGGGCGCTACCGGTATTCGAGCCTCGCTCAGCGACGGCCTACGGCGGGCGCGCGGTGACCTGCAGACCGGATGACGGCGGTTGTCCATCAACCGATCGGTTGTTGGATGACGGCGCCCGGACGTCGACACGCCGGGCCGGAATCGACTTCCGGCGTCCAACAAGGGTGTTCAACAATGGAGGGCGTCCAAGAACCCCCTGGGACCCTTTTCTGTACGGTGTCGTACATGACGACTACCGCTGAGTGGGCGGACGCCGACAGCCCGATGGAAGCCTTCCCCGCGACGTTCTCCGGGGCCCGGGTCGGGTATGCGCGCGTCTCGACGAAGGGCCAATTGCTCGACCGGCAGATCGCAGCCCTGACTGCGGCCGACTGCGCACGGGTCTTCGCCGACAAGAAGTCGGGCAAAAACGCGGAGCGCGAGGAACTGCGGAAGTGCCTCGACTACCTCCGGCCCGGCGACACCCTGGTAGTGCCCTCCCTCGACCGACTGGGCCGCTCGATCCAAGACCTGATCTCCATCGTCTCCGGCCTACGCAAGCGCGGTATCGGCTTCCAGTCGCTCCACGAGGCACTGGACACCACGACCCCGGGCGGCCGCCTGGTCTTCCACGTGTTCGCGGCGCTCGCGGAGTTCATCCGGGAACTGATCGTGCAGGGCACCCACGAGGGCCTGGCGGCGGCGCGGGCCCGGGGCGAACGGATCGGGCGGCCGCCGGCCATGACGGAGGAACAGATCCGGCACGCTCGCGGCCTACTGATGGATCCCGAGAACACCATCGCGTCCATCGCCAAGCTGTTGGGAGTCTCCCGGACCACGATCTACAAATACATACCTGAGCTGGCTGCGGGGCGGGACTCCCTGGTGGCGGGATCTCGCGTCGCCCTTCCGTGAAGCAAAAGGTCCTGATACGGCGAAGGCCCGCATCTTCGATGCGGGCC
>NZ_JBSGYY010000067.1:0-30495 GCF_053610705.1 Streptomyces sp. NPDC054872 | reverse complement strand
CCCTCGTGGACCGGCCCGGACGTCTTCTCAGCTCTCCATGAGGCTCCGGGCGTCGACCGGGAGCCCCGTGGCGAAGGACTGGTTCGCGGCCAGGCCCGTGGCCAGCGAGCGGGCTCCGTCCCCGGCATCCGCCGCGCGGCCCAGGGGGTCCGCGTCACCCGGCGCACGCTCGCCGAAGAGATCGGCCAGCATGCGCACATCCCCGCCGCCGTGCCCGCCCTCGCCCGTGGGCACCTTCACCTCCCGGGGCTCCTCCCAGAAGCGGCGCAGCAGGAGTTGCGTACGCCCTGCCTCAGTGCCGATCGCCGCGCCGTGCAGGACGGGGCTCGCGCCCTCGGTGCGTCCGTCGGGACGCGTCCAGGTGGACTCCTCCACGAGGAGTTCGACGCGTCCCTCGCTGCCGTTGAAGGCGATCCGGTAGCCCTCCCAGGGCGCGTACGCGGTGAGGTGGTAGGTGAGGGTCGCGCCGGAGGAGTAGCGCACCAGGACCGCCATGTCGTCCTCGATGCTCACCCCGGGTCCGAACACGTTCTGGTCGCGGTGATAGCCGTCCTCGGCCTCCGCGTCCAGGTACAGGGCGCTGAGCACGGAGGAGTCGGCCAGGCGGACGGCGAACGGATCCCCCTCGGCGGCGGGGGAGCCGTGGGCGCGGGTGTAGTCGCGGGCCAGGCCGCGCCGGGCGCCCGCCTCGTCGCCGTAGAAGAAGAGCCCGCCCTGCGCGTAGACGGTCTCGGGCCGCGCGCCCAGCCACCAGTTGACCAGGTCGAAGTGGTGGGTGGCCTTGTGCACCATCAGGCCGCCCGAGTTCGCCTTGTCACGGTGCCAGCGGCGGAAGTAGTCCGCGCCGTGCCGCAGGTCGAGCAGCCACTCGAAGTGCACCGACCCGATCTCGCCGATCGCGCCGTCCGCCAGGAGCTCGCGTACGGCCGAATGTACCGGGTTGTAGCGGTAGTTGAAGGCGACGCGGACCTGGCGGCCCGTGCGGAGCCGGGCGTCGAGTATGCGTCGGGCGCTCTCGGCGGTCGTGGTCATCGGCTTCTCGGTGACCACGTCACAGCCCGCGTCGAGGGCCCGCACGATGTAGTGCTCGTGGAGGCGGTCGACGGTGCAGACCACGACCAGGTCGACACGCTCTCGGCGCAGCATCTCCTCGAAGTCGTCCGCCGCGTACGCCGGTACGGGCGGGCGGCCCGGATGGGCGGTCGCGATCCAGGCGTTGTGGACGGCCATGCGGTGCGCGTTGACATCGCAGAAGGCGGCCAGGTCGATCCGGTCCGCGTAGGGACCGGCGAGCGCCTCGGTGAAGAGCTGGGCGCGGGCGCCGAGTCCCACCACGGCACAGCGGCGACGGTGCGCGGCGTCGATGGGCATGCGTGACTCCGTTCGGGGAGTTGGAGTGTGCGGGATGTCCGGATGGGGGTGTCGTGGGGAGGTGGTGAACGCGCGGCAACGGTTGTGGTCGTCCCCTGTTCGGGACGCGCCGTCCACATATTGAGTCGTTTCAGTTTTCGGCTCCGAGGTCTTGTCCTGACATTCACGCAATGCCTAGGGTCGGCACCGGTGCAAGCGCTTTCTAAGCTCGTTCGAGGAGACCGTATGTCCTCCACCCCCACGCGTCCACGGGCCGCCGTCGTCGGCACCGGCGGCATCGTCACCGGAAGCCATCTGCCCGCCCTGCGGGCCCACTTCGACCGGATCGAACTGAGAGCCGCCGTGGACGTCGACCCGGCCAGGCTCGCCGCGTTCCGTGCGGAGGCCGCGGCCCTGGACATGGACGTCGAGGGCTACACGGACTTCGACGCGATGCTCGACGCGGTCCGCCCCGACCTGGTCCTGATCGGCACCCCTCCCTCGCTGCACCGGACCCAGACCGTGGCCGCCCTGAAGGCGGGCGCGTGGGTGCTGTGCGAGAAGCCGCTGTGTCTCTCGCTCGCCGAGTACGACGAGATCGCCGCCGCCGAGGAGGCATCGGGAGCGTACGCGTCGGTGGTGTTCCAGCATCGCCACGGCTCGGGCGCCGCCCACGCCCGCGAGCTGATCGCGAGCGGCGAACTCGGTACGCCCCGGGTCGCGCACTGCCAGACCACCTGGCACCGCGACAGCGCCTACTACGCGGTGCCCTGGCGCGGCCGGTGGGAGAGCGAGGGCGGCGGCCCCACCATGGGCCACGGCATCCACCAGTACGACCTGCTGCTGCATCTGCTGGGCGAGTGGACCGAGGTGCGTGCCATGGCGGCCCGCCTGGTGCACGACACCGAGAGCGAGGACGTCTCGACCGCCCTGGTGCGCTTCGCAAACGGCGCGCTCGCCACCGTCGTCAACAGCGTCCTGTCCCCGCACGAGGTCAGCCGCATCCGCCTCGACTGCGCCGACGCGACACTCGAACTCACCCACCTCTACGGGCACTCCAACGACGACTGGCTCTACACACCGGCCCCGCACGTCGACGCCGCACGCGCCGATGCCTGGCGCACCCCCGCCGCGGACGTACCCAGCTCGCACGCCGCCCAGCTCGGCGCGCTCCTGGACGCGTACGAGCAGGGCGTACGGCCACCGGGCAGCGGCACCGACGCCCGGCGCACCCTCGAATTCGCCGCCGCGCTCTACAAGTCGGCTTTCACCGCACGGCCGGTGCTCGCGGGCGAGATCGCCTCCGGTGACCCCTACTACACCGCCATGCACGGCAACCACCCCGACTGGAGCCCCACACGATGACGATCCAGGTCACCCACACCCACGGCGAGCGCATCACGGTCACCTCGGGCGGTGTCGAGCTGCTCAGCTACGTCTACGCGCCGGACCCGGACGCCTTCGAGGCCCGCAAGCCCTACGTCCACCCCCTGCGGACTCTGGCCGGACACCAGGTCTCCGGGTACCGCCCGAACGACCACCGCTGGCACAAGGGCCTCCAGATGACCGCGAGCCATCTGTCGGGGCAGAACTTCTGGGGCGGCAACAGCTATGTGCACGGCGAGGGTTATCTGCGGCTGCCGGAACGCGTCGGGTCCATGCGCCACGACGGCTTCTCCGCCCTCGACGTCGAGGAGGACCGCCTCCACCTCACCGAGGAGCTCACCTGGATCGAGAACGGCGGCCAGGAATGGGCCAGGGAAGAGCGCGACATCAGCGTCCACTCCGTCGACGAGGACGCGGGGTCCTGGGCCGTCGACTGGTCGATCCGCCTGACCAACATCCGAGACGAACCCCTGCGCTTCGGCTCGCCGACCACCGCGGGCCGCGACATGGCCGGATACACGGGCCTTCAGTGGCGTGGTCCGCGCGACTTCACCGGCGGCACCGCCTTCGGACCCGACGACGAGAAGGACGCGGCCGGTCTGATGGGCACCCAGGGCCCCTGGATCGCCTTCACCGCCGAACACGACGACGTCGACGCGCACTCCACGCTCGTCTTCGCGCACGCTCCCGAGAACCTCGACTCCGCGAGCGCGATCAACGCATCGCACTGGTTCGTACGCTCCGAACCCATCCCCACCGTCGCCTTCTCCTGGGCGTTCTTCGACGAGTTCGCGCTGGCACCGAGCGCCTCCTTCGCCTACCGCTATCGCGTCGTGGTCGCCGACGGAGCCTGGGACCGCGACCGTGTCGCCACCCACCTGAAGGGACTGACATGGTGAGCCTGCCGCACCCCCTGCCCGGAGCCGTCGGCCTCTCCCACCTGAGCGCCTACGACTGGGAGGCCGCCGACGGCGTCTGCGGCGGCAGCCCGCATCTGCACCTGGTCTGCACGGAGGCGTACGTCGTCACCGGCGGCCGCGGCGCCGTCCAGACCCTCAGCCCCCAGGGCTATCGCGAGGTCCCCCTGGAAGCGGGCTCCGTCGCGTGGTTCACGCCCGGAACCGTGCACCGCATGGTGCAGGGCGGCGACCTGCGGATCACGGTCCTGATGCAGAACAGCGGCCTGCCCGAAGCCGGCGACGCCGTGTTCACCTTCCCGACCGACGTACTCGCCGACCCGGAGCGGTACGCCGCCGCGGCACGGCTCCCCGCGAAGACCGGGCCGGAGGCGGAAGCCGCCGCCCGCAAACGCCGTGACCTGGCCGTCGAGGGATACCTCCCGCTGCGCGACGCGCTCGAAGCCGGGGACAACGGCCCCTACCTGGAGTTTCAGCAGGCCGCGGCCCGGCTCGTGCGGGACAAGGTCCCCACCTGGCGCGAGCTGTGGCGGGCCGGCGCCCTTGCCACCGCCGAACGCACCGGTGCCCAGCTCGACGCGCTCGAGGACGGCACGCCCGACTACCTCGCGGCCTCGGGCTCGTACGACAGCCGCCCCTCGCGTCTCGGCGGCTACGGCATGTGCGGGCGCCGCGACGAGTACGAACTGCCGGGGACCACGCTGCCGTACCACGGCGAGTAGCCACCGCCCGGCACGACCGTCACGGCAAGCACCCATCAGGAACCGGAGAGGAGAGGTGTCATCGGCATGCCCGGAAACAGGACAAAGTGGTCCTGCGCAACGGTCGCGACGCTCACGCTCAGCGCGCTGCTCACCGGCTGCGGCGGCTCGGACGAATCGAGCGGCGGCGGCAGGACCGTTCTGCGCTACACCTGGTGGGGCAACCCCGACCGGGCGGCCCGCACCCAGGAAGCCGTCGCACTGTTCGAGAAGGAGCACCCCGGGATCACGGTGCAGACCTCGTTCGCCGGCTACGAGGCGTACAAGCAGAAACTCGCCACCCAGGCCGCCGGTGGCGACGCCCCCGACGTGATGCAGCTCGACTACCGGCAGATCGACCAGTACGCGACCGGCGGCATCCTGCTCGACCTCGGCAAGCAGAAGAAGGCCCTGCGCACCGACGAGATCGACGAGGGGCTCCTCGCCACCGGGGTCGTGGACGGCACCCAGTACGCGATCCCGCAGGGACGCGGCACCGAGACCGTCGTGTACGACGCCAAGCAGTGGAAGGCGGCCGGGGTGCCCCTCCCGCGCAAAGGCTGGACCTGGGGTCAATGGGCCGACGCCATGCGGGAGTTGGCGACGAAGACCGGCAAGCCGGGCTCAGTCGACCCCGGCCAGAGCGAGGACTGCTTCGAGGTGTGGCTGCGCGGCCGGGGCAAGACCCTCTACACGAAGGACCGCGAGCTCGGCTTCACGGCCGACGACCTGACCCGCTGGTGGACCTTCGCCGACAAGCTGCGGCGCGAGGGCGCGGTGTCGCCGGCCCAGCAGACCACGCAGCTCGACGGGACGGTGGAGAACCAGCCGCTGGCCCGCGGCAAGGCGATCTCCGACTTCAACTGGGACGCGCCCGCCAGCGGCTACACGCCCATCGTGGGCGAGGGCCTGACGCTGGCCCCGATGCCGTCGGGCGCCGACGGCACACCCGGCCAGTACTTCAAGCCCTCGATGTTCATGGGCGCGGCGGCCACGACGGAACATCCCGAGGAATCGGCCGAGTTCATCGACTTCATGATCAATGACAAGAAGGCGGCGGACATCCTGGGGGCCTCCCGCGGCATCCCGGTCAACGAGCCCATCCGCGAGGCCATCGGCCCCGAGCTCAAGGACTTCGACAAGACCGTCGCCGACTACCAGGAATCCGTCGACGGCAGCCTCAAGGCTCCGCCCAAGGCGCCGCCCTCGGGTGACACCTCTTTGCAGACCACCTTCGGGCGTGACTACGACCAGGTGTCCTTCGAGCGGATGACACCCCGTGAGGCCGCGGAGGACTTCATCACCGAGGCGAAGGCGGAGCTGAGGTCGTGACCACCACCGACATACCCGCGAAGACCGCTCGCGCGAAGAGCCCCGAGCCCGCGGCGGAGCAGCGCACAAAGCGTGAACGCGAAGGCGCCGCCTGGGTGTTCCTCTCGCCCTGGGTACTCGGCGCGGTCGTACTGACCCTGCTGCCGATGGCCGTCTCGCTGTACCTTTCCTTCACCGACTACGACCTGTTCAATGCCCCGCGCTGGGTGGGCCTGCGCAACTACGTGCAGATGTTCACCGAGGACCCGCGCTACTGGCGCTCGGTCGGCGCCACCCTGATGTACGTCGTGATCGCCGTACCGCTGCAACTGGCACTCGCCCTGGCCGTCGCACTGGCCCTGAAGTCGATGAAGCGCGGCAGAGCCTTCTACCGTTCGGCCTTCTACGCTCCCTCGCTGCTCGGCGCCTCCATGTCGATCGCCCTGGTGTGGCGGGCTGTCTTCAACGACGGCGGCACCGTCGACAACGTCCTTTCGGACATCGGCATCCACACCGGCGGCTGGGTCAACAGGCCCGGCTGGGCGCTGTTCGCCGTGGCGCTCCTGACCGTCTGGCAGTTCGGCGCCCCCATGGTGATCTTCCTGGCGGGTCTCCAGCAGATTCCCCCCGAGCTGTACGAGGCCGCGGCGGTGGACGGGGCGAGCCGCAGGCGGCAGTTCATCTCGATCACGCTGCCGATGCTGTCCCCGGTGCTCTTCTTCAACCTGGTCCTCCAGACCATCCAGGCCTTCCAGGTCTTCACCCCCGCATTCGCGGTCAGCGGCGGCAAGGGCGGCCCCGCGGACTCGACCCTCTTCTACACGCTCTACCTCTACGACCGCGGCTTCGTCGCCTCCCACATGGGCTACGCCTCCGCCATGGCCTGGGTCCTGCTGATCGCCATCGGAGCCGTGACCGCGGTGCTCTTCCGCACCTCACGCTCCTGGGTCTTCTACGCGAACGAGGGGGAGCGATGACCACCACCACTGACACCACCGCGGGCCGGCGGCCCCTTCCCTGGCGCCGCGTCGCGCTGCACGCCGGGTGCCTGGCGGCGCTCCTGGTGATGCTCTATCCGCTGGCCTGGCTCGTCGCCACCTCGCTCAAGCCCGCCGACGAGGTGATCGCGAGCCTGAACCTGCTGCCGAGCAAGCTGGAGTGGTCGAACTACTCCACCGCACTCGACGGCGTGGACGACGTGTCGGTCGGGCGGCTGCTCACCAACTCCCTGCTGATCGCCGGCGGCGCCGTCCTCGGCAACGTACTGAGCTGCTCGCTCGCGGCCTACGCCTTCGCGAGGCTGCGCTTCCGCTTCCGCGGGCCGCTGTTCGCCTTCATGATCGCGACGATCATGCTGCCGCACCACGCGGTCCTGATCCCGCAGTACATCATCTTCAACCAGCTCGGCATGGTGAACACCTACTGGCCGCTGATCCTGCCGAAGTTCCTCGCCACCGAGGCCTTCTTCGTCTTCCTCATCGTGCAGTTCATGCGCGGCCTGCCGCGCGAGCTGGAGGAGGCGGCCAGGATCGACGGCTGCGGGCCCTTCCGCAGCTTCTTCCTGGTCGTCCTGCCGCTCACCAGGCCCGCCCTGATCACCACGGCGATCTTCACGTTCATCTGGACCTGGAACGACTTCTTCACCCAGCTGATCTATCTCTTCTCGCCGGAGAAGTTCACCCTGACCCTGGCGCTGCGGTCGTTCGTGGACGCCTCCAGCCAATCGGCGTTCGGCCCGATGTTCGCCATGTCGGTGATCGCGCTCCTGCCGATCGTGCTGTTCTTCCTCGCCTTCCAGCGCTTCCTGGTCGAGGGCATGGCCAACTCCGGGGTCAAGGGATGAGCGCCGCCAGGTCCCGTGAGACGGGCGAGATCTTCGGGCCGCGGATGACCCTGTTCGCGGACGTCCTCGCACTCGGCGTGGTCACGGCGCTCGCCTGTCTGCCGCTGATCACGGCTCCGGCCGCGCTCTCCACCGCCTGCGCGATCGTGCGCGGCACCGGGGACGACCAACCGGTCACGGCCCGCCGGTACGTGGCGGTCCTGCGCAGGCGCTTCCGTGCCGGTGACCTCGCCGCCGGAGCGGTCGCCCTCGCCGGGGTGGTGCTGTTCGCGGCGGACCTGGCACTCGCCGGAGCGGGACTGCCGGGGGGCCGCGTCTTCGCCGTGACGGCAGCGGCGATCGGGGCGTGTGCCGTGGTCGTGGGGCTGCGCGCCTGCGCCCGCCCCGCGTCGCTCACCGACTGGCGCGCCGCATTGCGCGAGGCCGCCGGGGATTCGGCGGGGGACGTGGGCGGCAGTGCCCTGGTCCTCCTTGCCCTCGTGGCGGCCGCGCTGTGCGCCTGGATGATGCTGCCGCTCGCGTTCCTGGTGCCGGGGCCGCTGGCCCTGGCCCTCACCGCCATCGACGTACGCACCGTACGCATGCCCCATGGGGAGACCGCGTGATAGCCCGCAGGACCTTCATCGCCACCTCCGCCACGGCCGCGGCCGTGGGCATCGCGGCCACGTCGGGAGGGGAGGCCGCCGCCGCACCGGGACAGCCCCCGCACGACGCGGATTTCATCGACTTCCTCACGAAGGCCGCCGACGCGCGCGCCGCCGTCGTCCTCGACGGGTACGCCGCCACCATCACCGAGCTGCGCGACATGGGCAAGGCCCGCGCCGCCGCCCGCAGCTTGCGCACGCTCGCCTCCGTCCATGTGCACGGCGGATCCGCCCACCACCACGACGACGCCCTCATCGCCCCGCTGGGCGAACTCGCCGACGCCCTCGCCGACGAGCAGTACGACGACGGTCTGTGGGACCAGGGCGCCGTCCACTCGCCGCCGGACACCGCCTTCTCCGTCGTCGACCTCAACATCGCCTACGCCCTCCTCGACAAGGACGGCGACCGGACGACCCGGAAGCTGCGCGACACGGTCGAGCGGATCCTGCGCAAGGCGGGCCCCGGTCTCGCCGACGGCGGGGTGCACACGGCCAACCATCGCTGGCTGGTGTGCTCCGCGCTCTCCCGCATCCACCGGCGCTGGCCCGATCCCTCCTACCCCCGGCGCATCGACGCCTGGCTCGCCGAGGGCATCGACCAGCTCCCGGGCGGCGAGTACAGCGAACGCAGTCCCACCTACTCGGCGGTCGTGACCAACCCGGCCCTGCTGACCATCGCCCGCTTCCACGACCGGCGCGACCTGTACGCGCACGTACGGGACAACCTCACCGCCTCGCTCTATGTCACCGAGCCCAACGGCGAGGTGGAGTCCGTTCATTCGCGCCGCCAGGACCAGGCGGCCCTGCGCCACCTGCCCGAGTTCTGGCTGCAGTACCGGGAGTTGGCGATCCGCGACGGCAACGGGACGTTCGCGGCCATGGCCGCGCTGATCCAGGAGCGCGGCATGGAGCAGACCTTTGGCGAGACCCCGCCGGGCGACCGGCTCGCCGAGGTCCTCGACCGGCCCGAGCTGGCCCGTCAGCTGCCGGCGGTGAAGCCACTGCCGACCGACTTCGAGCACCACGACGACAGCTGCCGTCTGGTGCGCGTGCGCCGCGGTGAGCACACGGCCAGCATCTTCGGCGGAACGGACCTGCCCGAGGTGCACGCCATCTCCTCGGGCCTCTCCACCAACCCCACCTTCTTCAAGATGCGCAAGGGCGCCGCGATCCTCGACTCGCTGAGGCTCTCCCCGCAGTTCTTCTCGCTCGGTCCCTTCCGGTCCGCGGGCCTCGAACGGCAGGGCGACGCGTGGCGGCTGCACGCGGAGGTCCGCGCCGCCTTCCACCAGCCGCTGCCGCGCCGCCACCGGCGCAAGGACGGGCTCTACCCGCTCACCGACGACGGCCGCTTCTGGTCGGCGATGGACTTCCCGCACCGGCCCAAGGAGTACCGGGCCCTGCGGACCGAGATCCTGGTGCGCGAAACGGACGGCGGCGCCTGGGAGCTGTCCTTCGACGTGTCCGAGTCCGCGGTGCCGCTTGCCCTGGAGCTGTGTTTCCGGCGGGGCGGGGAGCTGTCGGGGGAGGGCTTGGAGCAGGTGGCCGGAGCCAAGGACACCTACCAGCTGGTCAGTGGTGAGGCGACCTACGCGGTGGGCGACGACCGGATCACCTTCGGGCCCGGCAACGGCAAGGGCGGCAAGCAGCCTCCCGTGGTCGAGCCGGGGGAGCGGTACACCTGGATGAACGGCTCGCTCACGCCGGACGGCGTCCGCGTCCTGATCACCGGCCGCTCGCCGCTGACGTATCGGATGACCCTGCGCTGACGCGCCCGCGTTACTACGGGCGGCGGGCGAGGAAGACGAACTCCTTGCCGGGGCGGTCCGGGGCGTCGCGGATCTCGTCCACCACGTAGCCGTGC
The DNA here is from genome assembly GCF_053610705.1 of Streptomyces sp. NPDC054872. Lineage (NCBI taxonomy): Bacteria > Bacillati > Actinomycetota > Actinomycetes > Kitasatosporales > Streptomycetaceae > Streptomyces > Streptomyces sp. NPDC054872. Next base: position 20,440 of record NZ_JBSGYY010000067.1, on the reverse strand, counting down.
GCGGTGAGCGAGGCGGTCACTTCGTCGCGTTCGCGGAAGCGGAGGGTCGAGTCGGAGGTGAGGGTCTCGCCGGTCGCGGCCAGGACGAAGGTGTGGCGGAAGGACACCAGCGGCAGGCTGACGTTGGTGACGTCCACCCAGACCGCGACGTCGCCGACGCCGTCGACGGCGAGCGTGCGCAGGGTCGCGGCGGGGTTCCACTCCTCCCATGCCCGCCGGGCCGGGTCGCGGGTCTCGAAGACGAGGTGGCCGCCCGGCCGCAGCGCGGCGTGGACGGCGCGCAAGGTGTCCTCCCACGCCTGCGGGTCCACGATGGCCTGGGCCACGTTGGCGGTCATGGTGGCGAGGTCCACCCGCGTCTCGGGGAGCGCCGTCGCGTCGCCGTGGATCCAGCGCACGCGGTCGCTGCCGGGCTTGGAGCGCGCGACGTCGAGGGAGGCCGCGGCCGGTTCGACGCCGGTCACCCGTAGTCCGCGGTCGGCGAGCAGCAGGGCGAACGTACCGGTGCCGCAGCCCACGTCCAGGACCTGACGTGCTTTCAGTTCCGTTGCGATGTCGGCGTATACGTCCAGATCGCCGCGGTCCGCCTCGATCGGATCGTAGAGCGCCGCCAGCCGTGGGTTCTCGTACGCCTCGTCTGCCACGCCCCGCACGCTACCCAGGCGACGGCGGCGCAGGCACCTCTTTTCTCGTGCCCGCGCCGCCGCTCCCGCCGTGCTCTACCGGTTGACGGTCAACTCCTGGATGCCCGCGGGCTTCTTCGCGTCCTTGGACGTGAATGTCACGCGGACGTAGCGGGCCGTGGCCCCGTCCCGATCGGCCGTGCTCCAGTGCTGCCCGTCGAGCGATGTCCGCACGGTGTGCTTCGTCGGCTTCACGTCCGTCCAGCGCGGGGTGATGTCGGCGATGCGGGAGACCTTGCCGAGGTCCGCGGTGAGGGTGGCGCGGGTGGTCTCCGGGACCCAGGCGGTGGCGGTGTTGCCGTCGATCGCGGCGTCCGCGTACTGGCCAGGCTGCTCCGAACTCGCCTTCGCGCTGCGGCACCTGGCGAGGTTGTCGGTGGGCTCCAGGTCCGGGCGGCGGGTCTTGAGGTGCGCGGGCGCGTCCTGGCTGACGATCTGCTTGCCCTGCGGCGTCTCGATCTCGAAGGGCTCGCCGCGGGTGAGGCGCACGGTGGTGTCGTGGGCGCCGATGGCGATGTCGTACGTACGGCCCTGCCAGTGCAGACCGTTCAGCTTCACGCCCTGGGACAGCTGCGGCGGCAGCATCGGGTCGAGGTGCACGCTGTTCTCGCGCATCCGCTGTCCGGTCAGGCCGTTGGTGAAGACCTGGAGGAAGCCGCCCTGGCCGGTGGTGAAGTTCTGCGCGGGGGAGCCGGAGAGCGGGTCGGAGGCCCCCGCCTTCTCGCCGCGTGCCTCCGAGAACAGGTCGAACGGCCCGCGTACGAAGGGACGGATGGAGCGCGTCAGGTAGGTGTACGCGGAGCAGCCGGGCTCGCCGATGGAGGCGGCGTCGATGGCGTGCACCGAGTCGGTCATGGCGGGACCGTCGGGGTCGGTGCGGGCCGCGTAGTAGTCGAGGGTGTTCGTGGCGGTCTTCTTCGACATCGGCCACTCCAGCGGGTACATCAGGAGCACGGTGTCCGCCTGCTTGATCACCGAGCCCTTGTAGCCGTCGTACTGCTGGAAGACCTGCTTCTTCTTGTCATAGGGGATGCGCAGCTTGTCGGCGACGGTGTTCCAGTCCGCGGGGGCGTCCTTGCCGAGCAGCTTCGCGGCGCGGGCGGCGGTGCGCAGGGTGGTCGCGGCGCCCGCGTTGGTGAAGACGCCGTCATCGACTCCGTTGCTGTACTCGTCGGGGCCCGCGACGTCCTTGATGGAGTAGCTGCCGTCGGCGTTGCGCGTGGCGCGGTCGGCCCAGAACTCGGCGATGCCCTTGATCACCGGCCAGCCTCGGGTGCGCAGCCACTGGGTGTCCTTGGTCGCGAGGTAGTACTGCCAGGCCGCGAGGGCGACATCGCTCTGCAGGTGGTTCTGGGTGCGGCAGTGCGGCGGGTCCACGCTGTGGCACTCGGCCTTGAGGTCGCCCTTGCTCGCGCTCGTCCAGGGATAGAAGAGGCCGGGGTGGCCGAGCTTCTTCGCGTTGGCACGGGCGGCGGTCCGGGTGCGGTAGCGGTACTCCACCACGGACTTGGCGAGGTCGGGGTGGGCGGCGAGCAGCGCCGGGTACATCCAGGTCTCCGCGTCCCAGAAGACGAGGCCGGCGTAGTTGTCGCTGCTCAGTCCGGTGGGGGAGATGCTGTTGCCCGAGCCGGTGCGGGAACTGGAGAGCAGGCCGTACTGGGCGGACCGGACCCAGGACTGGAGCTCGCCCCGGCCGGGCACCTCGATGTCGCTGCGCCACAGCTTGCGCCAGGCGGCGGTGTGCCCGGCGAACAGCGCCTCCCAGCCACGCCCGGCGGCGCGCTGCGAGGCCGCGACGGCGTCGCGCCCGGGGGAGCGGGAGGTCAGCGCGGTGTCGACGCCGACGAACTTGGTCAGCTCGTAGGTCCGGCCGGAGCGGACCGGCATGCCGACGGACTGATGCGCGCTCAACTTGCGGGCGGGAGCTGAGGGTTGTTCATTTCCTGTACGCACGCCGTGCCCGGCGCGCAGTGTCGAGGCGACGGTCCCCTCGGTCTTCGTGCCGTCCGTGCGGAACCCCACGGCCATGGTCCCGCCGGAGCGGTCGCCGCTTCCGGTGGCGGACACGCGCCGGGCGCCGCGTCCGTCGATGCGGTCGGTGACCTTCGCTTCGCCGTCCCAGCGCGGGGTCATGCGCAGGCGTACGGCGCCGACGTGGGGGTTGGCGCGGTCCGCGAGAACGTCGTAGACGAGGTCGGTGGCCCGGCCGTCGGCGGCCGTCCAGGTGAGCTCGGTGCGCACCAGGCCGCGGCGCAGGTCGAGGCTCTGCCGGTAGTGCGAGATCCGGTCGGCGGGAGTGGCGGAGGTGAACGTCTCGGAAGCGGGACCGCCGGTGGACACCGTGAGCGGGCTCCAGGTGGGGATGGCCGCGGCGACCTCGCGGTTCTCGGTGGTGTCCTTGTTGTGCGCGTAGAGCCCGGAGACGAAGGAACCGTCGTAGCGGCGGCTGAAGAGCGGCCATCCGGTCTTGGCCTCGGAGGCGGCGTAGCCGGATCCGTTGGGCGCGACGCGCTGGCCGAGATAGCCGTTGCCGACGAAGGCGTGATGCGTGTCCTTCGGGTCGATGCGGTGGGACGTCAGCGTCCAGCTGTCGTCGTGCGGGGGAGAGGGAGTTGTCGCCTCGTCGCTTCTCGGGGATGCGATGTCGGCCGCCGCGGTGGGGGGAACGGCCGCGGCGAGCACACCCACGAGGAGGGGTGCGATGAACCGGGCCGGGCGGGGGAGGGACCTCATTGTGCTCCGTTGCGGGGTCGCCGGGGAAGGTCAGGCGACCATAAAGAGGTGAACGGTCCGCGTCAATGAATCGCGCGATGTGTTGAAGAATCAAACGAACCAGCGAGTAGGCCCTATGGCGTGAGCGAGCCCTGTGCCTTGGTGTCGCGCGCCCAGAGTGAGCGGACATGCCCGAGATGCCGGGCCATGCACTGTTCCGCCCCTTCGGCGTCCCCGGCCACCATCAGGTCCAGGAGCTCGATGTGCTCCTGCGCGGAGGGGATCAGGCGGCCGCGCTCGTCCAGCGCCGTGAGGCCGTAGAGCCGGGAGCGCTTGCGCAGGTCGCCGACGGTCTCGACGAGCCGGTCGTTGCCGCCGAGCGCGAGCAGGGAGAGATGGAACCGGCGGTCGGCCTCGAGGTAGCCGATGAGGTCGTGGTCGCGGGCGGCGCGCACGATCTCATCGGCCACGGGGCGCAGCTCTTCCAGGTCCGCGCGGGACGCGGACCGGGTGATGCGGCCGATCATCGGTACCTCGATGAGGGTGCGGATCTCGGTGTACTGGTCGAGGTCGCGCTCATTGACCTCGGTGACGCGAAAGCCCTTGTTGCGGACCGGTTCCACGAGCCCCTCGCTGGCCAGGTCGAGCATCGCCTCGCGCACCGGCGTCGCGGAGATCCCGAAGTCCTCGGCGAGCACGGGCGCCGAGTAGACCTCACCGGGCCGCAGCTCGCCGGATATCAGCGCGGCTCGCAGATGGTGGGCGACCTGATCGCGCAGCCGCTCCCGGGGAGTGACGAGGGTGCGCTGTGTGAGGTGACCCATGGTGGTGATCCCTTCGTGACCCCGCAGGTCGTGGCCCACGCGCCCGCCCCGAGTGGTTCACCAGCGTACAAGGTCACCTACCTTTCGCCCCGGGATCCGGTGCCCGCCGTCGTGAGACGCACACGGCATGAACGCGCCCGAGCCGCAGGGGAGTTGCGGCACAAGAGCCGCGAGACGCCCGGCGTCTGAGGGGTTGTCAGTACCATTTCACATTACTACGTTACGCATCACATGGCGCACCCCGACCGCCTCAAGTGGCCCTGGCTGCACCGCGGTTGGGTCCAAGTGGCCCTGCGTCGTGCGCACGCACCGCTTGTCCCACCTCCCACACCTCAGGAGCCTGTCGTGCACCAGCCCCGTACCCTGCGCAGATCCGTGGTCGCCGCGGCGATATCCGTGACCTTGTGTGCCACCGCCGCACCGGCTGCCCAGGCCGGCGCCCCCGAACCCGCCCCGCGTGCGGCCACTCCCGCGACCGCCGCGCCCGCACCGGAGAAGCCGAGCCCCCTGGACCACGTCGACCGCCGCGCCAAGGCCCCGAAGTCCGCCACCTGGAAGGTCCCCGCCCCCGGTGGCCTCGCCGACGGGCGCGTCCCCGGCCCTCGCACGGACAAGGCGAGGCCCCAGTCCGATGTGCCTCGCGCCGCCGTCGGCGATGCGTCGGTTCCCTGCACCCTCGACGGGGTCACCGGTCTGGCACCCGCCCAGTTCGTCGAGTTCCTCGCCGACCCCGCCGTCACCGCCGACGTCTGTCTGCGCCGGCTCGTCTGGACCTGGGACCGACGCCTCGCACCGGTCATGTCGGGCGCGCACATCCAGGCCGTGTCCCAACGCGTCACCCAGCTCTCCGCGTCCCACGACGGCACCAACGGCAGCCACCTGCTCGAGATGTTCACCTACCTGCATGCCGTCTCCTACCAGGGCTTCTCGCACGACGAGGTCGACATCACCGACCCGGCGACCCTGGCCGCCATGCGAAGCGCCGTAGACGCCTTCGGGACGGCCGCCCACGCCTTCGACGTCACCCGCTCCAACGCCGAGACACTCCGCGAAGCGCTGACGGCAGCCAGTGCGGCCGGGCTGCGTCAGCATCAACTCCCGCTGGTGAAGAGGGTGCTGGCGACGATGGACGCCGCCCACCCCGACACCGCGCAGGACACCGGCTGGGCCGGCGCCGCCCTCTCCGCGCTCACCCTGAACTACCTCGGCGTCTACCCCGGCAACCAGGACACCGCCTTCCGTGCCGCGGTGGCCGCCGACCCCTCCTACCGCGCCGCCTTCCAGGCGTTCGCCGGGCACACCCACCTCAAGGGCACGCCCAACGCCTGGGTGGTGCGCGACGCGGTGAGCGAGTACGGCAGGTTCGGCCAGATCGACGCCCTGCGCACCGAGACCGTCGCCGCGCTCGGCCCGCTGCTGGACACCACCGCCCGCAACTTCGGCGACGGCAGCGCCCCGTGGGCGAAGGTCGTCACCTGGCTGATCGCGTTCGAGGCCTGCGAGCCGTACAAGGTGTGTAGGGACGACATCGAGCGCCGCCTCTTCCCCCGGACCTACGCGTACGACGCGGGCGGCATGAAAGTCCGCACCGCTCTCGACCGGGACACCGTCGACCAGCTCTACTACGCGAGCAAGCAGGTCAAGGCCCAGTTCCACCGCGTCGTCGGCACCCAGGAGCCGCTGGGCGGCGACCCCAACACGACCCTCACCACCGTTCTGTACGCCTCCCGCGCCGAATACGAGAACTTCCACCCGCTGCTGACGGGCATGGGCACCGACAACGGCGGCGTCTACATCGAGAAGGGCGCGACCTTCTACACCTACCAGCGGCGCGTCCCCCAGGACTCCTCGCTGACGCTCGAGGAACTGTTCCGCCACGAGTACACCCACTACCTCAACGGCCGCTGGGCCGTGCCCGGCTTCTTCGGTGAGGGGCCGTGGTACGAGGGCGACCGGACGACCGCGATGGACGAGGGCACAGCGGAATTCTTCGACGGCGCCACCCGCGACGACGGCATCAAGGTCCGCAAGTCCCTGATCCAGGGCATCATCGACGACACCGCGGGCGGCGGGCCGCGCATGACCGTGAACCAGCTGCTGCACGCCACCTACGACGGGGACGGCTTCCGCTTCTACGACTACGCGGGCGCGTTCTTCGAGTTCCTGTGGACCGAACGCCCGGCGCTGATCAAGGAGATGTACCGCCACCTGCGCGCCGACAACCCGAAGGCGTTCGACGCCTGGCGCGACCGCCTGGGCCGTGACGCCGGGCTGCAGAGCGCCTACGACGCCTTCCTCGACAAGCAGATCGCGCACGTCGACGACCTGTTCGTCCCCGACACCACGTACGTCCCCGTCGACCGGCTGCGCGACAGCACGGCCGGCCAGGTCCGCTCCTCGTTCGTCGCGACGACCGGCATCACGCCCGACTGCCGCTCCACCAAGGCGCCGGCCCGCCCGCGGTTCCTCTGCACCGGCCGGATCACCGCCAACCTCAGCGACGCCGCCGACCCCGACCTCGTCTTCAAGGACATGTCCGAGACCGTGGACGCCTACATCCTCGACCGCGCCGCGGGCGGCGACAACAACCTCACCGACATGAACTGCGCCTTCGGCGAGGTGGACATCTGGGCCGACGGCCGCGCCGGTACGTCCGCCTTCACCTGCGAGGGCCCTCTGCGCGGCTGACGCCCCGGGAAGGCAACCGCACCACGACACCGGTGATTTCGCCGATGTCGACACCCTGTCAGCACCGCCACGGTGGGGACCGCAACGAACACGGCGGTCTCCACCGGGGCGTACCTCCCTCTCCCGGGTGGCTCCGCCACGATCGAGAGGACCCCTCCGTGCGCCTGCACGTCTTCTCCCGCCCTGTGGCGCGGGCCTGTCTGGCCGCCGCGGTCGCCACCGCGGGACTCCTCGGCACCGGCCTCGCGCCCGGCGCCCAAGCCGCCGCCGACAACCCGTACGAGCGCGGCCCCGCCCCCACCAACTCCAGCATCGAGGCCTCGCGCGGTTCGTACGCCGTGTCGCAGACCAGCGTCTCGTCGCTTGGCGTCTCCGGCTTCGGCGGCGGCACCATCTACTACCCGACGTCCACCGCCGACGGGACCTTCGGCGCGGTCGTCATCTCCCCGGGCTTCACCGCGTACCAGTCGAGCATCGCCTGGCTCGGGCCGCGGCTCGCCTCCCAGGGCTTCGTGGTCTTCACCATCGACACCAACACGACGGTCGACCAGCCCGACAGCCGGGGACGCCAACTGCTCTCCGCGCTCGACTACTTGACGCAGAGCAGTTCGGTGCGGGGCCGCGTCGACGCCTCCCGGCTCGGCGTGATGGGGCACTCGATGGGCGGTGGCGGCACCCTGGAGGCCGCCAAGAGCCGCACCTCGCTGAAGGCGGCGATCCCGCTGACCGGCTGGAACACCGACAAGACGTGGCCCGAGCTGCGCACGCCCACCCTCGTCGTGGGAGCCGACGGTGACACCGTCGCCCCCGTGTCCTCCCACTCCGAGCCGTTCTACCAGTCGCTGCCCAGCACCCTGGACAAGGCGTACCTGGAGCTCAACGGCGCTTCCCACTTCACGCCGAACTCGTCCAACACGACGATCGCGAAGTACAGCCTTTCGTGGCTGAAGCGGTTCATCGACAACGACACCCGCTACGAGCAGTTCCTCTGCCCGCTGCCGAGGCCGAGCTCGACCATCGAGGAGTACCGGGGCAACTGCCCGCACACCTCCTGATCCTGATGGCCCGTCATGGGGGCCTGTCGTCCGTCGCCGGTCAGCCGGCGGCGGACGACGTGTGTCGTGCCCCGAAACCTGGATTGTGCTCGCGCACACCCGCGGGCCACAGCCGCTGGTGGCGTGCCCAACGCAGCGGACGCGGGGCTTCCGGGCTGTGTTACGCGGAAGTAACGTGCCGGCGTGACCCTTTCGACGACCGAACCCGGCGTACTCAGGGCCCCCGAGCTGCACGGCCGCCGTGCGGAAGTCGCCGCGGTGGAATCCCTGGTGCGGCGCCTGCGGGCCGGCCGGGGCGGGGTGCTCGCCCTCATCGCGCAGCCCGGACTCGGCCGCACCGCCCTCGTGGAGCATGCGCGGGCGATCTGCGCCCCGGTCCCCTCGGTTCAGCCGACCACCCCGGCAGCACTGCCGCTCTCGCAGGACGGCCCGCTCCTCGTATGTGTCGACGACGCGCACACCTGGCACCCCTCGGCCAGGACCGCCCTCCTGTCCGACCTGCGACGGCTGCCCGCCGACAGACCCGTGGCCGTCCTGCTCACCGTGGCCGAACACCACGCCATGGCAGCGGAGTTGTTCGGTCTCGCGACCCTGCGTCTCGGGCCGCTCGACGACAGCGCGGGCGCCGCCCTGCTCGACCGGCTGACCCGTGGCTCGGCCGACCCGGTCGTCGGAGCCTGGCTGATCCGCGAGGCGGCCGGCAATCCGCGGCTGCTCTCCGCGTTCGTCGCTGCCCTCACACCCGACCAGCTGGCCGGTCGCACCCCGCTGCCCGATCCGCTGCCCGGCGGGGAGGACGTACTCCACGACTTTGCCGCCCGCGTCGACGGGCTGCCCAGCGACACCCGCGCCCTGCTGCTGCTCGCCGCGGCGGCCGGTGAGCATGAAACCGAGGGCGCGGGCACGGACCTCGCCCTGTTGCTGCGGGCCGGCGGCGATCCCGCGGGTCTGGCGGCAGCCGAAGCCGCCGGCGCCGTTGTCGGAGCGGGCGGGCGCATCCACTTCACCCACCCCCTCCTGCGCCGGGCCGTGCTGCACGGCGCCCCGCTCGCCCGCCGCAGGGCCGCCCACGCCCGCCTGGCCACGGCCTGCCGCGACCGCCTCTCCTGCCTGGTACAACTCGCCTGCGCGGCGGAGGACCACGACGCGCGGCTCGCCGCATCCCTTGCCGCCACGGCGAGCGCGCCACGCCCGCACGCCGAGCGATCCGCCGCCCTGGCCCGGGCCGCGGCGCTCACCGCCGACACGGCGCTGCGCACCGACCGGCTTGCCGAGGCGGCGGAAGCGGCCCGGCAGGCAGGTGACCCGGTGCGGGCCCGTGCCCTGCTCGCCCGCACCGCCGGCGCACCCGCCCACGGCGGTGTCCACCAGGTGCGCGGACTCCTGACCCTGGCCGACGGGCCGGCCGCCGACGCCAGGGAGGCCCTGCTCACCGCGGCCGTGCTGCTCCCGCCCGAACCGGCCCGCCACGCGCTGATCGGCGCGGCGGAGGCGGCCTGGGCGATGGGCGACGCCGCCGCCTACAGGGAGGCGATGGCGCGCGTCCCCGTGTGCGCCGACGACCCCTTGCTCGAGGCGTACCGCGCCGGGATGTGCGCGGTCCTCTCGGGCCGCATCGCCGAAGGCCACGCTCTGCTGCGCCGCTGCCTGGACGAATTGCCCCGGACGGACGAGCCGGCCGGGCTGCTGCGCGCCGGGGCCGCCGCGCTGGTCGTCGGCGAGGTCGAGACCGCCTGCGGAGCGGGTGCCCGCGCGCTGGCCGCCGTACGCGCCTACGGTCCTGAGGTCCTGCTGCCGCGCGCCCTGGAACACCTGGCCTACGGAGAGCTGCGTGCGGGCCGGCACACCACGGCCCGGGCGCACGCCCTGGAAGGGATCAGGGCAGCGCACCGCACCGGGCAGCCCAACGTCGCCGCCTGTCTGCACGCCGTCCTCGCGCTCGCCGCGTCCGTGGAGGGCGACGCGGAGGTGTGCGCCGGGCACGCGCAGGCCGCGGCGGCGGGCGCGGGTCCGCACGGTCTCAATCAGGCCGCCACCCTCGCCGTCTGGGCCGTCGCCCGGGCGGACCTGGCGGCGGGGCGACCGGGTGACGCGGCAGCCCGCCTCGCACCCCTGGTCGCCCCGGGACTCCGGCGCGGGCACTTCGCCGTGCGGATGCTGGCCGTCCCCTGCTTCGTGGAAGCGGCCGTCCAGGCAGGGCGCACGGCTGAAGCACGCAGCGCCACAGCCGAGTTCACCCGCTGGACCGAGGCCACCGCGGACCGGCTCGCCCCGGCTCAACTCGCGCGCTGCCGAGCCCTGCTGGCCCCGCCGCAGCAGACGGCCGCCGCGTACGAGAGCGCGCTCGCGCACCACGACCGCTCACCCGGCGAGTTCGAACGCGCCCGTACGCAGCTGCTGTTCGGCCAGTGGCTGCGTCGCAGACGCCGTACCCGCGAGGCGCGCGGTCCGCTGCGCGACGCGCTGGTCGGCTTCGAGCGGTGCGGGGCACGCGCGTGGGCGGACCGCAGCCGCGGTGAACTCCGCGCCGCGGGCGAGGCGGTGGCCGGGGAGCCGGGGCCGGGACCGCTGGCCGCGCTGACCCCGCAGCAGCAGCGCATCGCCCGTCATGTGGCGGAGGGAGCCACCAACCGTGAGGTGGCGGTGCGCCTGTCGGTGAGCCACCGCACCGTCGACCACCACCTGCGCAATGTCTTCTCCGCACTGGGCGTACGCTCCCGCGTCGAGCTGTCCCGGCTCCTCGCCGGCGACGGAGGGTTGCCGGACCGTGATGAGGAGATTGCCGCCAACCTCTAGGTACCGACCGGGCGGTATGCCATTCTTCGGGCGTCAAGAAGATCCGGCAGTGCGCACACTTCCCGTGGAGGCCTCATGCCACACGTCCTGCGGTCACGGGTCGGGCCCCTGCACGAAGTGCCCGCCCTCGCCCCGCTCGCACCGGGCGCCCGTTCCCTGCTCGACGCCGAGGCCGTCGCCGTACTGCACCGTGCGGCCCGCGCCCTGCTGAGGGATCTGCCCACGATGACCGACCGGCTCGTGGCGGAGCTGCGCGAACAGGAGCCCGCCTACCGCGCGGACATCGAGGCCCGCCCCACCGAGGTGTGGCAGGAGGTGCACCGCTCGCTGCGGTACAGCGTCACCTCGCTCCTCCAGCCGGGGGAGACCAGGGAGGCGGCCCACCGCACGTCCGTCCAGATCGCCGGCGTACGCGCCGAACGGGGCCTGCCGCTCGACGCGCTCCTTCACGCCTTCCGGCTCGGCGGTGCGATGGTGTGGCAGGGCCTGGTCGAGGAGGTCTCGCGCGGCAACCCCGACGACATGGGACTGCTCATCCATGTCGCCACGGACGTCTGGAACTTCGTCGACGAACACTGCGGTGTGGTGGCCGACGCCTACCGCCGCACCGAGCGCCGCATGGCCTGGCGGCACGAGAACCGTATGCGGCTGCTGACCGCGAGCCTCCTGGACGGCAGCGCCCGCCTCACCGACCTGCCCACCGCCGCCGACGTCCTGGGGCTGCCCGAGGACGGGTGGTACGCCGTGATCGCCGTGGCCGGAGAGGACACCGGCCTCACCCTGCCGCCGGGGACGCGGACGCTGCGCCACTCCGGCCCTGACGCCCACTACGCCCTGGTCCTGCTCGGTGACGCCGAGGGCGATCCGGCGGCCGAACTGTCCGCGCTCGGCGCCGGTCTCGCCCTGCCGCCCGGAGCCCGCGCCGGCATCGGCTCACCCGTGGAGGGACTGGCCGCCGTCCCGCACGCGCGCCGCCTCGCCGACACGGCGCTGCGGGCCTGCCCCCGCAGCGGCGGCACCGTACTCCTCGACGAACGTCTGCCGGACGCCCTGGTCGTCTCCTCACCCGAGCTCGCGGAGGCGCTCGAAGAGCGGGTGCTCGGTCCGCTGCGCTCACTCGATCCCGCCGACCGGGACCTCCTCCTCGACACGCTCGTCGTCTGGCTGGAGGCCGACGGCTCCGCGCAGCGTGCGGGCACCCGGCTCTACTGCCACCGCAACACCGTCCTCAACCGGCTGCGCCGCGTCGAGCAGTTGACCGGCCGCAGTCTCACCCGGGTCGGCGACCTCGTGGAGATCTCGCTCGCTCTGGGCGCCCGCAGGCTCCTCGGCGGGTGACCGCGCAACAGCGGCGGGGGCGGCAGGGAAAGTCCCTTGCCGCCCCCGCCGGAGGTTGTGGTGCCCGGATCAGACCACCGGCACCGGGTACGTCGGGTACTCCACGCCGGAGACGTGCTGCACGACGCGGATCACCTGGCACGAGTAGCCGAACTCGTTGTCGTACCAGAGGTAGAGGATCGCGTTGTCGCCGTCGACCTTGGTGGCGCCCGCGTCGACGATCGAGGCGTGCCGCGAGCCGACGAAGTCCATGGAGACGGCGTCGGGAGCGGTCGTGAAGTCGATCTGTCGCTTCAGCGGCGAGTGCAGCGAGACGTCGCGGAGGTGCTCGAGTACCTCTTCGCGGGTGGTCTCGCGGCCCAGACGCAGGCTCAGGATGGCGATCGAGACGTCCGGAACGGGGACGCGGATCGAGCTGCCGGTGATGGGCGCCTTGAGGTCGGGCAGCGCCTTGGCGACGGCGGAGGCGGCGCCGGTCTCGGTGATGACCATGTTCAGCGGCGCGGAGCGGCCGCGGCGGTCGGCCTTGTGGAAGTTGTCCAGGAGGTTCTGGTCGTTGGTGAACGAGTGGACGGTCTCGACATGGCCGCGCAGCACGCCGTACTCGTCGGCCATGGCCTTCAGGGGCGGCACGATCGCGTTCGTGGTGCAGGAGGCGCAGGACAGGATCTGCTCGTCCGGCTTGATCGTGTCGTGGTTGACGCCGTGCACGATGTTCGGGACGTCGCCCTTGCCCGGCGCGGTCAGGACGACCTTGTCGATACCGGGGCGCAGGTGCTGGGAGAGCCCCTCGCGGTCGCGCCACTTGCCGGTGTTGTCGATGAGGATGGCGTCCTTGATGCCGTACGCCGTGTAGTCGACCTCGGAGGGGTCGTTGGCGTAGATCACCTTGATCTCGTTGCCGTTGGCGATGATCGTGCCGGCCGCCTCGTCGACGGTGATCGTGCCCTGGAACTGGCCGTGGATGGAGTCACGGCGCAGCAGCGAGGCGCGCTTGACGATGTCCTGCTCGCCGCCCTTGCGCACGACGACGGCCCGCAGGCGCAGTCCGTTGCCCGAACCGGCCTTCTCGATGAGCAGGCGGGCGACGAGGCGGCCGATGCGGCCGAAGCCGTAGAGGACGACGTCGCGTCCCTCGCGGCTCTCGATCTTGTTGGCGCCCGTGGCGCCGGCGACGGCCTCAGCGGTGAACTCCGCCACCGACAAACCGCGGTCGTCGGTCCTGTACGCCTCAGCGAGCAGGCCGACGTCGATCTGCGAAGGGCCGAGATCGAGCGTGGTGAGGGCCTGCAGGAACGGCAGCGTCTCGGTGACGGAGAGTTCCTCACCGGCGATCTGCCGGGCGAATCGGTGGGTCTTGAGGAGGCTGACCACCGACTTGTTCACCAAGGAGCGGCTGTGGAGCAGGACGGTGACGTCCCGCTCGCGGTGCAGCTTCCCGATGATCGGGATCATCGACTCCGCGATCTCCTCGCGGTGCTTCCAATTGGTGAACGAGTCGTCATTGACAGTCACAGGAGTATCTTTCGAGCTAGGCGGCGCTCATATGCTAACCCGACACTACTTTTGATCTTGCAATGGGTGCCGCCTGCCCGTGCTGCGGGGGGAAATCAGAGGGGAACGGCCACAGCGTTGAACGTCGTCCCGGGCTCCTGCGGGCTGGTGAAGCGGGCGTTGACCAGATAGAGGCGCTCGCCCCAGCGGGCCGCGGTGGTGGGGACGTCGAAGCGGGGATCGGTGATCGTGCGGCGCAGGGTGGCGGTGCCTGCCTCGGCGTCGAGGTGGAACACGCTGATCAGGTTCAGCCGGTTCTGTACGACGTACAGGGTGCGGCCGACGCGGAGGAGGCCGTCGCCGTTGACCACGTTGTCGGCGCCCACCAGCGTGATCTCGTCGGCGTAACCCGTCTTGAGGTGTACCCGATAGAGCTTTCCGGGCGAGCTGCTGACGACGATCAGCCCTCGGCCGTCCGGTGTGCCGACGAGGCCGTTCGCGTTGATCACGTCCGGCGTCTGTATCCAATCGCCGCCGAGCGGCAGCGCGCGCACCGTGCCCTTGCGGCCGCGTGGCACCCCGTAGAGCACGCTGTCGCGCGAGTCGGTGAACCAGGCGCGGTCGCCGAGCAGCGTGACGTCGTTGATGAAGTGACCGGGGGCCTCCGTCAGCTGGTAGGTGGCCACGAGCTTGCGAGTGCGGGTGTCGAGGACCCGGGCCACCCCGGTGTTTCCGGCGATGTAGAGCAGGCCGTCGTCGTCCACCTTCAGGCCGACCGCGATCATGCCGGCCGCCCCCGCGTAGAAGACCTCGCCCTGGCCGGTGCGCAGGTCGGTGCGGTACACGGCGCCGTTGGCGCGCGAGCCCATGTAGGCGTACGGCTGCTTTCTGCCGATGGTGATCCCCTCGGGCAGGAAGCCGTCGGGGAGCGGGAACTCGGTGGGCCAGGTGGCGCTGTGCGGGGCGGTGGCTGCGGCGGCTGTTCCGGCGCCGGTCGCCACCGTGAGTGCGGCGAGGGTGGCGCCGCCGAGGACGGTGCGCCGGGAGGGCTGGGGGTGGTTCCGGTGATCACGGGTCATGTTCCGGGCCTCCGTGGAGAGCGGGGATGGGAGCCTCAACTGATCAACTCTGTTGTGTGTGGGGCGTGTTGACAACGAGGCGGCCGTGTCCCGGGTTCCCTGGCGTCCCGCTCGCGCGTGCGACCTGCGACTCAAACCATCCCTTCGCGAACCCATAAGCCGCCCTTATGAGGTCATAGGTCAAGGCCGGGTACCAACTTAGGATTGCCTTAGTTTAGGCTTCCCCACGAGCCCCACGTCTTCGCTCGAAGGGAAACCTGATCATGTCTCGCCCTCTGCGGGTAGCCGTTGTCGGAGCCGGTCCGGCCGGCATCTACGCCGCCGACGCGCTGCTGAAATCCGCAGTGGCGGTCGAGCCCGGTGTGTCGATCGACCTCTTCGAGCGGATGCCCGCGCCCTTCGGCCTCATCCGCTACGGCGTCGCCCCCGACCACCCCCGGATCAAGGGCATCATCACGGCCCTGCATCAGGTCCTGGACAAGCCTCAGATCCGCTTCTTCGGCAATGTCGACTACCCGAACGACATCGACCTCGACGACCTCCGCAGCTTCTACGACGCGGTGATCTTCTCCACCGGCGCGACGGCCGACCGGGCGCTCGACATCCCCGGCATCGACCTCGACGGCTCGTACGGCGCCGCTGACTTCGTCTCCTGGTACGACGGGCACCCGGACGTGGCGCGCACCTGGCCGCTCGACGCGGAGAAGGTCGCCGTCCTCGGCGTCGGCAACGTGGCCCTGGACGTGGCCCGCATCCTGGCCAAGACCGCGGAAGAGCTCCTGCCGACCGAGATTCCGCCGAACGTCCACGAGGGCCTCAAGGCCAACAAGGCGCTGGAGGTCCACGTCTTCGGGCGTCGCGGTCCCGCGCAGGCCAAGTTCAGCCCGATGGAGCTGCGGGAGCTCGACCACTCCCCGAACATCGAGGTCATCGTCGACCCCGAGGACATCGACTACGACGACGGCTCGATCGCGACCCGGCGCGGCAACAAGCAGGCCGACATGGTGGCCAAGACGCTGGAGAACTGGGCCATCCGCGATATCGGCGAGCGCCCTCACAAGCTGTTCCTGCACTTCTTCGAGTCCCCGACCGAGATCCTCGGCGAGGACGGCAAGGTCGTGGGCCTGCGCACCGAGCGCACCGCCCTCGACGGCACCGGCAACGTCAAGGGGACCGGCGAGTTCAAGGACTGGGACCTCGGCGCCGTCTACCGCGCCGTGGGCTACCTCTCCGACGAGCTGCCCAAGCTGCCCTGGGACGTCGCCTCGGGCACGGTGCCGGACAAGGCCGGCCGCGTCATCGAGGAGACCGGCGAGCACCTGCAGTCCACGTACGTCACCGGCTGGATCCGCCGCGGCCCCGTGGGCCTGATCGGCCACACCAAGGGCGACGCCAACGAGACGGTCGCCAGCCTCATCGACGACCACACGAACGCCCGTCTGCACACGCCCACCGCCCCCGACCCGGCAGCCGTCGAGTCCTTCCTCAGCGAGCGGAACGTCCGCTTCACCACGTGGGAGGGCTGGTACCGCCTGGACGCCGCGGAGAAGGCGCTCGGCGTGGCCGAGGAGCGCGAGCGCGTGAAGATCGTCGAGCGCGAGGCCATGATCGAGGCGAGCGGGGCCTGAGGCGCCTCATCCGCGTCTCGTGTGAGCGACGGCGCCCACCGCGAGGGGCGCGAGGAGCCAGACGCGAACCAGGGCGCCGTATCTGTGTCGATGGCAGACGGCGCCCTGGCCTTTCATGGCGGGTGAGTCAGTGGCTCACGCCGCTGCCTGCCCCCTCAGCCATGAGAGCGGCTGTGGCGGGGTCCCCGCCTGTCGGAGCTCGACACCGTCGTGGACGGTCAGCTCCCGCTGTGCCTCGTGGATCTCTGCCAACAGATGCTTCACCCGGTTTTCCAGGCAAGGGCCGGCGGTTCCCCTAGGCACCGTCACCCAGACCGGCCCGCCTTGCCGCGTGTCGCCGACGGCGTGACCGAAGAAGTCCTTGGCGTCGCCTTGGTGTTCCACGATCCGCACGCCGCAGTAGCCGACCAACTCCTGCAGTGATGTGACGGCTTCCGGACGGGCGTACTCGCGTCCCTGGCCGATGAACTCACTCAGGCGCGCCCGCAGGCGGTCGGCCTCGTCGAAGGTCATCTCCACGTGGTGCCACTTCTGGGTGGTGCCGATGGTGAGGTCGATCTGAGGGAGCGGAGCATGCGGCATGTGCTCCATGACAAGGTCGAGCGTCTCTGCCTCCCGCCCGTACTTGGTGTGGACCACCGGATGGAGCCCCAACTCCATGCCGTTCTCCTCCGTGGCATGGAACTGGTCGACGATAAGCCCGCTCACGCTGTGTTCCTCCTGGTCCCGGTACTGGCACCAAGGCGGACAGGGGGCGACGAGTTCAAGTGGGTGAGTGGCGTCCGGGTAGAGGTCGACGGCTTCGGCAGCACCGCCCAGGATGACGGCCTCGAACCGGTGCCGCAGCCCTCGAAGCCGCAGGGCGAAGTTCTCCAGGCTGGTGATGAACGACCCCAAGGCAGAGAGGTCCAGTTCACCATTACCGTCGACGGCCGACAGCCACAGACGGGGCTGCTCGCCGCGCGCTTCCTCGTCGTGCCCGAGACCGATCTGCACGGACAGCAAGGGGACTTCGAGGCTCGGGCTCATCTCTGCAGGGGCAGGCAGACGCACCGGGGCGCTGACATGACTCCCGACTGCCTCCGCGTGTGCCTCGCGAGCGCACCAGGCGGGGCACTCGTGCCCGGTGGGGTGCAGGGGCAGAACTGTCGTGGTGGACATGGTGTCTCCTTTGTCTGGGAGTGGCTTCCTGTCCAGCAGTTTCGACCCCTCTCATGGGCATCACGCCCTAAACTCGCAAAATGGGTATTCGGCCCGTTCGTCCAGGTCAGGCTGGTGCCAGCAGCAGCGAGGCAGCCCAACATGCCATCGCGCCGTGGGCAGTTGTTGCTGTTACCGGGCTCCCGGCCGTGGTGGCGGCGACAGTCCAGGCGACGGACTGCGACTGGCGTAGGGGGAACCCTTGACTCTGGTTGAGGAGTTAGACCACGGAATAGCCACAATTGCGGCATCGGTGCTGGCGCATGCCGCAGACGGGCTCCTGGGTGTGCCGGCGTACGTCCTCCTTGATGTCAGGCGTTTATGCCAGCAGGTGTGTGCCTACCCCACTGTTCAATCGCCCGAGTGGCCCCAGAAGTGAATCTCTTGGGGGTTGCCCTCGCTGTCGTGCAGCACTGCGCAGCGCCCGATCCATCGCGACCGGGGGAAGACATCGAAGTCTTTGACGTGCCCGCGCGTGAGTTTGTCAGTACCCAGCAGCTCGCGCGCTTCCTCGACCGTCACGGGTTCCACGGTGTTGTAGTCCGGAGTCTCGCCGAATTCCACGAAGCGGAAAATGTCCAGGATCGAGTGTGTGCCTGCCTCCTGGACAAGCTCGTCCTCCCACAGTTCCTCCAGCGAGTGAGGCCGCGGTTCTGGCTCCTCCGCCGGTCGCCAGTCTCCGCCATTGACCCAGTAGTAGTCCCACCCCGACGCCCCATCAGCCCTCAATTCCCTTCTGTCTCACCACAACGGCGGAAGTTAGCAGCTGGGTCTGACATCCCGGCCCGCGCATGGAAGGCTTGGATGCCTTGCTAACGCTGGTCGGAATCTCATAGACGATCTCGCATGAGGGGGAGGCCACCACGATGTCCGCCGTCTCCACGGTTGAGCTTCGTTTCTGTAGTACGTCCAGCGGATTTGCGTGACGATTCCCGCCTTTGGATGCGCAGGAGCGATCCCTGCACGGTGGTCAGCTGCCTCGGTGCTGGCTGCTCCACGGCGTGGCTGACGGTGTTCCGATCTCGGCGATGCGGTTCACGAGGCCCGCCCCAGCGTGCGGGCCTCCCTAAGGGACGACGAGAGTGTGGCGAGTGGGCTCGTGGGGCTCCCAGCTCGTCGACAACTGAACCGGCTTGCAGGCGGCGAGGTCTCGTAGGCGATGCGGACGCACAGCTCACCGTCGGCAGTGCCAAGGCGCGTGGCGACCTCAGGCGGCTCCGGGCCTATGGCATTGATATCCCACACGAGGTGGGGCACCTCCCCCTGGCCGGGTCCAGAGGCAAGCCTTGCTGTCTCAGCACCGACGACAGCAATGGCCGCATACCCCGCTTGGCGGACAAGATCGAGGCGGTACAACTGCGTAGGCGGCCGAACTGTTGGAGCAGTCGCTGGAAGAACCTTGTGCCGAGGATACGGACTGGAGGTGCCGCGCCTTCTGGCGATGGACCTGACGTGAGCTTCGCGGAGACGCTCGCGTAGCCACCAGCCGCGGGTACCCGTCGGGGGCGAGCGCAACATCACTCGGTGGGACATGGCTACACGCTTTCCAACTGGGGTGGTGGGGTGAGGGGCGTCGTTCGGAGGCGTTCACCTGGGTTCACGGGTGGCCGACGCGTCGGGTCATCTGGGCGTGCGGTCCCCTTTGAACGGCCGTGAACTGTGCTGCACGAGACGGAAACTGAGACGGTGAGGCCGGGCCGAGTGCTTGATCACTGACCTAGGGCTTCGGTGTTCTTAGCGATCAGGTCGAGCTTGGCGACGACCGTCTCTCGATCCAGCGCCATACCTTGGATCACGTCGAGATCAATCACGTAGGTCAGAGGCTCGACAGGCCCTCCAGGGCCTGTCGACCTGACCGTTACCGTGTATTGCCGTGGGAGATCGGTTTTCTCGAGGTAGCGTGGGCCGAAGGAGAAGTACCACTCCAGACGCCGACGCGGCGGCAGGTGGGGAATCTTGCGTTCGATAGCCCGAGCAATCTTCTCATCCCAGTCGCTTCGTTCGCCTCCCTTGAGGGGCGGTGTGATGCTTAGCTCGACGTCGCGTGCGACGGTGGGGCCCACGTTCTCTACGGTGAACACCAGGAGGCCAGAACCATCCGCGCGCGGTTGAATATCGGCAACCACATAGGGCTCGGTGGCCTCCTTGCGTACGCGTTCGCCGAGCTCCAATTGTCTGCGGCTGTAGATCGCTTGTAGACGGGCGTAGACCAGTGCAGCGATGCTGATCAACACGGCAGTGACAGCGATGGCGTTGCTCATGGTCGGAGAGTACAAGCGGGCACCGACACCGATGGCGCTGGTTGATCCAGGCCTCTGGCGTCTCGCAGCCGTTTCCTGAGGCGATAGCGGAGTCCTGCGCCGCGCCCGTGAAGTGAACATCGGGCAGCAGGTCTGGCCAGCTCAGACAGGTGTTGAACACCTCGACCCTAACTCCGGCGGCTTCCCAATCATGTTCGGTGTTATCCCCCTGACGTGAGAGAGCGCAAGGGTGGAGATCGGACACACCCCGACAGTCTTTGTGATCTAGGGGTTACCTTTCTTGCTTCTTGCTCGATACTCGAAGAAGTCCACCTCGGACACGCGAAAGCCCCAGCTCATTGCCTGCGAAGCTCAAGCCGGGGCTTTCGATCAGCACTCACAGTGGAGTACTTGCCTATGTACACCTTCCCGCCCCCAGATCTCGATAACCGTCCTGCCATGGGTTGGCCGGAGGCCATGGTCAACATCGTGGTGATCGGAATCTTCGCTGCCGTGATCTTCACGGGGTTGCTCCCCGTAGAAGCTTTAGCCTTTTCAGTGGCGATTCACCTGGGACGAATCAGCTAGTTCCTCAAAGAGAACGGTGGAACACTCAAGACTCGTCGACCCGGACGAAGTGTCCGGGGGCCACAGTCGTGGGGTGGTCTCGGGGGGGCGGAACCCCCGCGTCAACCGGCGCAGG
>NZ_JBSGYY010000066.1:0-32387 GCF_053610705.1 Streptomyces sp. NPDC054872 | reverse complement strand
CCCCGGAACCGATCGGTTCCGGGGCCTTCGTCATACGTAGAGACAGGAGAGGGGGGAAAGAGGCGGGTGACTACCGCATCTTCGGGCCACCGCGAGGCATCCGCGCGCCCTTCGGCATCGGCCCCTTCGGCAGCGGCATGTTGCTCATGAGGTCACCCATCGCGCGCAGCCGGTCGTTCGTCGCCGTGACCTGCGGGCCCTGGAGGACGCGGGGCAGCTTCAGAAGCGTCGTGCGCAGCTTCTTCAGCGGGACCTGGCCCTCGCCGGTGCCGACGATGACGTCGTGGACCGGGACGTCCGAGACGACGCGGGCCATGCGCTTCTTCTCGGCGGCCAGCAGGCTCTTCACCCGGTTCGGGTTGCCCTCGGCGACGAGCACGATGCCCGCCTTGCCGACCGTGCGGTGCACGACGTCCTGGCTGCGGTTCATCGCCACCGCCGGAGTCGTCGTCCAGCCGCGGCCGATCTTGTCGAGCACCGCGGCCGCCGCACCGGGCTGGCCCTCCATCTGCCCGAAGGCCGCACGCTCAGCCCTGCGCCCGAAGACGATCGCCATCGCGAGGAAGGCGAGCACAAAGCCGAGAATGCCGAGATAGATCGGGTGACCGATCAAGAAGCCGATCGCGAGGAAGACACCAAAGGTGACGATTCCCACAGCCGCGATGATGAGACCGATCCGCGGATCGGCCCTGCGGGTCATCTTGTAGGTCTGAGCGATCTGCTTGAGTCGCCCGGGGTTCGCGGCGTCCGCCGCGGTTTCCTTCCTCGCCATGTCGTGAAGTCTACGTGCCCCTGGAGGTGACTACGACGTGCGGGTTGTCATCGCCTCTTCGAGCACACGCAGCGCGTCGGCCCGGTCCTTGGCGCGGCGCCGGTCGTCGAGCACGGACGTCCAGGCGTTGCGGCGAGCGGTGCGCTGACCGCTGCTCATGAGAATCGACTCGACGGCACGCAGTGCGTCGGTGACGGACGGGATGGCGGTGGCGCGTACGGGCGCGGCCTGCATGGTGGGGCCCTCCTGGGCGGTCATGGGTAGGGCTGTACGTGGGGTAATTCCAGGGTCACTGATTGGTGTTACCAGGGCGTGACCGACCGGTCAAACACGGATGAAGCCTTGACGCCGGACCGCAAAACATTGACGCGGCCGCCACGATCCCCTCACCTGCGGGGACCGTGGCGGCCGCGTCATCTCGGCCACTACTCGCCAGTAGTCGCTTGTGCGCCGATTCACACAGTCGGCTGCCGCCCGAGGGGCTGTCCCGGAGGGATCACACCGCCTGCGAGGCCACGTACGCGCCGCGCTTCTCGATGGCCATCTGGTAGAGGCGTCCCGCGCGGTACGAGGAGCGGACCAGCGGTCCTGACATGACGCCGGAGAAGCCGATCTCCTCGGCCTCCTCCTTCAGCTCCACGAACTCCTGCGGCTTGGCCCAGCGCTCCACGGGGTGGTGACGCGGCGTCGGGCGCAGGTACTGCGTGATCGTGATGAGCTCGCAGCCCGCCTCGTGCAGCGCGTGCAGCGCCTCGCTGATCTCCTCGCGCTCCTCGCCCATGCCGAGGATGAGGTTCGACTTGGTGACCAGGCCGGCCTCGCGGGCGCGGGTGATGACCTCGAGCGACCGCTCGAAGCGGAAGCCGGGGCGGATCCGCTTGAAGATGCGCGGCACCGTCTCCACGTTGTGCCCGAGGACCTCCGGGCGCGAGGAGAAGACCTCGGCCAGCTGGTCGGGGTCGGCGTTGAAGTCGGGGATGAGCAGCTCGACCTTGGTCTTGCCCTCGGCGCGCTCGGCCGTCATCGCGTGGATCTGGCGCACGGTCTCCGCGTACAGCCAGGCGCCGCCGTCGTCCAGGTCGTCGCGGGCGACGCCGGTGATCGTGGCGTAGTTCAGGTCCATCGTGACGACGGACTCACCGACGCGGCGCGGCTCGTCGCGGTCGAGGGCCTGCGGCTTGCCCGTGTCGATCTGGCAGAAGTCGCAGCGCCGGGTGCACTGGTCGCCGCCGATGAGGAAGGTGGCCTCGCGGTCTTCCCAGCACTCGTAGATGTTGGGACAGCCCGCCTCCTGGCAGACCGTGTGCAGGCCCTCGCTCTTCACGAGGTTCTGCATCTTCGTGTACTCGGGGCCCATTTTCGCCCGGGTCTTGATCCACTCGGGCTTGCGCTCGATCGGGGTCTGGGCGTTCCGGACCTCAAGGCGCAGCATCTTGCGTCCGTCCGGTGCGACTGCGGACACATCGGCTCCCTGTAGCTTCGATTCTTCGGCGCACACCAGGGTACGCCCGTGATGTCATTGGGCTGACGTCCGGCCAACCTCCGGCCGACGGGGTGCA
Source organism: Streptomyces sp. NPDC054872 (assembly GCF_053610705.1). Taxonomy (NCBI): domain Bacteria; kingdom Bacillati; phylum Actinomycetota; class Actinomycetes; order Kitasatosporales; family Streptomycetaceae; genus Streptomyces; species Streptomyces sp. NPDC054872. Next base: position 30,056 of record NZ_JBSGYY010000066.1, on the reverse strand, counting down.
TTCCCCGAAGCCCTCGGCGGGCCCGGCCGTACCGGCTTTCTAGGCGGTCGCCTTCTCGGTTTCCGGGCTCTCAACCGTCTGCTCGGCGGCCTTCTCCACGGCCCTCGGCTTGAGCTCCGCGTTCTCCAGGACGTCCCGCAGGTGCTTCTCGGCGACGGGCAGGATCTCGGCGATCGTGACCTCGCGGCCCAGCTCGTACGAGAGGGACGTCACGCCCGCGTCGCGGATGCCGCACGGGATGATCTTGTCGAACCAGGTGTTGTCCGGGTTCACGTTCAGCGCGAAGCCGTGCATCGTCACGCCCTTGGCGACACGGATGCCGATGGCCGCGATCTTGCGGTCCTCGCGGCGCTGGCCCGCGTTGGAAGGGGCGTACTCCGGGCCGTTGAAGCGGGCGTCGAACTCGTCGTCCTGCGTCCGGGGGTCGAGGTCCAGCGTGAGGCCGCCCAGCGCCGGACGGTCCTGCACGGGGTCACCGAGGACCCATACGCCGCTGCGGCCCTCGACCCGGCTCGTCTCCAGGCCGAACTCCGCACACGTACGGATAAGCGCCTCTTCCAGACGGCGCACATGTGCTACGACGTCCACCGGGCGCGGCAGCTTCTGGATCGGGTAGCCCACGAGCTGTCCGGGGCCGTGCCAGGTGATCTTGCCGCCGCGGTCCACGTCGACGACGGGGGTGCCGTCCAGCGGGCGCTCGCTGTCCTCGGTGCGGCGGCCCGCGGTGTAGACCGGCAGGTGCTCGAGCAGCAGACACGTGTCGGGCAGCTCGTCGGCGAAGCGGGCGGCGTGCACGCGGCGCTGCTCGTCCCAGGCCTCTTGGTACTCGACCGAATCCGGGCCGAAGCCCAGACGGACGAACCGAAACTCACTCACGGCAAGTGCCTCCCTAGAACCTGCACCGTGCACATATCGCGCCCCCAGCCACTGTACGGGCAGCGGATTCTCGTCAGTCGTCCGGTCAATCCTCACACGATCGGATGAATGCGGGTCGAAGGCCGCGATGAGGGCGGTGGGGGCCGCTACATTCACGCCGTTCACAGAGCCATAAGGGCTGCTCAAGGCAACGCCCGAAAGGCAGGAGACCGCACAGCTGATGACGGAACGACCTCCGCAGCGCACCCCCAACCGCCAGCTAGCCGCGCTCATCTCAGAAGCCGGGTTCTCCAATGCGGGGCTCGCGCGCCGCGTCGATCAGCTGGGCCTCGAGCACGGTCTCGACCTGCGGTACGACAAGACCTCGGTGACCCGCTGGCTGCGCGGGCAGCAGCCGCGCGGCACCACCCCCGCCCTGATCGCCGAGGTCTTCACCCGGCGGTTAGGGCGCCGCCTCTCCGCGCAGGATCTAGGTCTTGACGCCTGTGCGCCGGTGTACGCCGGTCTTGAGTTCGCGGCGAGCCCCGAAGAGGCGATCGACATCGTCGGCGGACTCTGGCGCAAGGACTCCGGAAGCCATGCCGAACTGCGGAAGATCGCGTTCACCCCGGCAGGCCTCGTCGTCCCCAGCAGGGACTGGTTGATCGGCCGCGCCGACGACCGGGTGAGCCGCGGCGACTACGCGCCGAGCGCCGCCCGCGTCCCCACCCAGGGTCGGCCCGCCATACCGCGCCAGCGCAAGGAGCCCGAGCGGGGCGTCGGGGCCAAGGTGACCAGCGGCGACATCTCGGCCCTGCGCTCCGTCGGGGAGCTCTTCCGGGCGCTCGACCACGCGTACGGCGGCGGGCACGCCCGGCAGGCGCTGGTGCGCTATCTGGAGCACGAGGCCGAGCCGATGCTGCGCGGCACATACGGCGAACAGGCCGGGCGGCGGCTCTTCGCGGCCGCCGCCGACCTCACCCGCCTCGCGGGCTGGACCTCGTACGACATCGCGGCGCACGGCCTCGCCCAGCGCTACTACGTCCAGGCGCTGCGGCTCTCGCAGGCGGCGGGCGACCGCGCGTACGGCTCGTACGTCCTGGTCACCATGAGCCGCCAGGCCGTCTACCTCGGGCACGGCAGAGAGGCCGTGCAGCTGGCGCGGGTGGCCCAGCAGGGCGTCGGGTCATCGGCGCCGCCCGTCGTACAGGCTCTGCTGCACTCGGTCGAGGCGCGTGGGCACGGGGTGCTCGGCGAGGTGCGGGCGTGCACGGCGTCGATGGTGCGAGCCGAGCGGGCCCTGGAGACGTCGCGGCCGGGCGACGAGGTCCCCTACTGGGCGCGGTTCTTCGACGAGGCCCAGCTCGCGGACGAGTTCGGGCACTGTCACCGGGACCTCCAGCAGTACCGCGTGGCCGCCCAGCACGCGGAGCGCTCGCTCCAACTGCGCGCCCCCGGGTATGCCCGCAGCCGTCTGTTCTGCCGAGTGGTGCTCGCTTCCTCCCGGCTCGCACTCGGTGAGCTGGACCAGGCCTGCCAGCTGGGCGCGGAAGCGGCACAGGCGGCGGGCGAGATGCGGTCGGTGCGGGCCGTCGAGTACGTACGCGACTTCGAGCGGCGGCTCGAGCCGTACCGCGACGCCGCGGCGGTGCGCGGATATCGCGACCGGGTGTCGGCGCTGGGCTGACGTCCGAGGTGGTGTCGTAAGGGGCGGGCCTGCGCAGGCCCGCCCCTTACCCATGTGCGCGACCGGGGCTCAGCGCAGGCGCGCGACCTCTTCGGGGGACAACGCCTCGTCCCAGGTGGTGAGTTCGTCGAGATCGCCCCGCAGACCCGCCTTCTCCGTCCCGATGGAGCGCAGCGGCAGCGGGATCGACGCCGCGACGGACCCGATCCGCCGGCCGTCGGCGTACAGGGTGGTGTGTCCCGGAGTCGTCACCCACGTCAGCCGTGTCCAGCGGTCGAGCGGCAGCGTGTGGTCGAAGCTGAAGTCGGCCGCTCCGTACCGCGTGAAGCCGACCTTCCCGGTGCCGTGCTGCATCAGCTTCAGCGCGCCCGCCTTCGAGCTGAGCAGCACCTGGTCGCCGGTCCGGGCCGTCGGGCGGACCCGCACCGACACGGTCCACGGCTCGGCGACGTCGAGACCGCCGAAGCCCACGCCGTCCCGGTCGGAGTCGAAGCGCCAGGCCTGGCCGCGCACGCCCCGCACGGGGGTGGGGTTGTTGATGATGTACGAGGTGCCGGGCAGGGAGCCCGCCACGTCCTCGGCGAGGATCGTGTTTCCGGGGCTGCCCGCGTAGGTCCAGCCGCTGGGGTAAGCGGCGTCGTCGAACGTCCAGTGGTGGCTCGGCCGGCCCTCGACCCGCGGCGGTAGTGGCGTGGGCGTTGTCCCGGGAGGGTCGCCTATACGGGCGGCACGGGCCCTGAAGTCGGCGAGCGTGTCCGGGGTCGGGGACTTGTTCCACGCGCGGTCGGCGAGGATCGCGCGGGGGCCCGCCATGTGCTGCTCGAAGTAGCCGTCGTCGGCCCAGAAGTTGTAGTCGGCCCAGTTGGTGACGCCGGAGCCGAGCATGTCGGGGTCGGTGTTCGGCGCCCAGTTGTCGTACATCCAGGGCTCGTCCGGATACAGGTGGTGGTAGTTGTTCGGGGTGTCGTAGAACGGGCCGATGGCGATCTCGTCGTGGCCGGGGATCGCCGGCTCGGCGTCCGTGCCCTCCCAGGTGAGGAAGACGACCGGGGCGTGCACCTGCTGCCGGGGTGCGTCCAGGTGCTCGGAGCCGTTGTATACGGCCGTGCGCTTGCCGTGCGAAGTGACGACGTCGTCAAGGGTGTTGATGTAGCGGTTCAGGAGATCGCCGAGTGTGTCCACGTCCGGGCTCCGGGCCAGGTGGTTCTTCACGCGCGGGCACTGGGCGAGCTGTCCGGGAACCTCCTCGGCGCCGATCGAGAACAGCGGCGCGTCGAACCAGCCCGCGAACTCGTCCACGATCTCCTTGGACTTCGCGACCGCCTTGTCGCTGGTCATGTCGATGATCCAGTCGGGCGTCAGATGCGAGTGCGTGTGGGCGCCGGTGCACGCGTCGGCACCGGACCCGAAGCCGATGCCGAAGGCCTCGCTGATCACGGTGGCGTGGCCGGGGAGTTCGAGGCCGGGCATCAACTGGACGTGATGGCGGGCCGCGAAGGCCTTCAGGTGCTCGATGTCGGCGCGGCTGTAGCTGTGGTCGGGGTCGGCGAGGCCCGGGAACTTCGGGCTGTAGAGGCGGAATCCCTCGGACTCGGAGAGGTGCAGGAAGAGGGTGTTGAGCTTCTGGTCGCCCATCCTGCGGATCAGGTTCTCCAGGTAGGAGATCTTCCAGTACTTGCGTCCCGCGTCGAGGTGCACCATGCGGACGGCCTGCGCCGGGCGGTCGGTGGAACGTGCGCGGGGGACGGCGCGGTGGTCGTCGGCCGTGGAGCGCAGGAGGTGGAGGAGGGTGCGGGTGCCGTAGTAGAGGCCGTGGGTGGATGCGGCCTCGATGCGGATCGGGCCCTCGCTGTCGAAGCCGTAGCCCTCGGCTCCGAGGCCGCCCTCGGCGGTGAGGCCGAGCGTGATGTCGCCGGCGGCCGGTCGGCCCGTATGGGCGATCCGGGGCGAGATGCCGGTGACCTGCTCGATCTCCGTACGGAGTTGGTCGGCGAGCTTGCGTACGGACTGGTGTGCGGGGCCCGGGAACTCGGCGCGGCCCGCGGGGAGCGCGGTGGTGGATCCGGCGCGCGGGTCGATCAGGATGCGGGTGCGTTCGGTGAGCTTCGTACGGCCGTCGAGCGCGGTCCAGTCGGTGGGGCGCGGGACGACGGAGGGCACGTCGGTCCCTGCGGTCCGTGAGGCCCCTGCGGTGGATGAGGTGGCTGCGGTGGCGGACGGCAACGATAGACCTCCTATGAATAGGCCGAGGATGAGTGATATCACCGGGATGGTGCGACGCACGTGAGTCCTCCCGCGGCTTGGCGATCCGGTGGGACCGTAGCCGTGGGGTACCGGTGTGGCAAGGGAAGTTGCAGGGGTGGGTGAGGTTCAGCCGGGGATGCTGGGAGGGGGCGTACGGAAAGAGGGAAGCCCCCGCGTGAGGACGCGAGGGCTTCCAGGTGTGACGCAGAGGTCGGATGGCTGTCAGGCCGCCATCGGTAGTTCCCCTGTGCCGTGAGCGGGGTCAACGCCGAGGTCCACGAGTGCGGCCCGCGCCGCGCGGCGGCCCGAGTGCAGGGCGCCCTGCACCGTGCTGGTGTCCCGGTGGTCACCGCAGACGTAGAGCCCCGAGAGCAGCCGCACCGGGCGGCGCAGATCGTGCGGCGGCGGCATGGCAGGCACCGCCTCGCGGGTGTGATGGACGGCCAGGGATTCCCAGCGGGCGGTCGACGTGCCGTACAGCTCGGCGAGATGGGTCAGGACGGCGCGCTCGTCCGGCGGCGGGCCGAGGACCGTCGACGAGACGAGCGACCTGCCCGCGGGTGCGCGCGAGGGGTCGACGTGGCTGACGACGGCCGTGTGCGCGACCGGGCCCGAACGGTCGGCGTCGAGCAGCAGCGCGGGCTCGGCGAGCGGTGCCTCGGGCGCCGCGTGGTGCACCACCGTCACCTCGTGGAAGGGCGGCACGCGCAGGCCGGGCAGCAGGGCGGCGGCCGCCCGCGCGTCGGTGGCCAGCAGAACCGCGCGGCAGCGCACCTCGCCGTGTTCAGTGGTGGTGACCGAGGTCGTGGAGACGCCCGTGACGCGTACGCCGGTGCGGACCGTCTCCGGTGGCAGCGCCGCCGCCAGGAGTTCGGGCAGCACCTCGGCGCCGCCCTCGGGCAGGCACAGGCGGCCGCGTGCGAAGGAGTGCAGGGCGAGGTCGGCGCAACGGCTCGATGTCGTCAGGTCCGGGTCGCAGAGGAGTGCGGAGAGCAGCGGGCGCAGGAATCCGGTGACGGTGCGCGTGGGCAGGCCCCGGGCGAAGAGGGCCTGCGAGGCGGGGAGTTCGGGGCGGGCGAGCAGACGGTTCGGGTCTGTCGCCGCGAGCCTGGCCAGCGCGGCGCCGAGCCGGGCCTGGTCGAGCGCGCCGCCGAGGGGGGCGGTGCGGGACGTGGTCCGTGCGATGAGCGGACCCCTGGGGGCGCTTGCGAGGGCGCGTGCGGCGGTGAGTGCGCCCCTCGCGCGCCGGGGGCTCGTGGCCTCGACGGCGCGATGGTGCCGACCGTCGCTGTGCACCAGGACGCCGGGCACGAAGGGCCGCAGTACGAGGGCGTCGAGCCCCGGCGTGTGGCGCAACTCGGGGTAGGACGTGGTGAGCAACTGCCCGATTCTGTCGAGCCGGAACCCGTCCACCTTCTCCGTCGACATGCGCCCGCCGACGTAAGGGGCGGCTTCCAGGACGACGGTCGTTACACCCGCACTGGTCAGCTGGTGGGCGGCCGACAGTCCCGCGACCCCAGCTCCCACGATGACGACATCCGCATGGTGCGCAGGCTCTGGCACGTGCCCCTCCCCGAGGTTGCGCGGCTGCTGGGGACGTCATGCCCTCAACAGGGCTTCGGAATCACCGAGTTCCGCACGAGGGTAGGAGCACGAACGGTCGGGGGCAGTCGCGCATCGACCGAGCACGGTCGCACGCCGGTCGCACAGAGGTCGTGCGGCGGTCGTGCGGTGGTCGCGGGAGCGGAGAGCGCGGGTGGTGTGCCGCAACCCCTCTACCGCTACCGCAAACCCGCTACCGCTACCGCAACGCCTCGCGGATCGTCTCCTCGATGCCCGGGAACGCGAACGAGAAGCCCGACTCCAGGAGCCGGGTCGGAAGCACCCGCTGGCTGCCGAGCACGTCACCGGCCATCTCGCCGAGCACGACGCGCAGCGCGGGCGCGGGCGCCGCGAAGAGCGTGGGCCGGTGCAGCACCCGGCCCATCGCGGCCGTCACCTCGCGGTTGGTCAGCGGGTCGGGCGCGGTCAGATTGACCGGGCCCGCGAGCGAGTCCGTGTCGAGCAGGTGCCGCAACGCGGCCACGGCGTCGTGCAGCGAGATGTAGCTCCAGTACTGCCTGCCGTCGCCGAGTCGCCCACCGAGCCCCGCCTTGAAGAGCGGGAACATCCGCTGCCAGGCCCCGCCCTCGCGCGCCACCACCAGGCCGTTGCGCGCGAAGACCGTGCGGATGCCCGCCGCGTGCGCCGCGGCGGCCGCGCCCTCCCACTCCACGCACAGGGACGGCAGGAAGCCCTCTCCGGAGGGAGCACTCTCGTCCACCGCGCGCTGACCGGTGTCTCCGTAGTAGCCGATCGCGCTCGCGCACAGGAAAACCCGGGGCGGCTCGTCGAGCGAGGCGGCAGCCTCGGCGAGCGTCGCGGTGCCGAGCACCCGGCTGTCGCGGAGCTCCCGCTTGTAGGCGTCCGTCCAGCGGCGGTCACCGATCCCGGCTCCCGCCAGGTTGACCAGCGCGTCGCAGCCCGCGAGCCCCGCCGTGTCGACGTACCCCTTCTTGGGGTCCCAGCGCACCTCCTGCTTCGTACGAGGTGCCCGGCGCACCAGCCGCACCACCTCGTGGCCGTCGTCGGTGAGGGCGCGCGTCAGCGCCGTTCCGATGAGGCCGGACGCACCGGCCACGGCGATACGGGACCGCCGCGACGAGGGGGCTGACTGCTCGGGATCGGTGGGTGCCATGACGTCATCCTGCCCCGGAAACCCACGGAGAGGCGTCAGGCGGCCGTCGTACAGTGACGTCCATGCAGGACATGCTCATACGTACCGCTCTGCCGGACGACGAAGAAGCCCTCGGCCGCCTCGACCGCGTCACCTGGTCCACCCTGCACGCGGTACAGCCTGCTCCGCAGCGTCCGTACCCGCCGTTCTTCAGTGACCGCTTCGGGCCGCACGACCATTTGGTCGCCGAGCTGAACGGCGTGGTCGTCGGCTACATACGGCTCGGATATCCCACCTCCGTCCTGGCCAACGCCCACGTGCGCCAGATCCTGGGCTTCGCCGTCGCGGACGAGGCGCGCGGCAGGGGAGTGGGCCGCCGTCTGGTCAGGGCCGCGGTGGAGGAGGCCCGCCGCCAGGGCGCGCGGCGCATCACGCTGCGGGTGCTCGGCCACAACATCCCGGCCCGGACGCTCTACGCCTCCGAGGGCTTCGTGGTCGAGGGGGTGCTGCCGGGTGAGTTCTTCCTCGACGGCGCGTACGTGGACGACGTGCTGATGGGGCGCGTGCTCTGACACTCCCGGGGCTGCCATGGCCCCCGCCCCGGAGCTGCCACCCGACGGACCGGCCCGGCGTGCGGCGGGCACGCGCGCGTAGGAGCGTGGAATGGCCGACCGGAAGGAGCGAACCGATGTTCAGGGTCGCTGCTGCCAGCCGGCGGGACCGGGAGGAGCCCGGCTGGCTGCGCGGGGCACCGCCGCCCACCTGGGTGCGCTGGCCTCCGCCCGTGCTCCTGGTCGTGACCTGCGTCATCCAGCTCGCCACTCCGGAGACGGTCGACCTCAGCTTCCTGCTCGCCGCCGTGCCCCCGCTGGCCGCGCTCTCGTACGGCGCCTCCGTCACGGCCCTCTTCGGCGGCACCGTGGTGCTGCTGCTCTACCTGCCGGGCTTCGGGCTCGGCCGCCCCGGGGACAGCGATGTGCTGACGGTCGCCTTCGTGGCGCTCCTGAGCATCGTGTTCGCCTGGGTACGCAGCCGCCGCGACACCCAGCTCGTCACCGTCCGCACCGTCGCGGAAGCCGCCCAGTTCGCCGTCCTGCCGCCGCTGCCGGAGCGCGTGGGCCCGGTGCGCTGCGCGGGCCTCTACCGCGCGGCGCAGGGCGGGACGCTGGTCGGCGGTGATCTCTTCGACGTGCGCAAGGGGCCCAGCGGCGTACGGGCGCTGGTGGGCGATGTGCAGGGGCACGGCCTCGCGGCCGTCGGAACGGTCGCCGCGCTGCTCGGAGCCTTCCGGGAGGCGGTGCTCGACCAGCCCGACCTGGAGGGGGTCGCAGGCCGGCTCGACCGGCGGCTCGTGGTCGACTCCGAAGAGGCCGAGCACGCCGAACTCTTCGCCACGGCCGTCCTTCTGGAGTTCCGTGGCGACGCGGCCGAGCTGCGGGTCGTCTCCTGCGGCCACCCGCCCCCGCTGCTGCTGCGGGGCGGCTCCGTCCAGGAGCTCGCCGTGGCGCCGGGCGCGCCGCTGGGCCTGGGGATCGCGGGAGTCGCCCCGCCCGAAGAGGTGACCGTGGGCCTGCGGCCAGGCGACCGCCTCCTCGTGGTGACCGACGGGGTGACCGAGGCGCGGGACGGGTCCGGCGCCTTCTATCCGCTGACCGAACGCCTTCCGGTGCTCTGCGCCGACCTGCGGGACGACCCGGCGGCGATGACGTCCGCCGTCTGGAAGGACCTGGTGCGGTTCTCCGGCGGCGTCGGGGACGACGTGGCCCTGCTGGCGTTCTCGATGGACCTGGGGCCGGACGTGAGGCCGGACCCGCGGGTGGTCCCGGAGCCGTAGCGGAGGCGCCGCCCGCCGAGGCGCCGCTACCTGTGTCCGGCCTCAGGCGCCGCCCTGCCGGGGGCCAGGAGCCGCCCCCTGAGCTCGCCCTCCGGTTCACCCGATTGGCGGAGTGTGGATCGCGGGGGGAGGGGGCGGGCCGGACAGTCGGAGCATGCGTGTCTTCCGTGGGTCGTCCGCGGCGCGCGTGCCGGTGACGGTGCGTGCGGTGCTCGCCTGCGTGCCGGGAGTCGCGGCCGTCGGGCTACTGCTGTTGTGCGCGTGGTTCGTGGGGCCGGGGGTGTCAGGGGCGTCGGCGCGGGCGGGTGACGGTGCGGTGGCGTTCGCCGGGCTCGGGGAGCGGACCGGCGTGACCGGGCGGCACTCGGTGATGCCGGCGGCCGCGGCTCTGGTGCGGCGGGAGGCGGGCCATCCCGCGGCGCGGCCACGCGTGGTGCCGCGCGCCGAGTGGCTGGCCGACGCGACGGATGAGGCGCCGCCCGCCCGGTACGCCGGCCGGGTCCGGGCGGTGTTCATCCACCACACGGACACCCCGAACAGTTACGACTGCGCCGACGCCGCGCGCACCATCCGGTATCTGCACGCCGGTCAGACCGAGGGGAGACAGTGGGACGACATCGGCTACAACTTCCTCGTCGACCGGTGCGGGACCGTCTACGAAGGGCGTGCGGGCGGCATCGAGAGGGCCGTCGTCGGGGCGCACACGCAGGGTTACAACAAGGGATCGGTGGGGATCGCGGCGATCGGAACGTTCACGGAAGGGACGCCTGTTCCCAAGGCCATGACCGACGCCATGGCCCGGCTGATCGCGTGGAAACTCGGTCTCTCGGACGTGAACCCGCTGTCCGCGGTGCGGCTGGTCTCCACCAACAGCCTCAGCAGGTATCCGGCGGGGGCCGTCGAGGCGTTCAGCGCGGTGTCCGGGCACCGCGACGGCTACACCACCTCCTGCCCGGGTGCGGCGCTCACGGCCGCGCTCCCCGCGATCAGGGAGAAGGCCGCACGGCTGCAGGGCAGGTGAAAGCCGGCAGGTGGAGGCAGATGCAGAGTCCGTCCCGGTACCGGCTCAGTCGATCTCGGCGAAACGTTCCCACAGCTTCGGGTAACGCTGGGCCATCGCCGCCTCGTCCTCGAAGTCGAGGGGTGTGCCCTGCGGCTCCGTCGGGGCGGGAGCGATGCCGAGATCGGGGGTGACCACGCCGGTGAGCTGCTCGTAGGCCTCGTCCGCCGCGTAGCCGAGCTCCTCGCCGTCGCCGTCGATGTCCTCGTCGAAGTCGTCGAGGAGGTCCGCGAGCGAGTCCGGGTCGTGCAGGGCTCCCTCGAACACCTCGCGCCCCTGACCGATCAGCCAGCAGCGGAAGTAGTCGAAGGCGTCGTCGCTTGCGCCGCCGAGGAGGACCCAGGAAGCGCCCCACAGATCCCAGCGGTAGGCACGGTTGTAGCGCGCCTCGAAGTGACGGGCGAAGTCGAGCACCATGTCCGGCTCGAGTTCGAGGAGTTTCTCGGTGAGCAGGTCGGCGTGGTCCTCGGGGTCGCCCTCGGCGGCCACGCGGGTGCGGTCCACGATCTCCCAGAACTCCGTCTCGTCCATCACGGGACAAGCATCGGTCCTGCGGGGTGGGTACGCACGCGGAGTGCGGCGGATGCGACTGTCTCGTTATGCGTGCACATGCCCGTGGAAAACCCGACAGCAGGTGTCGGCATTGGGTGGCAGCCTCGAACTCATGGAGAGCGAAGAGATGGACACCACGCACGCACCCGCGCACCCCCTGACCGGAAAGGTCGCCCTCGTCGCCGGCGCCACCCGCGGCGCGGGCCGGGCCATGGCCGTGGAGCTCGGCCGCGCCGGGGCCACCGTGTACGCGACGGGCCGTACGACCCGGGCGCACACCAGCGAGGTCGGGCGCACCAAGGAGACCATCGAGGAGACCGCGGAGCTGATCACCGCGGCGGGCCGGGAGGCCGGCGGACCGGGCGCCGGGATCGCCGTACCCACCGATCACCTGGAGCCCGAGCAGGTCGAGGCCCTCGTCGACCGGATCGACCGTGAGCAGGGCCGCCTGGACATCCTGGTCAACGACATCTGGGGCGGTGACCTCCACGTCGAGTGGGACAAGAAGATGTGGGAGCACGACCTCGACAAGGGGCTGCGCCTGATGCGCCTCGGCATCGAGACCCACATCGTCACCAGCAGGTACGCGCTGCCGCTGCTCATCAAGAACCCCGGCGGCCTGGTCGTCGAGGTGACCGACGGGACCGAGGAGTACAACGGCCCCAACTACCGCAAGCCCTTCTACTACGACCTCGCCAAGTCGGCCCCGCTGCGGATGGCGTTCGGCCTGGCCGAGGAGCTCAAGGAGTACGGCTGCACGGCCCTCTGTCTGACGCCCGGCTGGCTGCGCTCCGAAGCCATGCTCGACACCCACTTCAAGGTGACCGAGGAGAACTGGCTCGACGGCCGCGCGCAGAACCCGCACTTCGCGATCTCCGAGACCCCGACGTTCGTGGGCCGGGCCCTGGTCGCGCTGGCCGCCGACCCCGAGGTGGCCCGCTGGAACGGGGCCTCGCTCTCCAGCGGCGGTCTCGCCAAGGAGTACGGCTTCACGGACGTCGACGGTTCGGCGCCCGACGCCTGGCGCTACATCGCGGAGGTCGAGCAGAAGGGCAAGCCCGCCGACGTCACGGGGTACCGCTAGGGGCCCTCCCGTGACCGTGAGCCTCTTCCCGCCCACCGGCTGACGGCATCATGGGGGCATGCGCGCTGCACGCCTCATCAAGATGGTGCTTCTGCTCCAGGCCCGCCCCTCCATGACGGCCGCCGAACTCGCGGGTGAGCTCGAAGTGTCCGAGCGGACCATCACGCGGGACGCCCAGGCCCTCTCGGAGGCGGGCGTCCCGGTCTACGCCGACCGGGGGCGGGCCGGCGGCTACCGGCTCATCGGCGGCTACCGCACCCGGCTGACCGGCCTCGGGCGCAGCGAGGCGGAGGCCCTCTTCCTGTCCGGAGTGCCGGGCGCACTGCGTGAGATGGGCCTGGAGGACGCGGCGTCGGCGGCCCGTCTGAAGGTGTCGGCGGCGCTGATGCCCTCGCTGCGGGACGCTTCGCAGAACGCCTCGCAGCGGTTCCACCTGGACGCGCCGGGCTGGTTCCAGGAGACGCCCGCGCCCGAACTGCTGCCCGCGCTGGCGGACGCGGTGTGGGACGACCGCACCGTCACCGCCCGCTACCGGCGCCAGGACGCCGAGGTGGAGAGGGAGTTGGAGCCCTATGGCCTCGTCCTCAAGGCCGGGGTCTGGTATCTGTGCGCGCGGGTGCCCGACACGGGTTCGTTCCGGGTGTACCGCATCGACCGGTTCACCGCGATCGCCGTCGAAGAGGAACGCTTCGTACGCGACGAGGACTTCGACCTGCCGGGTTTCTGGGAGGAACGGGCCGCGCAGTTCGCGCGGGCGATCCTGCGCTCCGAGGTCGTGCTGCGGCTCTCCGAGGCGGGCGTGCGCCGGCTCCCGTACGCCACCGACTCCGCGTCCACCCAGGAAGCACTGGAGACAGCGAGTGACCCGGACGAGGAGGGCTGGGTGACGCTGACCCTCGCGGTCGAGAACGAGATGGTGGCGTACACGCAGCTCATGTCGCTGGGCCCGGAGGTGGAGGTCCTGGAACCCAAGGCGCTGCGGGAGCGTTTCGCGACAGCGGCGACACGGATGGCCCGCCGCTACGAGTAGAACGCCCCCGCACACGGGAACGGGCCCCCGCCTTCCGGCAGGGACCCGCACCCACATCGAGCCGAAGGCTACAGACCGTACTTCGCCCGAGCTTCCTTCACCGCGGAAGCCGGCACCTCGCCACGACGGGCAAGCTGCGCGAGCGAGGCCACGACGATCGACTCCGCGTCGATGCCGAAGTGGCGACGAGCCGCGTCACGCGTGTCGGAGAGGCCGAAGCCGTCCGCACCCAGGGACGAGTAGTCCTGCTCGACCCACTGCGCGATCTGGTCGGGAACCTGCCGCATGTAGTCGGAGACCGCAAGCACGGGACCCTGCGCACCCTCGAGCGCCGTACGCACGTACGGAATGCGCTCCTCGCCGCGCAGGATCGCCTCGTCCGCCTCCAGGGCGTCGCGGCGCAGCTCGGTCCAGGAGGTCGCGGACCACACGTCGGCGGCCACACCCCACTCCTCGGCGAGCATCTTCTGGGCCGCGAGCGTCCAGTGGATGGCCGTGCCCGAGCCGATCAGCTGGATGCGCGAGGCGTTGGCGGCGGGGGAGAGCCCCGCCGACTCGGCGGTGTTGAAGCGGTACAGGCCGCGCACGATGCCCTCGTCCACACCCGCGGGCTTCGCGGGCTGCGGCATCGGCTCGTTGTAGACGGTGAGGTAGTAGAAGACGTTCTGGTCCTCACCGGGGGCCGCCTCGCCGTACATGCGGCGCAGACCGTCCTTGACGATCGCCGCGACCTCGTAGGCGAACGCCGGGTCGTACGACATGGCGGCGGGGTTCGTCGCGGCGATCACCGGCGAGTGGCCGTCCGCGTGCTGCAGACCCTCACCCGTCAGCGTCGTACGACCGGCGGTGGCGCCGACGAGGAAGCCGCGGCCGAGCTGGTCGCCGAGCTGCCACATCTGGTCGGCGGTGCGCTGCCAGCCGAACATCGAGTAGAAGATGTAGAACGGGATCATGGCTTCGCCATGCGTCGCGTAGGACGTCGACGCGGCGATGAAGTCCGCCATCGAACCGGCCTCGGTGATCCCCTCGTTGAGGATCTGGCCGTCCTTCGCCTCGCGGTAGTACATCAGCTGGTCGCGGTCGACCGGCTCGTACGTCTGACCCTTGGGCGAGTAGATGCCGAGCGACGGGAAGAGCGACTCCATGCCGAAGGTGCGCGCCTCGTCGGGGACGATCGGCACCCAGCGCTTGCCGGACTCCTTGTCGCGGATCAGGTCTTTGACGAGGCGTACGAAGGCCATGGTCGTCGCGATCGACTGCGATCCGGAGCCCTTGTCGAACGAGGCGAACGCCTTGTCGGCCGGGGCGGGCAGCGGCGCGATCGGCTGCGTGCGGCGGGCCGGGGCCGGGCCGCCGAGCGCGGCACGGCGCTCCTGGAGGTAGCGGACCTCGGGGGAGTCGGCGCCCGGGTGGCCGTAAGGCACCACGCCGTCGACGAACTGGCTGTCCGAGATCGGCAGCTCAAGGAGGTCACGCATGTCCTTGAACTCGTCCACCGTGAGCTTCTTCATCTGGTGGTTGGCGTTCTTGGACTCGAAGCCCTTGCCCAGCGTGAAGCCCTTGACCGTCTGCGCGAGGATCACGGTCGGCGCGCCCTTGTGGGTGAGCGCCGCACGGTAGGCCGCGTAGACCTTGCGGGCCTCGTGGCCGCCGCGCGAGAGGTGGAAGCACTCGCTGATCTTGTCGTCGCTGAGCAGCTTGCCCAGCTCGACCAGGGCGGGCTCGGCACCGAAGAAGTGCTCGCGGATGTAGGCGGCGTCGCGCGTCGCGTACGTCTGGAACTGCGCGTCCGGCACCTCGCGCAGGCGGCGGACCAGGGCGCCGTTGGTGTCGAGCTGGAACAGCTCGTCCCAGGCCGAGCCCCACAGGACCTTGATGACGTTCCAGCCGGCACCGCGGAACTGGGCCTCCAGCTCCTGCACCACGCGGAAGTTGGCGCGGACCGGGCCGTCGAGGCGCTGCAGGTTGCAGTTGATGACGTAGGTGAGGTTGTCGAGACCCTCACGCGCGGCGAGCGCGAGGGCTGCCGTCGACTCGGGCTCGTCCATCTCGCCGTCACCGAGGAACGCCCACACGTGCGAGGCGGAGACGTCCTTGATGTTGCGGTTGGAGAGGTACCGGTTGAAGCGCGCCTGGTAGATCGCGGAGAGCGGACCCAGACCCATCGACACGGTCGGGAACTCCCACAGCCAGGGCAGCCGGCGCGGGTGCGGGTAGGACGGCAGGCCGTCGCCGCCCGACTCGCGGCGGAAGTTGTCGAGCTGCGCCTCGTTCAGACGGCCGTCGAGGAAGGCGCGGGCGTAGATGCCGGGGGAGGCGTGGCCCTGGATGTAGAGCTGGTCGCCGGAGCCGTCCCCCTCCTTGCCGCGGAAGAAGTGGTTGAAGCCCGTCTCGTACAGCCAGGCGGCGGAGGCGAAGGTGGCGATGTGGCCGCCGACGCCGTATTTGCTGCCCCGGGTCACCATCGCGGCCGCGTTCCAGCGGTTCCACGCGGCGATCCGCTGCTCCATCGCCTCGTCGCCCTCGATCGCCGGCTCGGCGGAGGTGGGGATGGTGTTGACGTAGTCGGTCTCAAGGAGCTTGGGCAGCGCCAGGCCCGCGCCCTCGGCGCGCTCCAGCGTGCGCCGCATCAGGTATGCGGCTCGGTGCGGCCCGGCCGCCTGGGTAACGGCGTCCAGGGAGGCCTGCCATTCGGCGGTCTCCTCGGGGTCGCGGTCCGGGAGCTGGTCGAGCTCGCTCGGCTGGATTGCGGAGGGGTCGGTCATGTCGCCGCCTTCCTGAGTCGGAGGGGGTCCCCTGTTCGGTAAGGGGTGGGGGTGCCCTAGGTCTTTGGCAGGACAGGGCGTGAAGCTCTGGTGTGAGCCCGTCGGAGACTGTAACTCCGTGATCGATGATCGATCAAAGGGTTGAAGGCGAAAACTCCTTCATATTCAGAAAGTAGGCATCCGGTGCCATTAAGAAGGGCACGCGGTGCCTTCGATTTGAAGGATCACCGCAGGTGAGAGCACGTTTGAGCGGCTCGGTCACGGATGAGCGCGAGCCCCTCGGGGCAGCTCAGGCGCGCGGCGCGCAGCCCAGTACGTGGGACTTCACCAGATCGGCGATCGCGGGATCCCGCCGCCGGAAGGCCGAGACCAGGGCCTCGTGCTCCTCCGCGTACGACTGCTGCACCGTGCCGAGCCACCGGATCGAAAGGGCGGTGAAGACCTCGATGCCGAGGCCCTCCCAGGTGTGCAGCAGCACGGAGTTGTCCGCCGCCCGCACCAACTCCCGGTGGAAACCGACCGTGTGCCGCACCTGCGAGGTCCCGTCGGCGGCCCGGTCCGCCTCGTACAGCGCGGCGACATGGGGTTCGAGCGCCGAGCAGTCCTCGGCCAGGCTCTCCGCCGCCAGCTCGGCGGCGATGGCCTCGAGACCCGCACGGACGGGGTAACTCTCCTCCAGGTCCGCCGCGGTCAAGTTCCGTACGCGTACACCCTTGTTGGGCGCCGACTCGATGAGCCGCAGCGTCTCCAGCTCCCGCAGCGCCTCTCGTACGGGAGTCTGCGAGACCTCGAGCTCCACGGCGATCCGCCGCTCCACGATCCGCTCGCCCGGCTGCCAGCGCCCGCTGACGATCCCCTCCACGATGTGCTCGCGGATCTGTTCGCGCAGCGAGTGAACGACGGGCGCGGTCATGTGGGCTCCTCCGGCGGGGGCAGCGCCCCCAGGGCGTTGTGACCCCTAGACAATACGGCGACGCCCCCGCTCGGAAACCTCCGAACGGGGGCGTACGCGCTGATGAGACGAGTGTTACAGCCCTGGGGGCCGCAGCACCAGCGGCGGAACTACAGGCCGAGCTCGACCTCGAACTCGCCGGCCTCGAGGATCGCCTTGACCGTGGTCAGGTAGCGGGCGGCGTCCGCGCCGTCCACCAGACGGTGGTCGTAGGAGAGCGAGAGGTACGTCATGTCCCGCACGGCGATGGTCTCGCCGAGGTCCGGGTGGTTGATGACGACCGGGCGCTTGACCGTGGCACCGATGCCGAGGATCGCGGCCTGGTTCGGCGGCACGATGACCGTGTCGAACAGGGCACCGCGCGAACCGGTGTTGGAGACCGTGAAGGTGGCGCCGGACATGTCGTCCGGGGTGAGGCCACCGCCACGGGCCTTGCCGGCCAGCTCGGCGGTCTTCTTGGAGATACCGGCGATGTTCAGGTCGCCCGCACCCTTGATGACCGGCGTCATCAGACCCTTCTCGGCGTCAACGGCGATGCCGATGTTCTCCGAGTCGAAGTACGTGATGGTGCCCTCGTCGTCGTTGATCCGGGCGTTGACGACCGGGTGGGCCTTCAGCGCCTGGGCGGCGGCCTTGACGAAGAACGGCATCGGGGAGAGCTTGACGCCCTCACGGGCCGCGAACGCGTCCTTCGCCTTGGCGCGCAGCTTCATCAGCTTCGTGATGTCGACCTCGACGACCGAGGTCAGCTGGGCCTGCGAGTGCAGCGCCTTCATCATGTTGTCGCCGATGACCTTGCGCATGCGGGTCATCTTGACGGTCTGGCCGCGGAGGGGAGAGGCCTCCAGGGCCGGAGCCTTCGAGGCGGCACGGCCCTCGGCAGAACCAGCGGCCGGCGCCGGCGCCGACTTCTTGGCCTCGGCGGCCGCGATGACGTCCTGCTTGCGGATACGGCCACCGACGCCGGTGCCCTTGACGTCCGACAGGCTCACGCCGTGCTCGCCCGCGAGCTTGCGGACCAGCGGCGTGACGTACGCGCCCTCGTCGGCCGGGGAGGCCGGAGCGGCAGGCGCGGACGGGGCCGGGGCGGCGGGCTGCGCCGGGGCGGCCGGAGCCGGAGCGGCCGGCTGGGCCGGGGCCGGGGCCTGGGCAGCGGGCTGCGCCGGGGCGGCGGGCTGGGCGGGAGCGGCAGGCTGAGCCGGGGCCGGAGCGGCCTCCTGCTTCGGGGCCTCCTGCTGCGCGGGGGCGGCCGGGGCCTCCTCCTTGGCGGGAGCCGGCGCGGCACCGGGAGCGCCGATGACGGCGAGCTTGGCGCCGACCTCAGCGGTCTCGTCCTCGCCCACGACGATCTCGAGCAGCACGCCCGCGGCCGGGGAGGGGATCTCGGTGTCGACCTTGTCCGTGGAGACCTCGAGCAGGGGCTCGTCCTCCGCGACCTCCTCGCCGACCTCCTTCAGCCAACGGGTGACGGTGCCCTCGGTGACCGACTCGCCCAGTGCGGGCAGCGTGACGTCGGTACCGGAGGCGCCACCGGCCGGGGCTGCCGGAGCGGCAGGGGCCTCGGCGGCGGGAGCCGGAGCCGCGGGGGCCTCGGCGGCGGGGGCCGGGGCCTCCTCCTGCGCGGGCTCGGCGGCCGGGGCCGACTCGGCGGCGGGGGCGCCGCTGCCGTCGTCGATGACGGCAAGCTCGGCGCCGACCTCGACGGTCTCGTCCTCGGCGACCTTGATGGAGGCCAGGATGCCGGCGGCCGGGGAGGGGATCTCGGTGTCGACCTTGTCGGTCGAGACCTCGAGCAACGGCTCGTCGGCCTCGACGCGCTCGCCCTCGGCCTTCAGCCAACGGGTGACAGTGCCCTCGGTGACGCTCTCGCCGAGCGCCGGAAGGGATACGGAAACCGCCATGGTTTCAGTTGCTCCTTACGAAAATTGCGGAAGTCTGTGGTCGTCGCGCCCGTGTGACTGAGAGATCAGTCGTGGGAGTGCAGAGGCTTGCCCGCGAGGGCCAGGTGAGCCTCGCCCATGGCCTCGTTCTGCGTCGGGTGGGCGTGGATGAGCTGGGCGACCTCGGCCGGCAGCGCCTCCCAGTTGTAGATCAGCTGGGCTTCGCCGACCTGCTCGCCCATGCGGTCGCCGACCATGTGGACGCCGACCACGGCACCGTCCTTGACCTGGACGAGCTTGATCTCGCCCGCGGTCTTCAGGATCTTGCTCTTGCCGTTGCCCGCCAGGCTGTACTTGAGGGCGACGACCTTGTCCGCGCCGTAGATCTCCTTGGCCTTGGCCTCGGTGATGCCCACGGAGGCGACCTCGGGGTGGCAGTACGTCACCTTCGGCACGCCGTCGTAGTCGATCGGGACGGTCTTGAGACCGGCCAGGCGCTCCGCCACCAGGATGCCCTCGGCGAAGCCGACGTGCGCGAGCTGGAGGGTCGGCGCCAGGTCACCCACGGCCGAGATCGTCGGGACGTTGGTCTGCATGTACTCGTCGACGAGGACGAAGCCGCGGTCCATCGCGACGCCCTGCTCCTCGTAGCCGAGACCGGCGGAGACGGGGCCGCGGCCGATGGCGACCAGGAGCACCTCGGCCTCGAAGGTCTTGCCGTCGGCGAGGGTCACGCGGACGCCGTCCTGCGTGTACTCGGCCTTCTCGAAGAAGGTGCCGAGGTTGAACTTGATGCCGCGCTTGCGGAACGCGCGCTCAAGAAGCTTCGAGGAGTTCTCGTCCTCGACCGGCACGAGGTGCTTGAGGCCCTCGACCACGGTGACCTCGGCCCCGAAGGACTTCCACGCCGAGGCGAACTCGACGCCGATGACGCCGCCGCCCAGGATGATCGCGGACTTGGGCACGCGGTCCAGGGTCAGCGCGTGGTCCGAGGAGATGATGCGGTTGCCGTCGATCTCCAGGCCCGGCAGCGACTTCGGCACGGAGCCGGTCGCGAGGAGCACGTGGCGGCCCTGGATGCGCTGGCCGTTCACGTCCACCGAGGTGGGGGACGAGAGCTTGCCCTCACCCTCGATGTACGTCAGCTTGCGCGAGGCGATGAGTCCCTGCAGGCCCTTGTAGAGCCCGGAGATCACGTCGTCCTTGTACTTGTGGACGGCCGCCATGTCGATGCCCTCGAAGGTGGCCTTCACGCCGAACTGGCCGGCCTCGCGAGCCTGGTCGGCGATCTCACCGGCGTGCAGCAGCGCCTTCGTCGGGATGCAGCCGTTGTGCAGGCAGGTGCCGCCGACCTTGCCCTTCTCGATCAGGGCGACGTCCAGGCCCAGCTGCGACGCGCGCAGTGCCGCGGCGTAACCGCCGCTACCGCCGCCGAGGATCACTAGGTCGAAAACGGTGCTGGCGTCGTTCGCCACGTCACGTCCTCCATGCATGTGCGCCGTACGCCGGACCCCTTTTTCTCGGGGGACGACCGGTCGGTCGGCTGGTATCGGCCGCTCTTGTTTCGGCCCTGTGGTGGGGGCCCTGTCCTGCCGAGAACCCATCTTCGCACTTGTCGGCGGGAGGTGGGACGGCGGGCCGGGCTGTGAGATGTCTGATTCGCCACGTGAGGGCGTAACCCAGGCGTATGAACGTACGGATTTCGTCGAGGGCGAAATCGGGCAGGGCCCGGACATCTGGATGTCCGGGCCCTGCCGCGCGTACGACAGATCAGCTGGTCAGCCCAGGTCGCCCGCGGCCGTGCGCTCCGCGAGACGGACCAGGGTGCGGACCGCGGTGCCGGTGCCGCCCTTGGGCGTGTAGCCGAACGGGCCGCCCTCGTTGAAGGCCGGGCCCGCGATGTCCAGGTGCGCCCAGGTGATGCCCTCGGCGACGAACTCCTGGAGGAAGAGACCGGCCACCAGACCGCCGCCCATGCGCTCGCCCATGTTGGCGATGTCGGCGGTGGGGGAGTCCATGCCCTTGCGCAGGTGGTCGGGGAGCGGCATCGGCCAGGAGGGCTCGCCCGCCTCTTCGGAGGCGTCGTGGATCGCGGCGCGGAAGGCGTCGTCGTTGGCCATGATGCCGAAGGTGCGGCTGCCGAGCGCCATCATCATCGCGCCGGTCAGCGTGGCCACGTCGACGATCGCGTCGGGCTTGTCCTCGGAGGCCTTGGCGATCGCGTCGGCCAGGACCAGACGGCCCTCGGCGTCGGTGTTCAGGACCTCGACGGTCTTGCCGCTGTACATCCGCAGGACGTCGCCGGGGCGGGTCGCGGAGCCGGACGGCATGTTCTCGGCGAGCGCCAGCCAGCCGGTGACGTTCACCTCGAGGCCCAGGCGCGCGGCGGTGACGACGGCCGCGAAGACGGCGGCGGCACCGGCCATGTCGCACTTCATGGTCTCGTTGTGACCGGCCGGCTTCAGCGAGATGCCGCCCGAGTCGTACGTGATGCCCTTGCCGACGAAGGCGAGGTGCTTCTTCGCCTTGGACGACGTGTACGAGAGCTTCACCAGGCGCGGCGGGGCGTCCGAGCCGACACCGACGCCGAGGATGCCGCCGAAGCCGCCCTTGGTGAGTGCCTTCTCGTCCAGGACCTGGATCTTGATGCCGTGCTCCTTGGCGGCCGCGGTGGCGACCGCGGCGAAGGCCTCGGGGTTCAGGTCGTTCGGCGGGGTGTTGATGAGGTCGCGGGCGCGGTTGAGCTCCTCGGACACGGCGACGGCGCGCTCGACGGCGGCCTTGTACGCCTTGTCGCGGGGCTTGCCGCCAAGGAGGGCGATCTCGGCGAGCGGACCCTTGGCGGCGTCCTTGCCGTTCTTCCCCTTGGCGGAACCATTTTCCTTGTACGCGTCGAAGGAGTACGCGCCGAGCAGCGCACCCTCGGCGATCGCGCCGGTGTCCTCGGCGTCCTCGGCGGGCAGCGCGAACGCGGCCTTCTTCGAGCCGGACAGGGCGCGCGCGGCGGTACCGGCGGCGCGGCGCAGGGCATCGGTGCCGTACGTCTCGTCCTTCTCCGGCACCGTGCCGAGGCCGACCGCGAGGACGACCGGGGCCTTGAAGCCGGACGGCGCGGGCAGCTTGGTCACCTCGCCCTCGCCGCCCGTGGCGCCGAGGGTCTCCAGGACGGAGGCGAGCTTGCCGTCGTACGCCTTGTCCACGGCTTCGGCGCCCGGAGCGACGACCGGCCCCTTGGCGCCCTTCGCGACGCCGACGACGATCGCGTCGGCACGCAGGCCGGACGCGGCGGCAGTGCTGAGAGTCAGAGCAGTCACGGTGGTGAATTCTCGCTTCCGTTGAGTTCCTTGGCCGATGGGGTGGGTCGACCCGCCCGGCGCCAGCCCAGAACGGGCCGGAAAGGCGCCGGACATGAGCCTACGCGCGTCGCGCCCATTCGATCGTGTCGGCGCAGATTCATCCGTTCGTGTCGTCGCTTTCATGTTTCAGCGAAGGCGTCCGTGAATCAGCCGAGGGCGAGGACCACCAGGGCCGTCGTGGCCGCGGTCTCGGCGAGCGCGCCGAACACGTCTCCGGTGATGCCCCCGAAGCGGCGGACGCAGTGCCGCAGGAGGAGTTCGGCGGCGCAGACGGCGAGGAGGACGGCAGCCGCGTACCGCACCGCCTCGTACGCCCCGAAGGGCACGGCGGCGAGCGCGGCCACGGCGGTGACCAGTGCCGTCGCGAGCAGGGACGCACCGCGGGGAACCGTCCCCGCCACCGCTGCCCCGAGCCCTTCCGGGCGGGCCGGCGGGACACCGTCGCGGGCGGCCAGGGTGAGGGCGAGGCGGGCAGCGGCCGCCGAGACGACCGCGGCGAGCGCGCCCCGGGTCCACGAGGCCTCGTAGAGCTGGAAGAGGACGGCCACTTGGGCGAGCAGGACGAACAGCAGTGTGATGACGCCGAAGGGGCCGACGTCGGACTGCTTCATGATGCGGAGCGCCTGGTCGGCCGGCTTGGCGCTGCCGAGACCGTCGGCCGTGTCGGCGAGGCCGTCGAGGTGGAGGCCGCGGGTGAGCGCGGCGGGGGTCGCGGCGGTCGCGGTGGCGGCGAGCAGCGGGCCCGCCCCGAGGGCCATGAGCGCGCCGCCGAGCGCGGCCGCGCAGAGCCCCACCACGAGTCCGGCGAGCGGGGCGCAGAGCATCCCGGCGCGGGCGGCGTCACGGTCCCAGCGGCTGACCTTGACCGGGAGCGCGGTGAGGGTGCCGAAGGCGAAGCGGAGGCCGTCGGCGGGGGAGGTTTGGGACACCGCGGAAGATTACCTGGCGGCTGTCGGGCCTGGCCGGCCGCGGGGTGACCGGGGGTGGGCGGGCGGGATGCGCCGCGTGACGGCGGTGCGGAGAAGGAAGCGGAGAAGCCCCCGCCCGGCCGCGGCGAGGTGCGGCGGGAGAACCCCCGGCCGAGGATGGCCCCATGGCCGACTGGTGGTACCGGAACATCACGGAGCCCGGAAAGCTCCCGCTGCTCCTGGCCCTGCTCTCCTTCGTGGGCTGTTTCCTCGTCACGCGGACCATCACGCGCCTCATCCGCGCCGGCAAGGGCCCCTTCCGGAACATCAGCTCGGGAGACGTCCACATCCACCACGTCGTACCGGGCATCTTCCTCATGCTCGTCGGCGGTTTCTGGGCGGTCGCCGCGGGCCGGCACAGCCTCGCCTCGATGTTCGCGGCGGTCATCTTCGGCGTCGGCGCCGGCCTCGTGCTCGACGAGTTCGCCCTGATCCTCTACCTGGACGACGTCTACTGGAGCGAACAAGGCCGCAAGAGCGTCGAGGTCGTGATGCTCACCGCGGCCCTGGTGGTCCTCATCCTCACCGGCTTCACCCCGTTCGGCGTGAACGACCTGACGCCCGAGGAACGCGGCAACCGCGTGGGCTTCGCCCTGAACATCGCCGTCAACTGCTGCTTCGCCCTGGTGGCCCTGGCCAAGGGAAAGCTGCGGACGGCCCTCATCGGCATGGTGGTCCCACTGGTCGCGCTGGTGGGCGCGATCCGCCTCGCCCGGCCCGGATCGGCATGGGCCAGGCGCTTCTACCGCAACCGGCCCCGCGCCCGCGCCCGGTCGGGCCTGCGGGTCTTCCACCACGACCGCCGCTGGGCGGGACCGCGCCGCAAGATGCAGGACCTGATCGGCGGCAGACCCGACCCGGAACCGCCCCGCCCGCCACGCCGCTGAAGCACCTCCGAGCAGGCGCACAGCACCAGCACGGCCGCGATGGCCGCCAGATGCTCCCTGCCCGCGAGGTTGTTCTTGACGATCACCTCCACGACCATCACGGCGATGACGAGCCCGGCCGTGAACCAGGCCCGGTACCGCCAGCACACGTACACCGCGAGCCCGACCACGGCGGCCGAAGGACCGGTGTCGACGACCTGCGCGTCGGAGGCGGGGAGCCCCAGCGGATGGCCCGGCCCCCACGCGATGCCGACGCGCGCGTAGAGCGTGCCCGCGAGGGTGGCCCCGTAGGCGACGGCGAGCGTGCGCCACCGGCCCACGCAGATCTCCGCGATGCCGAACACCAGCAGGATCTGCGCGAGCGCACCCCAGACGGGCAGGTCGAGCGCGGGCACGAAGAGCGAGAGCGGGGTGCGCAGCAGGGCGAGCCAGAGCGGGTCGTCGGCCCGTACGGAGCCGATGTTCTGGACGAACCGATAGCCCCAGGACTGGTTCTGCGTGAACTGGAGCAGGGCGGTGAGGCAGACCGCGACAAGCGTCATGGGCGCCGCCCGCCACCGCCGTCCGGCTATGCCGTCGCGTACGGCGGCGTACAGCGGTCCCCATTCGGACCGGGCCATGCGGGCCAGGCGGCCGGGCGGGGCCTGCCGGGCGGGGGCGCTCATCGTCGGGACTCCAGGTGCTTGCGGTGCAGCCGCTTCGGCAGGCCCGGCGCCTCCAGGAAGCCCTCCGCACGCGCCGACGCGAGACCGATGCGCGGCAGGTCACCGCTCTTCTCGAAGAGAAGGAAGCGGGGCTCCCAGATCGGGCGGTACTTCGCGTTGGCGCGGTACAGCGACTCGATCTGCCACCACCGCGAGAAGAAGGTGAGCAGTGAGCGCCACAGCCGCAGGACCGGGCCCGCGCCGAGCCGCGAGCCACGTTCGAAGACCGACCTGAACATCGCGAAGTTGAGGGACACCTGAGTGATCTTGATCTCGGCCGCGCGCTGGAGCAGCTCGATGACCATGAACTCCATCAGGCCGTTCTCGGAGTCGCGATCACGCCGCATCAGGTCGAGGGAGAGCCCGCGCGGGCCCCACGGCACGAAGGAGAGGACGGCCCGCAACTCGCCGTCGCCATCGGTGCATTCGAGCATCACGCACCGTCCGTCCGCGGGATCACCGAGCCGTCCGAGCGCCATCGAGAAGCCCCGCTCGGTGGCCCCGTCGCGCCAGTCGTCGGCCCGCTCGAGCAGATACGCCATCTCGTCGGCCGGGATGTCCTCGTGGCGCCGGATCCGCACCTCGTAACCGGCCCGCTTGACCCGGTTGTACGCCTGACGGACCGTCCGCATGGCCCGCCCCTCCATCGTGAACTCGGCTGTCTCGACGATGGCCTCGTCGCCCAGCTCGAGCGCGTCGAGGCCGTGCCGGGCGTAGATCGTGCCCGCCTCCTCGCTCGCGCCCATGACGGCGGGGATCCAGCCGTGCTCGCGAGCGTCGGCGAGCCAGGGCTCGATGGCGCCCGGCCAGGCTTCCGGATCTCCGATCGGATCCCCGGAAGCCAGTGACACACCCCCGATGACCCGGTAGGCGACCGCCGCCTTGGCGCTGGGTGACCACACGACGCTCTTCTCGCGGCGCAGCGCGAAGTAGCCGAGCGAGTCGCGTTCGCCGTACTTGTCGAGCAGTGCGTGCAGCTTGCGCTCGTCGTCCTCGGTGAGCGGGTCGACCGCCTTGCGCGAGCGGAACGCGGCGTACAGGACGGCAAGGAGGAGCAGCGTGCTGAGCACGTTGATGGTGACGTTGACCCAGCCGGGCGTGGCGATGCCCTCGAACCGCCGGTCGTCGGCGGCCAGCGAGACCAGGCGCATCGTGCCGTAGCGCCAGCGGTCGAGGAACGTCGAACGGTGTTCGTCGTGCGCGAGGTTGGTGACGGTGACCAGGAGCGCGGCGATCAGCGAGGTCACGAGCAGCCCGCCGACGGCGACGGCCGCGGCGAGCTTCGGGTTGGAGCGGTCGCCCTTGGCGTAGAACTCCCGCCGCCCGACGATCAGCGAGGCGACGAAGGCGGCGGTCAGGACGAGGGAGATCCAGTTCTGCGCGTACCCGCGGATCTCCGGGAAGACCATCGCGAACGCGAAGAGGAGCAGGAAGAGCCCGCTGAGTACGAGGTTGAGAATCCAGGCGGCGCGTTTGCGGCGGCGCATCGTGATCGCCAGGAACATCGTGAACGCACCGGACGCGAAGCCGGCGGTGAGGAGGTACGGCGTGAAGTAGTTCTCGGTGTTGTGCCGCCGCAGATCCTGGCCGAGGGAGACCCAGACCGCGCTCAGGAGGTTGATGAAGGTGACGGCGCGGAGGTACCAGACGCTGAAGGCTGCGGCGAAGCGCTGACGGCGCCCGGCAGTGGATTGCTCATCTCCCATGAAAAGGGATCATATGGGGCATGCCGGGCCGTCATCGGCTGCGCGCGGACGCGCCGCTCACTCCGCTTCGGGGTCCCCTGCCCTGGGCGGGACACCGGAGACGGTCCTGGTCTTGAGCGCGGCCCCCGGCTCGGGCTCGGTCCCCGGCTCGGGCTCGGGCTCTGCCACCGGCTCGGGCTCCGGCTCCGGCTCCCGCTCCGGCAGTTCGGCGGAGAGCGCCGCCGCGGCCCGCACCAGTGGCAGTGCGAGCAGCGCGCCCACGCCCTCGCCGACCTGCACGCCCTGCTCGAGTACGGGGTCGAGCGCCATCCGGTCCAGGGCCTTGGCCTGCGCGGGCTCCCCGCTGTTGTGCCCCGCCAGCCACCAGTCCGGCGCCCGGAAGGCGACCCGCTGGGCCACGAGTGCCGCGGCCGAGGCCACCACGCCGTCCAGGACGACCGGGGTGCGCCGTACCGCGCACTGCAGCAGGAAACCGGTCATGGCGGCGATGTCCGCACCGCCCACCGTCGCGAGCAGCTCCAGCTGATCCCCGAGCACGGGCCGCGCCCGCCGCAGCGAATCCCGTACCGCCGCGCACTTGCGCATCCACGCGAGGTCGTCGATCGGCGAGCCGCCCCGCCCGGTGACCACGGAAGCATCGGTTCCGCACAGCGCGGCGACCAGCGTGGCCGCGGGCGTCGTGCCACCGACGCTCACATCGCCGAGCACGACCAGGTCCGTCCCCGAGTCCGCCTCCTCGTCGGCGACGGCCATCCCGGCCCGCACGGCGGCCTCGGCCTCCTCCGTCGTCAGCGCGTCCTCGATGTCGACGCGACCCGAGCCGCGCCGCACCCGGTGCCCCGCGACCTCCGCCGGAAGCTCGGCCGGGTCGCAGTCGAGGGCCATGTCGACGACCCGGACGGGCACGTCGAGACGGCGCGCGAGAACGGAGACGGGGCTGACGCCGGAGAGCACGGCGCGCACGAGTTCGGCCGCGCTGCCCGCGGGCCGCGCGGACACATCGAGGCCGGCGACCCCGTGGTCACCCGCGAAGAGGATCACGCGCGGTCGCTCGATCGGCTTGACCGGTACCGACGACTGGGCGGCGGAGAGCCACTCGGCCAGCTCGTCCAGGCGGCCGAGCGCTCCGGGCGGCACGCTCTGCCGTTCCCTGCGCTCCTCGGCGTCGCGGCGGATCCCGCCGTCGGGCCGCTCGATCAGGTCGGTGAAGTCGTCGAGATTCAGCGAGCTCATTCGCCGAACAGTACCGGCAGGGTCAGGGCCCGGCTCGAACGGCCCGGCAGCAGGCGTCCCCCCGCGCGCGAGGCCGGCGGGACCGGCCGCCTGCACGGTGTCGTTGCGCCGGTGACGATGATCCTTTACGTACCGTTTGGGTGGGTTGTCGCACTGATCGCACGCGCACCGTCCGCACCGCTCGTACCGTCCGCACCGCCCGACAGAGGAGCCCGCCACGCCCATGGACGCAGCCCAGGCCGCCGCCGCCCAGGCCGAGAAGATCTTCACCGTCCCGTGCTCCACCCGCCGCCACCGGGCCCGGGCCCGCGCGATGGGCAGGTTCATCGAGCCCGAGAGCTGGCTGGACATCGAGACGGGGCTCGGGCACTTCCCCGCCGTCGCCCAAGGGGTGCATCCGTACACCGCCTTCGACGGCCTCGACCTCACCGGGCGCGTGGAGGAGGGCCGCAGGGCCGGCCGTGTGGAGGAGGCCCACCGCGGGCTGCTTGCCGACCTGGCGCCGAAGCTCGCGGGGCGATACGACGCGCTGAGCATGTTCCACTACCTGGAGCGCAGCGCCGACCCGCGCATCGAACTCATCGCCGCCCGCACGGTGTTGCGGCCCGGCGGCCATCTGATGATCGAGGTCCCCGAGCCGCGCAGCCGGTACGCCAGGATCCTCGACACGGGGTGGATCAGGCCGCAGCCCTACCACCGCATCCCGTCCGCCGCCCTGCACGCCGAGCTGGAGAGCCTCGGCTACACCGTCGTGGCCACCGACCGGCGCGAGCCGCACATCCCCTTCGACCTGACCGCACGGCTCGCCGTCACCCTCGGCCGCATCCGTGCCGCGGCCCGCATCGCGGTGCCGCTCCTGGCCGCGGCAGCCCTGGCCGACCGGCTCCTCGCCCCCGTGGTGAGCCGCACCCGCTTCTCCAACGCCTACCGGGTCATCGCCCGCCGCGACCCCACCGCGTGAACGGCCGGGTCAGCAGCGCAGGGTGAGCGCCTGACCCGCCACGACCATCAGCACGTGCTCGCACTCCGAGGCGAACGCCGCGTTCAGACGGCCCAGTTCATCGCGGTAGCGGCGGCCCGACGCGGTCGCCGGGACGATGCCGGAGCCGACCTCGTTCGACACGGCGACGACCGTGCGCCGGGTCGCCCGCACCGCGTCCGTCAGCTCGGCGACCCGCTTGCGCAGCGCCCGCTCGCCACCGCCCGCCCACTCGTCGTCGTCCCACGCGTTCACCTCGTCCATGGCGTACGTCAGCCACAGCGACAGGCAGTCGATGAGCAGCGGAGGGCCGTCCTCCGCGAGCAGCGGCACGAGGTCGCAGGTCTCCGCCGTGTTCCACGACCCGGGCCGCCGCTCACGGTGGGCGCTCACCCGGTCCGCCCACTCGGAGTCGCCGTTCCTGGTGCCGCCCGTGGCCACGTACAAGACCTCGGGGAAGGCCTCGAGGCGGCGCTCGGCCTCCACCGACTTCCCCGACCGTGCGCCGCCGAGCACGAGGGTGCGGCGCGGCACGTCCGGCACGTCCTCATAGGCGCCGACCACCAGCGTCGCCCCGTCCGGCACGGCCCGCGCACCGGCGGCCGCCAGCCTGCGGGTCAGTTCCGCGCCCGGCGGCACCTCGTGGCCCAGATGGACGGCGACGACGTCCGTGGTCGGTCCGATCGCCCCGGTGGCCCGCAGCCGCGCGAGACCGTCGGGGCGCCCGACCACATCGGCGAGGACCATCTCGTACGCGGGCTGCTCGTCCGGCAGCCCGGCCGGCGCACCGCCCGGAGGCAGATACAGCAGCCGCTGGCCGTCGGGACCCACGACTTCGTACCCCGTGCCGGGGTGGTCCATCGCCACGGCGCGCACCCGGTGCCCGGTGAGCAGCGCGAGCTCCCGCCCGTCGGGCACCCGGCCCGGCTGCGGCAGGCCCGCGGGCACCTCCACCGAGGGGCCGTCGTGCGGATGGGAGAGGAGCACCTGGCGCACGCCGGCGAGCGAGTGCCCGGAGCGGGCGGCCGCGAAGGCGGCGCCAGGAGTGAGGTCGAGCAGCAGGACGCCGTCCACCAGGAGTGCGGTGGCGGCGCGCGCCGCGCCGCCGAGCGCGGTCGCGCAGGCCGCGCAGGGGCAGCCGGGACGGGGCAGGCCTTCGGGGGCGCCGGTGCCGAGCAGAGTCAGTTCCACAGGAAGATCCTCCCGCGTCACCGCGAGCGCCGCTCGCCCGGCTAGGCTGCCAAGGGCTTCACACAGCTGTCGGACCATCGGGAGGCTGGCATGGCGGCATGGACGTGGCGGTTCGAGAAGGCGGACGGGACGGAGGTCCAGCCCGCTCTGACGCCCGAGGAGTTCACGACTCAGGGGGACGCGGAGTCGTGGCTCGGCGAGTTCTGGAAGGAGCTCGCGGAAGGCGGCGCCGACCAGGTGTCGCTCTTCGAGGACGCGAACAAGATCTATGGGCCGATGAGCCTGCACGCGGAGGATGCGGCGCAGGGGTGAGTGACGCCCGAACGTGAGGGGGGGGCCCCCGGGGGCCGGGGCCCCCCCCCCCCCCCGCCAA